>JAAXHE010000359.1 GCA_012271065.1 Candidatus Latescibacterota bacterium
TTAGCCGTCAAAGGGTACTAGTATTACGATTGCCGAAGCACGGCGGCGATCGATTCGCAGAGATAGTCGACGTTCGCCTCGGTGATACCCGCGACGTTTATCCGCCCTGAACCCACCATATAGATTGCGTATTCCTCCCGCAGGGCGTCCACCTGCCGGCTGTCCAGTCCCGAGAAGGAGAACATCCCCCGCTGCCGGGCGATAAAGGAAAAATCACGACGTACCCCCTTCCGCTCCAGGGTATCCACGAATAACGCCCTCATGCGGTTGATCCGGTTCCTCATCTCAGCCACTTCGCCCTCCCATTGCAGACGAAGTCCTGAGTCGTTGAGTACCTCCGTCACGATGGCCGCGCCGTGGGCCGGCGGATTCGAATAGTTCGCCCGGATACAGATCATCACCTGACTCATCAACGCGCTTGCCGCCTCGGGAGAGGATGCAACGAGAGTAAGCGCGCCGACACGCTCGTTGTAAAGGCCGAAATTCTTCGAAAACGAACTTGACACCATCAACTCGATGTCCGATCGGCAGAACGCCATCAATCCCCGTCTGTCCTGTTCGAGGCCGTCCCCGAGCCCATGATAGGCAAAGTCCACCAGAGGAATCCAGCCGCGCGCGCCGGCCACGTCTGCGATCTCCTCCCATTGTCCGGGCGTGGGATCGATCCCCGTGGGGTTGTGACAACAGCCGTGCAAAAGGACGACATCTCCTTTGGGAACGGACTTCAGTGCATCGCGCATTGTGTCGAAATCGAGATCGTTCGTCTCCTTCTTGAAATAAGGATACGTCTCAACGGCCACCCCGGCGTGATTGTAGATATTTGGATGGTTCGCCCAGGTCGGATCGCTCAGCCAGAGTCTCGCATGCGGATACAGCTTGTGTATGAAATCGCCCGCAACGCGAAGTCCGCCGGTCCCCCCAGGCGCGTGAACCGTCGCCGCCCTCTTTCCGGTGACGATTTCGTGTTCCGGGCCGAACAACAGGGCCTGTACAGCCGCCGCATATTCAGGCCCGCCCGAAATCGGCAGATAGTCTTTCGTGGTCTGACCGTCCAGGATCCGGGCTTCCGCTTCCTTCACAGAGTTGAAAACCGGCGTGTTGCCGTCGCCGTCCTTGTAGACACCCACGCCGAGGTTGATTCGATCAGGGCTGGTGTCTTCGTTGTATGCCGCGGTCAATCCCAGAATCGGGTCCGCGGGCGCCATCTCCAGCGTTTCGAACATCTTTTTCCTTTCCGGGTTTTGGCTGTTGTTTTGCCGGAAGACTTCAGGTTGACCTGCGTGATTGAGGACAGTTAACCTTGACTCGTCAACTTTCTGACATGTTGAATCGAATCTATGCAAATGAGTAATGGCGACTTGACGTCGCGATTTCCAGGTTATTCAAGGTCATCGGACGCGAGCGAGACGTCTCCCCCCGGCCCCCTCTCCCGCGGGAGAGGGGGAGCAAATGCAGGGGTTGCTTATACCGGACTGTGAGTGAGCCCGGTATTATCGGGATTCTGCCAACACCTGTCCCTTCGAACACTCAGATTACGGCCATCGCCATTCCGGGGGAACCCGGATCGGCTCCCCCGTCGAGGGTTCCCGTATCCGGATCGAGAATGATGCCGTGAACCGACGCAATCCCGCCGTAGCCGTCCAGCAGCGATTGGACTTCGTGGCCCATCGCCCTGACGCCCTCGCAGACGGAAGGCGCGATTCTGGAGTGGGCGACGATCACGTCGCTCTGACAATCGAACCTGGGGGCCGCGATCGCCTCGGTGGCCGACATTCCGTGGTCGATCACGTTCAGAATGGCGTGCAGAATCCCGGTTACAATCCGCGTACCCCCGGGCGCACCCACGGTGAAGAAGGGCTGGTCACCCGCTTTCACCAGCGTCGGCGCCATACCCGTCGTTCTCGACTTGCCCGGTTCGATCGAATTCGCCTGCCCGGGCAACGGATTGAAGCAGTTCATGCAGTTATTGTACATGAAACCCAATCCCGGCGTGATCACATCCGAGCCCGATCCCAGCGAGTGGGTGAGCCCCACCACGTTGCGCCATGGGTCCACTACGGAGATATGCGTGGTACAGGGCGGCTCCTGGGGGTGCCATCGCGGGATCGTGATCTCTTCCCGGGCATCGATGCGCCGCCGCCAGGACGCTGCGCGTTCATCGCACAAGAGGTCCTCCACCGGAACGTCCACAAATGCGGGGTCTCCGATCAGACTCGCCCGGTCTGCCCATGCAGCCTTCATTGCCATCGACACGGTATACACGTATTCCGCCGAATGGTGGGCCATATCCGAAAGGTTGTATCCCTCGAGGATCCTTAGCGTCTGCAGAATCGTCAACCCCCCGCCGGGAGGCTGGTTGGATGCGACCGCAAATTCCCTGTACTGTGAGACCAGCGGCGAGGTTACCGTCACCTCGTACCGGTTCAGGTCTTCCAGCGCAACAAACCCCCCGCCCCGCTCCATATCTTCGGCTATCGTCCCCGCAATATCCCCGCGATAGAATACCTCGGCGCCGCCCTCGGCCAGCACCGAAAACGTCCTGGCCATATCCGGGTTGGCGATCAGCTCGCCCCCGCCCTCGTGGGGCGACGCAGCTACCGTTATCCACGGAGTGGTTTCAGGAGCGGGTACCCGCTTCCAGGCGGCCGCCGTCGCACGGGTCACCTCGTATCCGCGGGATGCGACCGCGATGCCCGGCTGGAGCACCTCCCGCCACGGCATTGTCCCGAAGTCCGTCTGGGCCTTGTGGAGACCCGCGACCGTACCGGGTGTCGTTACCGAGCGGTATCCGACTTCGTTGACCTGCCCTTGAAGCGTATATCCGTATCCCGTGGTGTTCTCCCGGACGATTTCATGCTCCCACATATCGGGTCGGACCCGTGCTCCCGCCTTGCCGTGGAAGTCCAGAATCGTATCCGTTTCAGGCGTATGGATGTACATCATCCCGAAGCCGCCGACGCCACAGCTGCGCGGCGTTGTCACCATCTGGACGAATGCCGCCGCCACGGCCGCGTCGACGGCGTTCCCGCCATCGGCCAGAACCTTGACCCCGGCATCCACCGCCAGCGGCTGCGGCGCGGTAACCATGCCTTTCAATGGATGTCCTTTCAATAGCGGGGGCGACGAACGACGCGGATGAGGAAGATCGCTCTGACGGGGCATCCGGGAATTCTTCGAAATCCGACCTATGGCGCTACCCATCCCGGTGCTGCGGCTCGTCACGAACGAGCCGGAAGCGCTGGCAAAGCATACGGCGGGTTATTATATTCCCGTGCCACTGCAAAAGCAAGTGCAAACCCGATTCAACGACGGAGGCAACCCCATGGAGATTTCACTCGCGGGCTGGAGTATTCACCGGCGGTTCAGGGATTCCGAGAACCCCTTGCGTCTCCTCGACTTTCCCGCTCTTGCCGTTGAAGAATTCGACATTCGTCTGCTGGAACTCAACAGCCCGTTCTTCGACTACGCCGACCCGGGCAACCCCGCTGCGAGTCAACTGGCCGCCGGGTTTCTCGTCGAACTGCGTCAACGCGCACGGGATTCGGGCGTTCGGCTCCTGAATGTCGCGGTAGACGGCCATGGAGACCTTGCGTCGGCAGACGAAACGGACCGAAAACTGGCCGTTGACAACCACAAGAAATGGATCGATGCCTGCCTGGCGCTGGACTGCAACGCGTTTCGGGCCAACAGCGGCCCCGGCGGGGGCGAACCGGTCACCGAAACCCATATTCGACAGTGTATCGAGAGCTTTGGCGAACTCACGGAACTTTGCGCCCAGGCGGGCATCCGGCTGCTGATGGAGAATCACGGTGGCGTATCGGTATCGGCGGACAACATCCTGCGCGTCATGGAAGCCGTCGGAAGCGACTACTGCCGCGTCCTCGCCGATTTCCTCAACTGGCCGCCGGACGACGACAAGCTGGAAAACCTGAAGAGGGTCGCCCCGTACACCTGGGCCACCCACGCGAAATTCCTCAGCTTCTCCGCGGACGGTGAGTCGCGGGAAATCGACTGCGCCGCCGCCATCGGGATCCTGAAGGAAGCGGGCTATGACAACCCCTACGGCATTGAATACGAGGGCAGGACCGACGACCACGAGGGCGTGGTGAAGAGCAAGGCACTACTCGAAAGACACGCCGGGATGTCCTAATAACGATGCGACGGGAAACCGGATTTCGGTCACAAAGTCCTCTGGATTTCCATCGGGCGCGAACTTCAGGTAGACTTCCCGGCCGGGTCCGGAAATCCGATAACCGTTTTCCCGGATCCAATGTCGTAAGGCCTCGTACGCGCCGCGGAACCCGTCGAAAGGGCCGTGGTGAACCAGGCACGCCATTTCGCCACCCGGCAACTCCCGTACCCCGACGCGGTCTCCACCCGGCAGGGGTTTGTCAACCGGCAGCGCCGCCTCCGCGTCCAGGGAATCGTGCCAGATTGTGATTCCCCGCCCGACGATGTTCCCGTTCTGTTCCCCGATATACGAGACGACCTCATTGTACATACGGTTCATGGACGAACCGATGGCGCCGAAGTCCGGAATGGATTCGCGCATGGAGGCCACCAGGACGGGTCCGACCGTCCTGATTTCAACGTTGTAACCGGCCATTTCATCCTCCCGTGGCTGTCCGGCCTTCATACGGGCGTCGCTCGCCCGAACGCACAAGCGGCAGGGACTCGCACGTTAACAACGCGATTTGCAGAGGCGCTGCCGGAATCACCCGGGCGCCGTGAACTGAAACGCATACAGCTTGCAGTCTCGCATGACGAAGCGTATCCTGATCGACCTTCCTGACAGTTCGCCGACGTTCGTTCCACCGCGCCATCGCGCGGGCATCCGCACAGAATTGCCGCAGAGATAGGACGCGTCCGTTTCGGCGAAATTCCCGATCGGCCGGCCGAGATCATCCTGCAACTCCACCCTGACGGAACCACCACCTCCGGTATCCAGATTCAACTCCAGCTGCGTCCCCTCAAACCGAATCGGCGGTGTGACAAGCTCGCCGCCGCCGTAGCCGGCATCCACCGATACGAACCCGTCCAGGCGCATAACGGCCCGGCCGATTCCGCTGAGATGCCTCCCCGCGGCGGGATCGACAATGCCGTCGTGATCCCTGTTGTTCCCACTGTAATAGATCCACAACTCGTCCCCCATCGGTACGGGATGCGGCATCGCCCACACCATTCGAGAAGAGAAGCTGCCCTCACTGCCGGGCTTCAGGAAGGCCCGGCGGCCGCCGCATCGCTGAAAGTCGGTGCCGTCCCGGCTGACGGACAGCCGGGCGTCGAAACGACTGGGGCCGTAGATTCTCTGTGTTTCTTCCCGCGGGACCCCCATATCGTCCCGCACGACGGTGACAATCGGCTCCCGGTCGTACCAGTACCAGTTTGCGTTGGCCAGCATGATATACACGCCGTCGGGGTCCGGATATTTGAATACCAACGCGCCGTAATAGTCCACCGGTACCCGTCCGTAAGGTTTTTCCGGTCCTTCGGGGCAAAGGGGAGAAGGCGTTTCATAGGTGTCCATGTCCGCGTCGTCGGGCCGCATGACGATTCGCTGATTGCCCCATTCACGCAAATCATCGGACTCCAGCCTGCGAACCGTGCGGTAGTTGAGATTGCCCGGGGCGGTGCCGTGCCGCTGCGCAAACCAGTGCCGGGTGTACATCGCGTAGCGCCCCACCGGCGGGTCCCAGAAGACGATGGATTGCGTATCCCACCCGCCGCGGCTCAGCCGGATGTCGCTAGCGAGTTTCCAGTGAATCCCGTCAGGCGATCCGTGCATGTGCAGGTGGCCCCATACCTCGGGCGGCGAATACACCTTCGCCTGGTTCCTGTAGCGGAATTCAGGTTCCGCGTGAGGATCGATCCAGACGGAACTTCCCCCGATTTTGCCCGGGATGACGATATTATTCCGCGTTGTTCCGCCGGATTCGAAGAGATTCAGGACCGGCTTGGTAAAGTGGATGCCGTCGGCAGACTCGGCGTACCCGACGTGGGCTTCGTCCCGGCCGGACCGGTAGTTGCCGATGCGAACGTGATACCAGGCGCGAATCCTCCCGTCCACTTCCTTGAGAATGCTGCTGTAGATCCCGTAACTTGCTCCGGGGCGCCGTTCCCATGTTTCGTCGGGCATCAGTACCGGTTCGTCAGCCTGATAAGGCGGATTCATGACAAATGTGATACCCGCGCTGGATTCGACGAACTTCGAATCCACGAACAATTGCTTTCCGGATCCCACGTCGATTGCTTGTTTCGGCATGGCTCAACCTTCCCCGGCTCTTGGGCGATGACGAACGCCATCGCGCAGGAGCAGTTACGGACGCGGCGGGAGGCCCGCCTTCCGGTTCCATTCCAGGACCTCTCGCCACAATCGGTTCGCGCTGACTTTGAAGCCGTTTTCGGTCAGGCGAATATACGTGCAACCTTCATAGAAATTGTAGACTTCGAAACCGTCTCCGGCGATACTGCGGATCGTCCGCATTTCCATGTCGACGAAATCCTCCTCGCGCATGCCCTCGAATCTCGGATTGGGCGTGTAGGCCGTTCGCAGTCCAAGTTCACTGCAGAAATTCAACGCCGTTCGATAGAAACGGTCGATTTCCTCCTGCTGCCCGGGTGAGAGGTTTCTTGCCTGAAACCTCTTGAAATTCACGACGTCAACCCAGCCTTCCGTCATCCATCTTCGCCAGTTCCAGTATATCTGAGACAGGCTCGGCTGCCGTGGCTCCCGGTCCATACTTGGATATGCCGTGAGGTGGATCCATGTTTCCTTTCCTCGAGACCGGATCAGTTCGGATGCGTCCTTCAGAAACAGATCGAAATATTCCCCGCGCAGTTCCCTCCAGGCGCCCCTGTCGAACGACTCGCGCGTTATGTCCACGCCGAATCGATTGCGAAACGCTTCCACAACGGGCTTCCCGAACCCGTAATTCTCGAAATCCAAATTCTGCGTATGACTTTCGACCCGGATGTCCACGCCGTCACAGCCGGCGTCGAGTTCATACTCTACGATGTCGAGCAACCAGCGCCTGACGTCCGGGTACGCGAGTTCGACCGAGGACGTAAGAAACCGGTTTCTTCCACGGGCGATCCCTATAAACGGCACCTTGTCCACGTTCAGCCGGTATCTCCCCGCGGAGTGCTGCCAGTCGTGTCCTCCGGGATGGTTTTCGAACGGAATGAGCCAGTTGGCGTCGAATCCGATGCCGGCCTCCTCAAACGTACCGAGAGACGTGGAATAATCGGACCTGGGGAAAAATCCCCAAGTAAAGACCACGGGCGCTCCCGAAACGTCTTCGACTTCCACGAGTGCGGTCAGTGTGTTCGTAAGGCCGACTGCACCGGCAAACCGGATACCAAAGAACGGCTGGGATATCTCGAGGCCGGATATCTGGATACAGGCAAATTCCCCTTCCTTTGCGAAACGCCTCTCCGGCGCCGGCGCAAATACCGGCGGGGTTCTCCTCCGCACGGAAACGTCAACCCCGCTGCTGCCCTGATAGGGCGTGTATCGTGCATTCGTCTCACTGACGAACAGCTCGATGTCCGGATTCCCTTGCAGGCGATCCGTTTCGTGCCAGAGGCGAATGGTCCGCACGGGTTTTCGAATGCCTTCCGCTTCCAGTAACGACGGGTGAATCTCCACGCGCCGGTCCGGATGCTCGCGCAGCCATCGGAACGCCATCTGGCCCGAGCCGCCGATCTGTGGAATGCCAGGCAGCACGTCTGGCGCCGTACCCAATGGATAAAAGCGTCCGGGGCCAAAGCTGGCCATATCGTTGATCTTGTGTACCGCGTATACTTTCAATCCTACGCGGTGCGCCTCTTCACACACAAACGCCAGCGGATCGGGAACGGATTCCACAAATGCCCTGGCCCCGCCCGTGAGATCGGTGGACGAACCCCGATCCCATTTGCCCATCTCCTTGTCCCCCATCTCAATCCAATGAATACCCTGCATACCCAGATCAGCCACGAGGCGGATATATTCCCGGAGCCGTTCGGCGGTCCAGGGGACGGACGCCGCGGTGAAGTCGTCCCTGAAATCCAGGGTCATATGAAATTCCATTCTGCGACCTTTCGAAGTCTCGGCGAACTCTCAAATGCGAACGACAGCGCCTCTCGTGCCGACCACCCGCCTTGACATTCGCGATCAGTGATCCTATCTTCTGGTATCCCGTCACGAAAACAGGTTGCTATCCGGAATTCCGTCTCCGGGTTGGAACACGATCTGCCATCAGCGTGGGTTTGTCAGACCCGCGAAGAGGAAAGAAGCCCCCATGCCGCTGACGATCAACAAGACGATCCGGCCAAATGCGATCTGGCAGGAGATGTATCTGCGGATACGGGAGGGCCAACGGCTCGTCATCTCCGCCGAAGGCATCTGGTCGCCGGAGATGCGTCCCGCAACCATCACCTGGTGCGGCGCAAATGGAATCGAAGGCTTCCTGGCCGGTGACGAGTACCTGCTGCCCGGCACCAACGTCGGCGCCCTGATCTGCAGGGTCGGTCAGGACCATCCGCCCCTGGCGGCAGGCGTCTATTTCGACCTGTTCTCACCTTACGAAGGACCGCTGTTTATGGCAATGAACGAAAACCCCGAATACCAGAACCAGGCCGGGTCGATTCAGGCCCAGATCATTCTGTTTGAACGGTGATCCCCGTCTCCGTCGTTCGCGTCCTCATCCGAGAGTACGGCCTCTCCCTCGTATTCGTTCTCGTCACACTCGGGATCTGGGAACTGCTGGTCAATGCGTGGGACGTCGCAGATTATATCCTGCCGGCGCCGTCGCGAATCCTGGGCAAACTGGTTTCGGCGCGCTACACGCTCCTGTCCCATGCGTGGGTGACGCTGCAGGAAGCGCTCTGGGGTTTTCTTCTCGGCGCAGGCACCGGCGTGGCAGGCGCGATTGTCATGGCTCGTTCTCCAATAATCGAACGCATGCTGTACCCCATCGTCATTTCATCCCAGACCTTTCCGAAAGAAGCGCTCGCCCCGCTGTTTATCGTCTGGTTCGGCCTCGGCCTGTTCCCCAAGGTGATCATCGCGGCGCTCATTTCCTTTTTCCCGGTCATTATCAACACCACACGCGGCCTCCTGGCCGTGGACCCGCTCATTCTGGATCTGATGCGGGCGCTTTCCGCCGGTCGCCGCCAGATACTGATCAAAGTCCGCCTGCCGCACGCCATTCCCTACCTGTTCGCCGCATTGAAAATCTGTATTACCCTGAGTGTGATCGGCGCGGTTGTCGGAGAATTCGTTGGGGCCAGCGCCGGTCTGGGGCATCTCACGCGGCTGGCCAACTCAGAACTGGCTACCGATCTCATGTTCGCCGCGCTGATTGTGCTTGGCGCGATGGGCACGCTCCTCTTCCTGATCGTGGAAGGTCTGGAAAAACTTCTGCTCAAACGCTGGGGCGATTTCCACGAACCGCTCAGGCGTTAACCATGATTCGTATGTTTTCGTGGAAGTTAAACCGAATGTGTGCAAGTTGATAAAGGCGATTAAACTGCGGATTATCAGGATACACCAATCGGAAGCGGGTAGAAGGGAGACCGGTAGACGTGAGAGATATCCTGCCTTGTGGAGTCTCTTCTCCTGCCGGAGGCAAGAAGGATTAAAGTATCGGGCAAGGGTTTCATCTACCGTCTTCCCTCTACCCTCTACCCGCATTCAGACTTTTCATGGCCAATCTGACTGTTGTCTTTTTGCGAACTGAAGTTAAACATACATTCGGAACCGTTCAATGGGGGAATCCGATGAAACGCCTGGTCTGGCTCTTCATTGCAATACTGGCTGCCTGCGGCGAACCACCCGAGAATCTACAACGGGTCCAGCTGCTTCTGGACTGGAAAGCGCAGATGGAACACGCCGGTTTCTTCGCGGCAAAGGCGAAGGGATTTTACGAAGCCGAGGGGATATCCGTTGAGATTCTCGAAGGTACCGGTGCGCCTACCACGGCGCGTCTCGTGGGCAGCGGCAAGTATCATCTCGGGGTTTCCAGCGGATCGGCCACCGTGATCGCCCGTACGAGGGACATCCCCGTTGTCTCCCTCGCCGTGATCAACCAGCATTCGCCGGTGGTGGTTTATGCGTTGGAAGAGAATGACATCCGAAAACCGGAGGATCTGATTGGCAAACGGGTCGGCGTCAATATCGGGGGCACCAAGCACCGGGAATTTCAGGCTTTTCTCAAAAAGGTGGGTATCGAAGAAGAACGCGTGCAGGTGATGGGAATGACGGAATCCAGTCCCGCACCCCTCCTTGCCGGCAAGGTCGACGCCATGCTGGGCTATACCGAAGACCAGCCCGTCACCGTTGAGCTCCGCGGTCGAGCGGTAACCCGTATCTCATTTGCCCAATACGGCATCGACCTCTACAGCACCAACATCATTGTCAATTCCGACTATCTGAAGAAGAACCCGGACGTCGTGCGAAGATTCGTACACGCCAGTATGAAGGGCTGGCGCTACGCCGTGGACAACCCGGAAGACGCGGTGGCGGCATATATGGCCGAACGTCCGGAGAGCGACGCTGAATTCAACCGCGCGAATTTCCAGAAGCTCATGCCAATCCTGATGAGCCCGGACGTGGAACGCATGGGGCTGGGCGCACAAACCGCGGAACGGTGGTCGCACACCCAGGATATTCTGTTCGATCTGGGGCTCATCGACCGCAAGATCGACGTTTCCGGTCTCTTCGTTTCCGATATGCTTCCCGCGGCTCCCTGACCGCGGCAATGGGCGTACCCTGGCGGTCGGCACCGTGTCCCACTCTTGCCAGGCGCCGGTGAAGACGCGGTATCCACGCTAGCCTGCCATCAGGGTTCTCAGGTGCGCCACCATCTCGACGAAGCGTGGCTGAGAAAGCAGTTCTACGTTTCTGGGCCTTGGAAAGTCCACAGCGACGTCTCCCACGAGCCTGCCAGGGCGGGGCGACATCACCACCACGCGGTCCGAAAGCAGAACGGCCTCCGGGATGCTGTGTGTAATAAACAGCACGGCCGGTTTTGCACCCCTCCAGATACGCAGCAACTCCAGTTGCATGCGCTCTCGCGTCATCTCGTCCAGCGCGCCGAACGGTTCGTCCATCAGCAATATCGGAGGTCGGTACGTCAGCGCCCTGGCGATGGCCACTCGCGACTGCATGCCCCCCGACAGCTGCCTCGGATAGGCGGATTCGAAGCCCTCAAGTCCTACCGTTCGAACCATTTCAAGGGCCCTGGCCGCCACTTCAGAATCGTTGAATATCTCCCCAGGCAGCCCGACGTTCTCTTCGACCGTCCGCCAGCCCAGCAACGCGGGACTCTGAAACACCACACCTATTTCCCGGCCATTCCTGGCTTCCGCGGGCAACTTTCCATTCACCCGAACGGTTCCGGACGTGGGCGTCTCCAGGTCGCCGACGATGCGCATCAGGCTGGTCTTTCCGCAACCGGACGGACCCACAACGCTTACGAAAACGCCCTGAGGCACCTGAAGGTTCACGTCATTCAGCGCCTCCACCCGCCCGGTATCGCTTTCGAACACTTTGTTCACGCCGCGGACGTCGATGGCCGGACTGTTCATCGCGCGATCTGTCATTTAGTAACCATGAATATAGTGGCCGCCTTCGGGGAACCAGATCAGGTCCACCAGAAAGGAACAACCAACGGCGAATACGTAACCCACAATCAACCCGTAACAGACCGGCTTCACGCGCCGGTACAGGGAGATGCCGCCGAAGCGGAGGACCATCAACTTGGCCAGCCAGACCAGGAAAATGTCAAGTACGTAAAGACGGACGTAGCCACTCGACATCAGCATGACGCCCAGGGGATGAAACGGCCACCAGGAGAAACGGCTCTGCATCAACTGAATGACGCCCGCGGCCAGACCGCCGAGGAGCCATACGCCTATCTTTCCCGGATCGGTAACCTCCGGGTCCGTATCCGCAACCGCTTTTGCGATCCCCTCGTACATCCCTCGCGGCGCGCCTACCAGGGACCACGTGCGAAACGTGCTTCCCCCCTCCTGGTAACAGATGGATACCGTATAGAGGATCGCCGCCAGCATGCCGGCTACGAGGCTGACAGCCACGACCCATCCCGTACGGCCCGGCCGCCCGGCCAGACGTTCCACGTGAGGAAGCGCCGCCGGCAGCCGCCACCCGGCCAGCAGCCTCCAGTTCACCAGGCGCAGCCCCACGAGCGTGGATTCGTTCATCCGGTTCGCGCCCACGGTCATATTCAGGATCGAAGTCGGAAAACTGGGAAACAGATAGGCAAACCCGCTCGCGGCCAGAAACTTCATCACAACCAGGATACTTGCCCAGAAAAGCAATAACCAGAACAGGCCGACAGAGACGCTGTAACCCGCCCGGCTCAGCCAGAAAACCATATAGACGCCGCCGGCCAGAATTGCCAGCAGGGCCAGTCTGGGAGGAAGAATCGCGGTTTCCGGCTCTTCGCGGTCTCGCGGCCTTAACACCTGACGAAAGACCCTCTTCAGGTGGCCCCGTGCGGCCCACAGGGTCCAGACCACCATGCCCATGCTGACGCCGTGCGTGAACAGACCGAGAATTGTGGGCGGTTTCGCCTCCTGCCCCACGAGGCCCACCGAGAATCCAACCCTGGACATCGCATACAGACCCAGCTGTCCGGAAAGCCACAACGACCAGATGCTGAACAGGATATCCAGGTCGCACAGGAAAGTAAACCCGAGTACGGTGGGCAACATCCGGTAGGAGAATGGCTGCAGATAGCGGGACAACTCCGCGCCCCTGGGCCCGGTTGGACCATAATACGCGTCAAAGATCGCCAGCCGGGGAAACCCGGGACTCCAATATTCAATCAGGTTCCACAGCAGGGGGACCGCTGAAATCGCGAAGCCCGTCCAGAACAACCACTGACGCGCAAACGGGGGCCAGCCTCGCTTCCGGTCGAATCCTTCCGTCAGATCGATCGGCACCTGCGCCAGCGGATAGGTGAGCCGTTCGTGCCTGACCCACTGCTTCTGGAACACCGCGGTCAACCCCACCGCGATCGCCGTCATCGCGGCGCCGGCGGACATCGCCCAGAAAACCGGCCCCAGCCATGCCCCCCAGGGCACGCCCGCGCCCTTTTCGATTCCCAGGAAAAACCCCTCGGTGACTCCGGGAAAATCAGATGGAAACATCCACCAGGGCAGGTAGTCGAAGATCAACTCGCGCCACCTGTTCTCAGGGGAGGCGTAGTACCTTGGAGCCGCCATTGCGCCCACCCACTGAGTGATCCAGTTGTATCCGGCAAATGAACCGCCCACCCAGAGCATGCTCAGGGCCAGCCTCAATTCCGCCGAAGTCAGGGAGAGCCAGGGAACAAACCGCTTCAGCAGGGCGTTGATCAGGAGCCAGGCGACAAAGGGCAACAACACAGCCAGAGGCAGATTCGCCATGGCCATATGCGCGGAACGGGACCTGAACTCCAGAAACGTCGCCGCCACACAAGCGAAAACCAGCATCGCAACCGATAATGCGATTACGGTCCCGCGCAACCCTTCCACGTCTGAGACCGGGGAATCTTCCGTCGGCGGGACGCGGATGCGGGAATCGGGCTGACTCATGGCATTCTGAACCGGATTGAAGTAAACAGACGGACGATAACGGTCACGTCAGCGGATGAATCTCGACCCTGCCGGACCGGCGAGGTCGTCGACACGACCGGCGCGAAATTCGGATGAAATGCCAGCTGGGGAAATCGCGGCACCGCCGGCATGTCGTCCAGAGTTATGGAACAAAAAACAGAGGCCGTCCCTACGGGATTCAGCCTCGGTTGTGCTGTATCCGCCCGTATTGGTATCTCTATGGATTGTACACCAGCGCATGCTCGAGATACAGGAAGTCCTCGTCCACACCCCCGGCCACAAGTACCCGTCCGTCGTTCAACAGGGTGGAGGTTGCGCCGCTCCTGATCCTGCCGGGGTCACCGCCGACAAATTGAAACCCCCGCGTATCGGGATCGTAGATCTCGGCATCAGCCGCCGCGCCGCCGACAATGAGCACCTTTCCGTCGCGCAGCCTAGTGGCCGAGTGTCCGAATCTCGGCGTTTGCATGCTTCCCGGGTCCCCGAATGACGGGAGGTCGGGATCGAAGATCTCCGTGCTACTCACGGGGCTGTACACGCCTGCCCCGAACTCGGCGCTGCCGCCGGCCAGCAGCACACGACCGTCGTCCAGCAACGTTGCCGTATGCCCGAATCTCACGACCTGCAGGCTGGCCCCTCCCGGCGCCGAGAACAGGTCGGTATCGGGATCGAAGCGTTCGGTAAGTCCCCTGGCGCCGCCCGCGATGAGCACGTATCCGTTGTTCAGCAGCGTCGCGGTCTGTTGAATGCGCCTCGTGCCCACGTTGAGGGTCTTTACGATCTCGTCTTTTGCCGGGTCGTAGAGTTCCGCCGTGAAGGTGAGATCGCCCAGCAACAGCACCCTTCCATCCGGCAGCGCCGTCGCCGATCTCGGGCGCTGGATTCTGCTGCCGGCCGTACTGCCCGCAAAGGAACCGGACTCGCGATCGTACAGAACCAGCGACTGCCGGCCTCCTCCCGCGATCAACACCTTGCCGTTATTCAGCAAGGCGGCCACGTGCCCGCTGCGCCCATCCGGCAGGCTCCCCGTTTGCCGAAACCGCCCCGTGACCGGATCGAAGACCTCCGCGCTCGTCAGCGGTTCTTCGACGCCGGCGGTCACCACGTGTATCCCTCCGGCGAGCAACACGGTGCCGTCGGACAACAGCGTGGCCGTATGGTCCCGCCTGGGTTCGACCATGGGGCCGACCGCCAGAAAGGACCTGGGCGACACACTTCCCAGCGGCGACCCTGTTTCGTCGACCCCGCAGCCGCACAGAAACACGACCGCAAGGGAGAGCCATACGACGGGAACGACCCGCCGGCCGCAATGAGCGATCCGCCCGCATGCACGGCTGTCGATTGTCATCTGTCCCGATCGCTTTCTATTCCACCGCTCCGTAATGCGGACCCCAGTCTGCCGCCACCCGCCGCCCCACGCTTTCCGCGGCGAGGCTGTCCGCCGCATCCAGCGGCGTAATCCGCCGCGCCCATTCCACATTCTGCACCAATTCGGCCTCGGAAAATACCCCCACAACCGCTGTACCGACCCCGGGCAGCCCCAGCGCGTACCGTAACGCCGCTTCATGATCGTGCGGGCCATGCGCGGCGAGGGCCGACAGCGCCGGTTTGTCGTAGTTCATGTCCAGCGCCCCACCGTAAACCTTCATGGCCGCCACGCCGACGTTTTGTTCATGGGCGATCGGAAGTACCTCGTTCTCAAAGTTGTACGTGTACCGGTCCGCGATGTTCATGGCAAGCATCACCACGTCGAGCTCCGCTTCCTTCAATACCCGGGCGGTGCGCCAGGGCGCGTTGTGCGCCGTCACTCCGATAAACCGGGTCCAGCCCCGCCGCCGCGCCTCCCGCAGGCCCTCGAGCGCGCCATCGGAGTCCAGCACCCGGTCCACGTCCCGATTGCCCATCGAATGCACGTAAACCAGGTCGACGTGGTCGGTCTGCAGGTCTGTCAGGCCTTTCTCCAACATCGAGAGCGCCGCGGGCGCGTCGTCGGCCGGCGTTTTGGTGACCAGGAACACCTCGTCCCTGCGGCTGGCCATGACCTGCCCCAACTGGAGATGGGCCCGGCCATACCCGGGTGCGGTATCGACGAACGTCACGCCGTGATCGATAGCCATGTGACAGAGCGAAATGGCTTGATCGTCATCCATGCCGATACCGCCGGGCGCCGAACCGTAGCCAAGAATGGGCACCCGCTCACCGGTTTTGCCCAGAACCCTGTGGGGTAACTGCATTGTTTGATTCCCGGTCTCCTCTGCAACCAGACCACTCTCAACGGACTGAGCCATGCCGTTCTCCCGAATGTGAGGTTTCCCTGCGGACTTTCCCTGACGTACCTCGAATTTGACGTCGCAATGCCGGAACTGTCAAACACAGATGCGACTGACGGCGTCCGGCCGGCGCCGTTCAACCCGTCTGCTCCTCACCCATTCTTCGCAGAGAGTCGTAAGTATAGATTCCCGTATCGTGACCGTCTCCCCACCTGATCTGTATGGCGTACCGGCCTACCGGAACCACATCTGTAACTTCGGCGGTCGCGTCGCGCTCCTCGAGCGTCAACATGTGCAGGCCGGCGCCCCTGACCTGCTGTTCACGACGGTCTGAACACAGCGCACATGGACACCAGCGCCGCAACCCGGAAAGCGGCAGGCGGTCGACGCGGCCGTCGCGCCACTCGATTTCCATCTCGCCGTCGTCCCTGTTCACGTCGATGCGTACCGGAACGTCCGTTCTATCGTTCATAACGCCGCGACAGGCCGTGTAATGATGGATCCAAGACCCGTTTTTCAAGTTTGCTCTTGACTTTTCGCACGTCTGGGCTAATTTAGTAATTTGTCACTTCAGGGGCACCTGCGGAACTGCGGTGGACCGATGGTTCACGAACGTAACTTCGCGTCGTCTCAGCATCTGCCGGGCCGGGCTGAAGGAAGCCGTCGGCCCGGAACCTTTTCCCGTTCTGCGGGTATAAAATGGAAGAACTCCGAATCCGCCCAGCCTCCTGCAGCATTGTCCCGAGCGTCCAACTCACCGAGGCGAGCGCCATTACGACAGACGTATCGGTACCGGACGCTGGCACATGCTCGGTTTAATCATAACCCCAGTCATCTGAACAATGAATATCGTTCACCATCGCTTCAGTCATTCGCTTCTGGCACAGCTGGCGCGATTTCGTGAGCGCCAGGAGAGGTTCCTGCGTCTCCTGAATGATCATCCGACAGGTGTTCGGGTTTCGGTTCGCTCCAAGAATCCCCACGTGGACCTCAAGCGCGATTACGGGTCCCGTTTCCTGAAGTCGCTGGGTGCGTCCTTTCTCTTCATGCTGGTCACCGTCCTCATCTACCCGGAGCATATCCCAACCGTGGTGTTGAACGAACCGCAGATCGACGTCGTCCAGTGGGCACAGATTCCCGAAACATCCCAGGCCAAACGTCCGCCGCCCCCGCCGCGACCTGCAGTGCCGATCGAGGTTGAGGGGGAGGAGGTGCCTGAAGACGTCACGATCGAGACGACCGAACTGGACCTTGATTCGCTCCCTCTGGATCTTCGCCTCAGGGGGCCGATTGCCACGGGTCCGCCGTCCGATGCGCCGATGGACGAGTTCGACATCGAGTACAAGCCTCACCCTATCCGTATCGTGGCGCCCGAGTATCCCCGGCAGGCCCACAAGCAAAAGCTGGAAGGCACGGTAAAGGTCCGGGTTCTTGTGGACAAGAAGGGGCACGTGGAGAAGGTTGAGGTTGTCAGCGGGCCCGAAGTCTTTCGAAACAATGCCATCGCAGCCGCGCGCCAGTTCCGCTTCCGCCCCGGGAAGCACGAAGGCGAGAAACGCAAAGTCTGGATGATCATGCCCATCGGTTTTTCCCTCAAGTAAACCCCTGCCCCGTCCCCGGTTCCTTCCGGGCGGTGTCCCGACCACGTGCGACGCGGTGCCGCTTCCCCGAAATTCGTTTGCAGAAAACGACGCAATTGGCCGCCCGGGAAGATATCCTCGCGGGTCGCTCACCGTTCAAGCCCGTGCCTCAGGACAAGCTCCTGAAGCAGAATGCCATATTGTTTCCGCAATTCGGGATCCAGCCTGAATGCGGTCTGGAAGGCCTGCCGGGCATTTTCGTAAAATCCCTGCGCCGTCAGGACCCGACCCATCAGCACGTAATTCGGGGCGTATTCCGGCGCAAGTTCGGTGGACTTCGCGATCATATTCATGGCTTCCTGGAGTTCGCGCCGCTGCAGATAAATCCATCCCAGCCCCTGATATGCCTGAACCGCTTCGGCATCCGCGTCGATCGCGTCCCGATACGCCTCAAGGGCCCGGTCCGCGTTTCCCAGCTTCCCATGCATGAAACCCAGCGCCACCCTGATCCCCGCGTCCGTGGAGTCCAACACGGCAATCCTTTTGCAAACCGGAACGGCCGCTGCGTAGGCCTCGCGCCTCAGATAAGCGCTCGCGAGCATACGAAGCACGCCGGTGTTTGCAGGGTCTTTCCGGGCGAGCGCCTCGAGTTTCGCCGCCGCGTCCGAATAGTCTCCCGCTTCCATAGCGGCCGCGGCGACGTGAAGTTCGGGCGCAAGCAGCGTAACCACGGAATCCGCGGCAACGTACAGACTGTCTTCCAATGCCGTTACGATTGGATTCGACTCCGGGGTCACAGGGTGTGACATCATCACAAGGAAAATAAACGCAACCGTCATCGTCTGTTTCAATGGCGTTCTCCTGCAGTAAGGCCGCGTGTGAAACGCATCGTTCAGATCAGAGCGGAAGGCATCGTTACCTCCCCCTTTTTCCGTTTGACAGGCGAAAATCAAGTACGTATTTCATGCGTCAATATCGCATTCCGTTCCCGTTTCCTTATCCAGCGAGGTACGTTTATGTTGCTCGAAGGCAGGAAAGCACTCGTTACAGGCGCCCGGCGCAGCATAGGCCGGGGTATCGCCCAGGCTCTGGCGGATGCCGGATGCGACGTGGGTATCAACGACATCGAGCGCGACGCCGATGCCGAAACCACCCTGGACCTCGTTCGGAAAGCGGGACGCCAGGCAGCCTATTTTGATGCCGATATCTCAAACGCGGAGGCGGTGAAGCGAATGTTTGATGAGTTTCTGGATCGCTTCGGCCGCGTCGATATCCTGGTCAACAACCCGTACGCATCCGAAAGCCGGCCGTTTCTGGAAATCACCGAAGCAATCTGGGACCAAACGCTGGACGTCTGTCTGAAAGGGTATTTCCTTTGCAGCCAGGCGGCCGCCCGTAACATGGCGGAACGGGGCGAGGGCGGGAGCATTGTGAGCATTTCCTCGGTACACGCGCAGGCCGTGTGGGCAAACGACACCTGCTACGGCACAGCCAAAGCGGGGATCCTGCGGCTTACCATGAGCATGGCCTATGAACTGGCGGCCCTTGGTATTCGCTGTAACGCGATCCTGCCAGGCTATATGGACACCGAACACGTTTTCGGCCAGCCACCCCCGGCGCGGGGCAGCGCGCCGGACCGCCTCCACAGCTTCATCCCCACGTGTCGGTACGGCACGCCGGAGGATATCGGACGCACCGTGGTTTTTCTATGCAGTCCTCACGGGGCCAACGTCAACGGCGCCTCGCTGCCCGTGGACGGCGGCCTCCTCCTGACCGGCGTCCCGTAAAAACAGCGACCATACCATTGCGGCTACTGCCCGAATTGCTGGGTGAATGCGATAAAGTCCGAAAAGTCGACACGATCGTCTCCGTTCAGGTCGAACTTTTCATCGTAGTTTGCATCTCCGTCGCTCCGCCCGAAATTCTGCGCAAACGCAATAAAGTCCGAGAAATCCACACGTCCGTCGCCATTGAAGTCGGCCGATGTCCCGGGTTCCGGCGGTGGGTCAGGGGGAGCCGGCTCGCCTTCCGTCCGTTCGAAACCCAGGATAGCCAGCGGCGCTTCCAACCCGAAATTCGCCATAATGCCCGCATATTGAGGAGGCAGGGGTACGACCTGGATCAAAAACAGCGAGTCGTTCCTGGTGGAAAAGCCCAGCGTATCGTTGACCGCCGTTTCTCCTTCCTCAACTGTCGGCGTCAGAATCAGATTGGCATCCTCAACACTGAACACGCCCGCTTGCTTGAATGTGTCGACAAAAGTACTGTCGATGCTCTGACCCAGGAGGGGAATCGTTAGCGCTACCTTTACCGTTGTGACGTAGTCCGTCTCGTATGCGCCGGATCCGGCATTCAGCTTCACAGTTCCGGATACGGTTCCGTCGATGGACTCATTTTCGACCAAATCCAGCAGGGCGGGAGACGCCCACACCGGCAATGCCGTCGAGTCCGCCATCCAGGCGCCCGCCGGATCTCCGCCTTCTGCTTCAGGTTTCTCGGCGCCTGGATCCATAAGCTGCGCATGTCCGAACGACGGCCACATCAACGGCAGTCCAATCAGAATCAACTTCATTACGAAACGCATATCCGCCCTCCCTTGAGTTGGTAATTGACAGTCGCGATGACCCGGTGATTGAGTTTCGTGATTGTCCACTTAGTTCGCGGTACCAGAGGCTTGGCAGCGTGGTTTTTCGCCGACGGAAAACACCAGTTCTCCACGGCGTTTTGCGCCCCCACCGGGTTTTCACAACATAAGCAAATAGACTACGCAAGTCAAGACGCCTGCCCGTTCTCCGGAATACGTATACGCGAATCCTCGATACAGAAAAAAGGCCCTTCTGAACGATGGGCCTTTCTCTCTAACTGGATTCCAAAACGGTGAGCGCAGGGCCAAGGGCGGCTCGTGAAATCCGCATAGTATTCTTCACCTGGATTTGTCGAACACCATCATATCCACCGGATGGGGGCTTTCGAAAACGGCACGGGGCAGGACGGCGAAAACCGCCACGTCGGAATGCGCCCTTGTGCCGCGCCCCGCGGAAAGCAGTATCCTGCCGTGAGGTTCCCATCCGGTCCACGGCCCGACGAAGCGCGGCTTCTCATCTGACGCGTTTCTATAGAACGCCCATTGTTCCACCAGCATGCGTTCCTTGTCCACGAAGACGTCGTATTTGTTCTGTGGAGTAACGCCGACGTTTTCGAAGGTAAGCGTCAACACGTACGCGTCCCGCCCATTCTCCATCTTTGCCAAGCCTCCGTACGTCAGGGTCACCCCGGAATCCTTCAGCTTGTAGGGCATCACCAGCCAGTAGGAATCGTTGATCCAGGCGCGGTACCCTTTGTTGAGATATTTCTTCAGAGAATCCGGCTCCGCGATCTCCTCCCCCGCGCGCCACACCCGACCATGACGGGTATGGACATTCATCAGCGTGATGCGATCGGCCTCTTCAAAGCGAACGTCGCCGGTCCACCGGTCCCACACGTGCAGCCGCCTGCCGAAGAATCTCCAGGTGAGATACCGGGTACGGTCCCAGCTCTCCCGCCCGCCCATTTTTTCCATTACGGCGTCTGCGATCTCAATCGCTTCGGGGTCCGAACCGGCTGAATCGAACCCGTCCGCCGGAGGGTTCTCTGCACCAGGCGCAAGCGTGGCCGCGCCAAGCAGAAACAAAATGAAGCATAATGCGACCATACGGTCTTTCGATCTATGGCCAACGCGTTTCAAATGCATCGCCTCCTTCTCCGTAAACCAGGTCGCCGTATGCCTTCCACGTCGACATCTCATCCGGCGCCGGTTCGCGGGGCTCTGACAACACCGTGAGGTTTTGTCGCAGGTGATTCTCGGTGGCCGGCGCGGTCAATGCCACGTGGACGGCCGGGTGCCGCAGCACAAACCGGTAACAATCCGCCGCCGAGGGGACCCGCCTCTGCCATTTGGCATGCCCCTCGAGCAGGGACCCCCAGCGCGTGCAGGTGAACGCGACCACCGGAATGCCCGCGTCGATGGCGGCGGGAAGCACCTCCTCCTCCGACTTCCGGTGCGCCATATTGTACCGGTGCATCAGAACCTGGACCCGGCCGCTGCCGATAAGGGACAGCGAAAGCGGACGGCTGTGCGCGGTTGCGCCAACGTAGCGGACCTTACCCTCGTCCTTCCATTTCCAGATTTCATCGATCGCGCCGCCCTCGCCCAGCACGTCATCCAGATCGTCGGCAGGCGACACGTATTCCGCAAAGAACAGGTCGATCGCATCCACGTCCAGCGCCGCAAGTACAGCGTTCAGACAGTCCCGCATCTCGCACGGGTCACGGGACTCCGTCCCGGTGGCGACGAATACATCGTCCCGACGCTCGCGCAGCAGCCGGTTCACGCCGTCCACCATTCCGTCGATGTGCAGGCCGTAGAAGAAGTAGAAATCCACGCCGGCACGGCGTGCGATGGATGCGAACCCGCTTTGCGTATCGGGCGAACCGGCAAGGCCCAGCGGCTGGACCGCTTTTCCGGCCAACGTCTTCATTTCATTGGATTCGTTCACGATTCGCCCGGAATAACAAGCTCAGGAAGTGATTTCGACCCGGCGGCCGGTCTCGCTGGACGCGTATGCCGCCTCGATGATCCTGGCCGCCCTGAGCGCGTCTTCGCCTGTGGCCGGCGGCTCGCCGTCTCCGTTCACGGAGTGGAAAAACCGTTCCAGAAACGCAAGTCCGAATGCGCCCCCGTAACAGTCAAGCTCGGGCAACGCGTAATGAAACGAGCGCACGGGCGATGCCCGCCAGCCCACTGCCGCGCTCTCGGCGTGCAAGACCGGCGGTCTGTCGACAGGATTCCAGTACACCCGTCCTTCCGTCCCGCGAAAGCCCACGTAGGTGTCGTACGTGGCGCCGGAATAGCCGGGGATACTCATCGCAAGCTGGTACCCGGCGTGCAGGCTGCCGATGGCGCCCTTTCCGAACCTGAACGCAAGCGATGCCACGTCTTCCACGTCGATGTCCTCGCCGCTAAGGGTGTCGGCAATCGCGGAAATCTCCACCACGTCGTCGTCCAGCACGTAACGCAACAGATCGATATAGTGACACCCGAGCCAGGAGAGAATCCCGCCGCCCGCTTTCCGCCTGTCGAACAGCCAGTGACCGGGATTTCTGAATTTGACCTGGGACGTAATCATCCTGGCCTCACACCCGGTGACCCGCCCGATGACGCCATCATCCACCAGGCGGCGCGCCTCCCGGGCAACCGGATGGTACCGGTTCTGGTACATCACCCCCAGCTTCACGCCTTTCCGTGACGCCGCATCGACAATCCGGGACAGCTCGTCCGGGGAGTTGGAAACCGGCTTCTCGCTGATCACGTGGACGCCCTCTTCGATCAGCCTGAGGCACAGCGCCCCGTTCACGTGATTCTGAAAATCCGCGACTCCCACCTCGAAGGATTCGCCATCGAGCAACTTATCAAGGTCGTCATAACCGCCATGAACCTTGGTACCCGTTTTTTCCTGAACATCCGCAACAACCCGTGGGTCGTCGTCAAATAGCAGGATGCCTTCCACCATATCGGACAACTGCAACGTCTTCAGGTGTCCGAGAGCATGCGGGTGCGTCAACCCGAACAGCGCCACTCGTATCCTGTCCATATTTCCGGCCTTTCCTCCCGTGCGACGATCGGCCCGCGACACGTCGCGGATTCCGGAGAGAAATTGTGCAAGCTGTTCTTCGGCAGCGGGTTTCGATCTCCTGTTACAGTCCGCTTCACGTCTGCGGATCCGTTCGCGATTGGCGCGGCTGGACATTCACCGGCGAGGCAAGTTCACACGGTCCAGTATCCGCTGGAAATTCCCGCCCAGGACTTTCTTTTTCGCATTCATCGGCAACTCAGCCCAGACCACCCAGCCGAGCTGCTGCCGGGGGTCCCTCATCGGCGCATCGGTTCCGAACAGCACGTGGTCCTCGTCCGTTGCCGCAACCAGGAACTCCACCACGCGGTTCGTGACGGGGGTGAGCGTAATCTCGGCGTACACGTTTGAATGATCCCGAATGCACGCGGCCACCTCTTCCGCGAACGGATAGCTCCCCCCCGCGTGCGCGATCAGCCAGCTCACCTCCGGGAACCGATCCGCCAGCCGACCGATGCCGGCCACCCCGCCCGTGTGACCGGCCACGTGCATCAATGCGTACAGGCTGTGCTCGTTTCCGAACTCCCACCAGGGTGTGAATCCGTCGTGTTCATAGTTCAGGTTCATCCGTACGTACGGTTTCATTCCCACGAATCCCTGGTCGATATGCCTCAGCCGTATCTCCGCCGCGATCTCCGCCGGGGTCATATGGGTGGGATCGATTACCGCCACGCCGATCACCTGGTCGGCGAACTGTCGCATGGCGCGTCTGACGATCTCGTTGCCGTCTTGCGCATCCACGCAAACCGGCGCGTTCCAGCTCATCATTGCCGTCCGGTCGATGCCGCACCGCGTGTTCAGGGCCAGCATGTGTTCGGCATCGCCATCGTACATGAGATAGTTCACTCCTGCCGTCTGACCGCCTTCGTGCAGTACGTGGGAATGCGCGTCGAGTACCGGGACGGACAGCGGCCGACCCGATCTGGCTTCCGCCATGATGCCGTCGGCCTTGTGCGAGGCCGGCGCCGGTTGGACTGGCCCCTGCCCCTTCAACAGTCGATTCAGATTCTCTCCCGCGATCCGGCGTCTGGAACCTTCCGGAATCTGAGCGTAATCCACGTAAAAACGCGCCGCACCGGGTGACTTTTCGGTGCCTCCGGTGCCGAACAGCAGGCGTTCGTCTCCGAAATCGGCCACGTACTTTTCAATCCCCCGGTTGATCTGGTAGGATGAGAATTCCAGGTGCAGGTTCTCGTGCCGCTGCATCAGCGCGTAGACGTGGCGCTGCTGGTTCCACACGTGGTCGGTCAACAGCACCGGCAACCGCGGGTACCGGGACAGCAATTCGTGGAAGAACCCGAATATATCGGGCATTCCCCACCCCACTTCCAGCAGCGTCAGGATGCCGTGGTGCTGCAGCACCTCAAACGTGGGGCCGACCAATTCCGGATGCATGGAGAAACCGCCCGGCATCAGACGCACGGCGCGGACGTCCTCTTCCTCCATCGCCGCGATCAGAGCGTCCCCGTCGGCAAAGAAACCGGGGTCACCCAGCGGAACGATGCACCACGCGGCAAACAGTTTGTCCGGCGCCTTTGCCCGTTCCGCCTGCAGCCGGCGATTTCCGTACACCGGATCGTAACTCCGGGCGACGCCGTGCGTGACCAGCGCGCCGGATATCTCGGCCAGGTCCATGTCTTCGAGAAGATGCTCCGTGGACCAGCGCACCCGCGGGTGTTTCATGGGCCGTTGACCGACGGTCGCGTGACAATCAAAATAGAGCGGATTCGACATGCCGTTCGCCTCCTGCCATGCGCCTCAGGGACAGTGCGATCCGAACTCCCTGTACTGCCTGACCGGCTGTTCGTGGTACTCCCTGACCAGGCGTTCAAGACGGTCCACCGCCAAGTTGAAGACCTTCTCGCCCTTCTCCCTGCTGGCCGCGCTCGAACTGCCCATCGTGCCGGTGACGTCGCGGGTATCCCTCCGGCGTTCAGAGAACCCGCCGAAGTGCCGCAAGTCCTCGCTGAACGGATTCGGGAAGATGTCGTCGTTCATCAGGGACTTCGCGATGAGATGCTCACGCAGGTACAGCATGACCGATGTCTCCCACTCCCCGCCGTGTCCCACGCTCCCGTTGTCCGCGTCGCTCCACACCAGCATTTCGTCTTCGACGGACTGCCACCAGCTGTAAGCCACCACGAACACGTTCTCTTCCGCGATGGTGTCTCGAACCACGTGATTGGGCGCCATATTCCCCCCGTGTCCGTTCACCATGACGATACGCTTGAACCCATTGTCGTAAATGCTCCTGCAGACGTCGCCGACCAGGTTCAGGTAGGTCTCGATCCGCAGGCTGATCGTACCGGCAAACCCCTTGTTGTAGTGCGTAAATCCGGACCAGATCGGCGGCGCGACGATTACCGGGAAATCATCCACCCGCTGCGCCACTCGAACCGCCATATAGAACGGGCCCACAATATCCACGTCCATCGGGCAGTGCGGGCCGTGCTGTTCCACCGAACCGGTGGGCAGAATCACCACGGGATCGTGTTTCAGGGCGGCTTCGAACTCGTGCCGCCACATCTCCTGCCAGAGGACCTTCTTGTTCGTACCGTCGTACGACACCTTGTACATGGACGCCTCCCGTGTGTCCGCCCGTCAGTCGAACGGCCAGAGCCTGAGTACGGTCCCGCCCAGAATCCATTCCCTGTCCGCGTCGCTCAGAAACGCAAACTCTCTCGTGACCAGATCCAGCGCACCGGCATAGCCGCACTTCTGTTCGACGAGCGGCCAGTCGGTGCCCCACATGAGCCGTTCCGGCCCGAATGCGTCGTAAACCTGTTTGACGACGGCGTGGGTGTCCCGGTACGGATAGGGTTCGCGAGAAACGGCCCAGGTACCCGATATTTTCACGTACACCTCCGGATACCGGGCGAGTCGCAGCAGATTCGCGGCGGCGGCGGTCCGGTCGACCGGCGGCCATGCCATGTGGTCCACGCAGACCTGCACGTCTTCGTATCTCTGAATCCAGCGGTCCAGGTCCGGCAGGCGCTCCTGCGCCGTCAGGATGCACATGGGCACCTTCAGGTCGCGCGTACGCCGCCACAGGGCATCCAGGTCCGGGCGCGTGAACCAGTCTCCTTCGGGACCGGCGGACGGACTCAGCCGAACGCCCCTGAAACCGTATTCCTCCACCCATCGGCTCAGATCGTCGGCCGCGGCCGGACTCTCCGGGTCCACGCGACAGACGCCTTCGAAGCGATCGGGGTATTTCTTCAAACAATCGCCCGCGTACCGGTTGTCCCACTTGTAGTGGATCACCTGCACAAGTACGGTCCTGTCCGTACCGTGCCGCGCCATCTGTTCGAGCAACTGCTCGCAGGACGCGTCTTCCGCGGGCGGGTTCGGATTGTCCGGCGCCCAGGGGTACGCCGGGTCGTTCACCCAGACGTGAACGTGAGGATCGATTATGCGCATATGGAATCAGGTCGCCGGAATGTGCTACTATAGCCAGGGGTAGAAGCTTCAGGAAGTGGACCGCCCGAAATGTCTGACAAACTCCAGGTAGTCGGGGAAGTTGATCTGGCCATCCTGATTCAGGTCGTAGACCGGATCGTAGTCCGAAGCCAGTTTATCTTTACCGAAGTTTTTCGCAAACAGAAGAAAGTCGTTGAAATCGACCAACCCGCTGCCGTCGAAATCAACGGCGCCGATCGCTTCCGGATCCCAGGTCCGGACGTTTCTCATAAACGCCAGGATGCCGTCGGTATCGACCTCCCGCTCGCTCTCGAGAACCAGCACGTCCCAACCCTGCCGCGATACGGTATAGCGCGAATCGTCTGACGCATATTTCAGTTCCAGCAAGTCGCTGTACCGGTCTTCGAACTCTTCCGCATCGCTTGCGCTGTCCCAACTGGTATAAAGCATGTACAACAACGCCCTGCCGTCCCGCGACCTGAACATCGCGAAACGGTCTCCGTTCCACCCCGCCGCCGCCGCTTCGCCGGCCGCTGCCACGTCAAACTCGGTAAAGATGTAACGCCACGTCAGTTCGCCGATCGTATCTTCGTGCATCAGTTCCCAATCGTCGAACAGGCCCTCTTTTTCAAACGACGGCCAGACGAGCCGCACCGGCGTCTCGCCGGCCAGCCATTTCTCCGGATGCAGAACCTGCTCGGTCGAGACCGGTGGATCCGTAAACAACCGATCCACGTGCTCCCAACCCTGTCTCCAGTTTTGATGCAGCTTCCGGACATAATTGACGATATTCATCCCTAACCCAGGTAGCCGGACGCGCTGCAGGAGGGCAAATCCGGGGATGGAATCCATCCTCGCAGCCCTCGCTGCCGCAACCGACTCACTCTCGCCCGTTGGACCGTGCGACATCCACCTTCGTATTCGCTGGGCATCTGCCTCCAGGGTATTGCGGATCGCCGCCTGCAATACGCCCAGCGAGGGCAGCAGGCCATTCCATTTCATTTGCCACAGGATCTCCTCTATGTATCTCGCCTCGCCTTCGACGACGGCCCTCCGAGCCAGAAACTCGTCTGCGTTCAATTCGTCGGCCCTGTCGAGGAAGATCTCGTTCAGGTCGAAGTACTGGTCCAGGAGACCATGATACATCTCATTAACCAAACGGTGCTCCCAATGTTCGACACCAACGTCACCGCTGAGCAGAAATACCTTGTCCGCGTCGAAGTCGTAATACGCGGCAACTCCAATTGCGGCTACGCCCAGAAGGTAAGATCGTTCCAGGACGACCTCTCCCCTGTACAGGCCCAGTTTCCGAACGTAGCGATCCAGGTCTTCAAGGTGCAATACCGACCCCGGCAGCGGCGTCTTGCGTTCGAGATAGGTCCTGTAGCCCGGCCGGCCATTGAGCTCCAGCTCGACTGGTCGTTTAAATTCGCGCCCACGGATTTCGGCAATCTGCGCTTCTATCGACCGTGCTCTCGCGCGGACTGCCGGGAGATTCTGAGCGCTCACCCGCGAATCGGCGACAACGGCCCCCAGGACGATCAATAATCCCCAAAACGTGGTTTTCATGTTCTGAACACCTGTAAACTTGAGTCCGCTCCGAAAACGGG
>JAAXHE010000253.1 GCA_012271065.1 Candidatus Latescibacterota bacterium
TCCAGGAAGTTGGCGTCGCCGATCACGGTTTCGGGATGAAGGTCTGCCTGGTAATACCGGCCTCCAAGTTCCGATATGGCCCGCGGCAGAAGCGGGACCGGTATCCGTTCCACATCCGACAGACCATCCGCCGTGCCGGATCGGGTAAGGGCGTGGGCGACGTCATGATAGAAGAGCACGCGCCAGCCGGGATAGGTGCTGATGACCAGTTGCATGAGATAATCGAATGCAGAGTCCAGACTCTGGGTCTTCAGAAAATCCCGATATGGTTTGAAATCGCGGGCATCGATCGCACTGTTCAGCACATGACCGTGGTCCAGGTCCGCCAGCCTGCCCATCTGGGTCTGGTTTCTGGCTACGATATAGGCATCCCAAACCGCCGGATCCTTTAACGAAGCGAACCGGTTCCACAGTGCGCGGCTCTTGAGATGCGGCAGATCGGCCAGGAGCGAGAAGGTGGCATCCAGGGCCGGGCTTTCGATATCCCTTCCGTTTCCTTCCGCCGCCAGAAACGACTGCGCGATCATCGCATAGATCTGGTCGGCGATCTCGCCGATCGCATCCTCGAGGCTGTCCGACGGCCCGGCTGCCTGGACGTTATGGGAGCCCGGAGCCACGCATTCGAGCAGATTGCCCAGTACGGTCTCGAGGATGTCGCGGTTGACAAAGCCACGTCCCGAGGGCACCGAGAGCAGCACCCTGCTGATGGAATCGATGCGGATGACCTCGCGTTCTTCAGACGAGTAAATCGGGTACAGCCGATCCAGCACCTGCTTCAGCAACGGGTTCCTGCGTTTTTCGTATGACGCGTCAAAAAGCGTTCTGTCGCCCATAGTTCTGACGAACTCCCCTTATTGGCGTTCGTTTCTGCGTATTGATCTGCGCGTCCCCGGTGGCCGAAACGTCGTAATTCTACGCCGTGTGGTCTGTGGCCGATCGATGTTCAATGCCGCGCGGACGCCTCCCGCTCGGCCAGACGCCGGTCGGCCTCTACCATTTCCCGGACCAGGTCATTGAAACTGATTTCAGGACGCCAGCCGAGTGTCGCGCGCGCTTTGGACGCATCTCCCAGGAGTGAATGTGCTTCGGTCGGCCGGAAGTACCGCGGGTCAATGCGCACGACCGCGCTTCCGGTTGCCGTATTGATCGCTACTTCGTCGGCGCCCTTCCCGCGCCACTCCAGTTCCAGACCCAGAAATTCGGCCGCCAGGTTAACAAATGCGCGAACCGAATGCTGTTGTCCCGACGCGATGACGAAATCGTCAGGTGAGGACTGCTGCAACATCATCCATTGGGCGCGAACGTAGTCGCGGGCGTGGCCCCAATCTCTCATCGCGTCGAGATTGCCGAGGTACACACATTCTTCCAATCCGACCGTCACGCGCGCCAGCCGCCGGGTAATCTTCCGGGTTACAAACGTCTCGCCGCGGACGGGGGACTCGTGGTTGAACAGGATACCGTTGCAGGCGAAAATACCATAGGCTTCGCGGTAATTCACCGTGATCCAGTAGGCGTATACCTTGGCCGCGGCGTATGGCGAGCGGGGATAGAACCGCGTGGACTCCCTCTGAGGAGTCTCCGTTGCCTTGCCGAACATTTCCGAACTGGATGCCTGATAGAAGCGGGTTTGATCCGCGAGGCCGCAGATGCGGATGGCTTCGAGCAGATGCAGCGCCCCCAACGCGGCCACTTTCGCCGTGTATTCGGGGGTCTCGAAGGACACCGCGACGTGGCTCTGCGCGCCCAGGTTGTAGATCTCGTCCGGTCTCACTTCCTGTACGATTCGAATCAGATTCGCCGTATCCGTGAGATCGCCGTAGTGCAGAATCATCCGCCGGTCGGGATCCTGGGGGCCGGCGAACAGGTGGTCGATCCGATCGGTGTTGAACAGGGACGCCCTGCGGATGATGCCGTGCACCACGTAACCCTTTCCTATCAGATACTCCGCGAGATAGGAACCGTCCTGACCGGTGATCCCCGTGATCAGAGCAGTTTTTTCGGGGGCATCAGACCGCATGCGGACCTGGTGGCATCAGGGTTCGGTAATGCGCTTCGTTCAGGGAATAAACGTCACTCTTTCCAACCATACCAGAGTTGCCCGGAATCGGCGCAAATGGCGCCGGTAAACGTAGTTGCGGCGTATGGACCGTACGACGACGGCAGTTTCAACAATAGGGTTTTCGTTCTATCTTGTCAAGAGGTACCGGGCCAAAGAAGGACCTTCAGGCGGGAAACCGCTTGACGATTTCTGCGTTTTCGGCTATAATTGGCGCCGGTTTCGAAGGTGGTGCACATGCCGCGCCTTCATTGAGATTGTCCCCCGCCGAACCCGCGTTCCACGAAGAGGAGTCCGGACTTGACGGTGCTTCACAGCGCCATCGGATATGTCGTTCTTCTGGCGGTTGCCTGGTGCCTGGGCCGGCGCACGAGGCGAGTCCCATGGAAGACCGTCGTGGTTGCCAGCGGCCTGCAGTTGCTACTGACCGGCATCCTCGTCGGGACAGGGATGCGACACTACGTCTTCCGCGTCGTCGGCGCCCTGACCGACACGCTTCGAACGACCGCACTGGCGGCGAACGAGTCGCTACTCTTCTCGGGATTGTCGAATCCCGAATTCACGAGTAGATTCGGCCCCGTCGTCGCACTGGAAATTGCGGCAATCCTGATCTTCGTGGCAGCGGTTTCAAGGATGCTTTACCACTACAGGATCCTGCCCTGGGTGATCAGCAGACTGAGCGCGGCCATGCAGAAGTCTCTCGGGCTCAGTTCGGCAGAAAGCGTCGGATCCGCCGGAAATGTCTTTCTCGGGATGACGGAGTCCCCGCTGCTGGTACGGCCGTACGTGAGACGAATGACAGAAAGCGAGCTGTTCTGTCTGATGACCGTGGGTCTGGCCACGATCGCCGGTACGGTCATGGTGATCTACGCGACTATGCTTGGCGCCGTCAATCCGGACATCGCCGGCCATCTGTTCACGGCATCGCTGATCAGCGCGCCCGCGGCGATTGCCGTTTCCAAACTGATGATCCCGGAGACCGGCACTCCCGTCACATCCCGCAGCCAGGTGGAACTTCCCCGAGACGACACCCTGAACGGACTCGACGCCGCCGCTCGCGGCGCCGCCGAGGGCATGCACCTGGTCATCAACATCCTCGCGATGCTTGTCGCCTTCATCGGCCTTGTCGCTCTGGCCAACCTCGTCATCGGCAAGATTGACGTCCTGGTCAACGCGAGTCCCGGCGGCTGGAGCCTCCAGGCCGCCGCCGGCGAAATATTCCGTCCGTTCGTCTGGCTGATGGGGATTTCGTGGTCCGAAGCCCGGATCGTTGGCGAACTCATGGGGATGAAGACCATACTGAACGAGTTCGTGGCGTATCTGGACCTCGCTCGGGTTATGAAAGGGGCTGAGCCGCTCAATCAGAGAGCCTTCGTGATCACGGCGTACGCCCTTTGCGGGTTTGCCAACTTCGGATCCGTGGCCATTATGATCGGCGGCATAGGGGGGATCGCCCCGGACAGGCGCGGCGACCTCGCGCGACTGGGGCTTCGTTCTCTGATTGGCGGAACCCTGGCGACCATGCTTACCGGTTGTATGATCGGACTCTATTTGTAGTCCAGCGCAACCTGTTTCCGTACGTACGTTAAAATGCGGCCTGACCCTCCGCCCGAACAATGCGCGGCCGCAGTTTACCATAAACGCGGAAGCCGGCAAGTTTACGTGCGGCGGGTACGCCGTCGTACTTTAACAAGGAGGCAACCTTGCAACTGAATACCTATTTAACCTTCGAAAAGCAGTGTCGGGAGGCATTTGAGTTCTACCGCACCGTATTTGGCGGCGACTTCCTGTTCATCCAGACCTTTGGAGACGGTCCTCCCGATCTGCAGGTACCGGACGACGAACGCGAACGTATCATGCACGTGTCGCTTCCGGTCGGCGACAGCGTGCTCATGGGAAGCGATCATTCCTCGTCATTCGGACCCGCTCCACAGACGGGCAGCAATTTTTCCATTACCGTCAGTCCGGACAGCAAGGCGGACGCGGACAGGCTGCTCGCCGGCCTGTCAGAGGGCGGCAATCTGGCGATGCCGATGCAGGATATGTTCTGGGGTGCTTATTTCGGGATGTGCGTCGACAGGTTCGGTATCAGGTGGCAGGTCAATTTCGAGCATCCGGAGGAGTGAGTTCCTGACCGCTCCGAAGTTGCGGGGGTAGTCACCGCGGAAACGGCGGGGCGTGTCCGTCAGTCGGGGAAACGACAATGCTGAACGAAACACTGTCAACGCTCGAAGAACTCGGCATTGCGCAGAACCGCAAGGTCTATGCGCGTCATGGCGTCAACCCGCCGATGTACGGCGTCAGTTTCGCCAATCTGAACAAGCTGGCCCGGAAGATCAAGCGGGACCATCGACAGGCCGAGGGGTTATGGAGCACGGGCAACCACGACGCCAGGGTGCTGGCCACGCGGCTCGCGGACCCGTCGAGGTTGAGTGCAGCCCGGCTCGACGCCTGGGTGCGCGATATCGACAACTCGATTCTCGCCGGAGAACTGGGAGCCCTGGCAAGCGTATCGAAGACCGGAATGGCACGTTTCAGAAAATGGACATCGAGGCGGGGAGAGTGGGTCGCTACAGCGGGGTGGAATACGTTCACGGAGATGGTATTGAACGATCACGGGGATGTCGACGATGCGCTTCTGGACACATGCCTCGAGTGAATCGAGATGCAAATCCACAACCAGCCGAACCGCGTCCGCTACGCGATGAACAACGCGTTGATCGCGATCGGGACGTATAGCGCGTCCTACCGCGATCGTGCGATCGCGTCCGCGAAACGGATCGGCCCTGTCGAGGTGGACCACGGTGAAACCAGTTGCAGGACGCCCGACGCGGCCTCGTACATAGCGAAATCGTTCGCCAGGAAAGAGAAACAGAGGAAGAAGGAACGATAGCCGTTCCTCCCCGCTTCTCGTTTTCATCCGGACGTACATTCAGAAAGGCCGGGCTCCGAACCCGGCCTTTTTCCGTGTCTATGCACCTTCGATCGGCTGGTGGAAGTAGTAACAGAGTCCGTCCGGGGCGACGACGAAGAAGACCTGGAACCGTCGGCCGTCGTTCTCGTCAATGCGCCAGTTGCCGATTTGGATTTCCTTCGCCTCCAGCTCCCGCCTCGCTCTGTGGATGTCGGACACCAGAATTGCAGCCCCTTCTTGTCCAGGGTCACCGCCATTGACGGCGAATCCGATCCGGACGCCGTCCCGTTCGAGGACGACCGTGGGAACGGGATTGCAATGACGCTCTACCTCGTTGAGTCCGAAAGCGTTACAGTACCAGGTTGAAGCTTTGTCGATATCCTTTACTGGAAGCGCCAGGACGTCGTCGGCATAGGGAAAGGCGGCTTCGTACAGCCTCGTCGAACACATATCTGTATCTCCCTTTCTCCCTTTTGGACAGAAAGTTTCGAAACAACGGCGGGTGACCGGATCGGCAGACGCGGACACGAACGGCGTCGAGGTTGTATCACGCAACGCCATTCAACGCATAGTCGAAAACGTGGTAATTCATCAGTTGTTCCGACCCGGCCCGCGCCCTGTATTCCCCGTTCAGCGGGCGGTTGAGGATGAACGGCACCTGCTGCTCCGAGACGCCGCCGTGCGAGCGCAGGCGCTCCCCGTGCAGCTCCTCGAGATCGTGATCACCGGGAGTCATGCCTATACAGAACCCACCTTCGGCGATCACCGCGACGTCGCCTTCGACGTCGACCGGAAGTTCGAATCGGGTTGCGGTGTCGGCGCGCTCCAGGACCGATTCGACCCCTTCGACGGAGTCAATGAATCGAATCGCGTCGTCAACCGCCAGATCTTCGAAGCAGTACACCCTGACAAATCCTCCCAAAGCGCCGTGATGCCCCACGAACGCATCGGTGATCGGACAGATGACGCGCGCTTTTCCCGGACCGAAACGCCTGTCCAGCAGGTCCTGAAGATAGATGATGTTGTAGGTACCGTCCGCGGCGCATTTGTCTTTCATGCCGTGATCGGCCACCAGGGCCACGGTTGCACCCAGCCGGTCGAGCTTTGCGCATCTCAGGTCGAGCGATTGAAAGAACTCCAGGGCGGCCGGATGGTCAGGGGGGTACTTGTGCTGGACATAATCCGTAAGCGACAGGTACGCCAGACGAGGCCGGTTACCCTCTGCAAGAAACCGGACGCCGGCGTCGAGGACGAACAGGGACAGCGCGTCTGAATACATGTCGGGCAACGGTTGGCCGACCCAGCCGAGCACGTCTTGAATCCCGTTCTCGTGGAGCGTGCAGCGGTCGGCGCACTGGGAAGAGAAACAGACGTTGCCATCGCCGACGTCCATTCCCTTGCCGAGCTGTCGCCGGAGTTTGTCCTTCGCGGTGATGACGGCCGTTTCGATGCCGGCCTTTGAGGCGACGTCGAAAACCGTACGCGAACGCATCATTGCAGGTCCGGTCATCGGAACCGCCTCGCCGGTCAGCCGGTCGAGGTAGAAGTTGCCGGAAACACCGTGTACATCGGGAGGGGCGCCCGTGGCGATAGAGAGGTTGTTGGGATTGGTGAAGCTCGGAATGACACAGTGGGCCGCGCCGGCAAACCCGGCTTCCATGAAGCGTTCAATGGCTGGAATCACTCCGGCCTTCCGCGCCGCATCGAAGTACTCCGGGTCGCCGCCGTCGACGCAGATCACGGCGACGGAGGCTGGCGGAATGCGGTAACTCACGCCGTTGAGTTCAATCTTCATCTTGCGTAGTGACGGGACAGGATGCGGCGGGCACTTCAGGTACGTCCGCGATGGTCTGCTCCTTCCAGGAGCGGATGGACGCTTCGATGACTTCCTGCACGGCGAGCCCGTCTTCACCGGACCCTTCGATTTCCGACTGGGGCGCGCCTTCTTCCAGCTGTTCGATCCATCGGTTGATGCGCCCCGTAAAGGTGTCCTCGAATACCAGACCGCCCATAATGGAGTTTCGTACGACGGTGAGTTCCTCGGAGCGTCTCGGATACAGAGTCAGGTCTTCAAAGCAGTTGTCCAGGACAAAACGCCCCTCGGTTCCCAATACCTCGCAACGTTCCAGGTTGTGAGCAGGATTGGTGTCATAGCTTCCGGTAAGGTGGCCCACAACGTCGTTCTCGAATTGCATGTTGATCTGTGCGTTGGACCAGCATACCGAGGCATTGTCTCCGCTGCGTCCGGGCGCCTTGTTCAGAAACGCCTGTACCCGTTTAACGCTTCCGCAGAAGTAGCGCATGATGTCGATCGAATGGGGGTGCAGGGCCCGAAGGTGGAACCAGGGAGAAGTCTCGTTGGGGTTTCCGATCCACATGGTCATGTTGATGAGCAGCAGATGGCCCAGGCGGCCCTCTTCAATCCAGCCCCTGGCCTTCGCCGCTGGCGGGACGAACCGGTGGTTCAGGTTGATACCGAACCGGACGTCACACTCCCGCGCCTTCTTCACCATTTGACGGGCGTGGTCGATATTGTTGCTTATCGGTTTTTCACACAGGACGTCCAACCCGGCTTCCATGCACCGGATCGCGGGTTCGTAATGGTCACCTCCGTTCTCGATGCCGCCGGTCGCTATGCTCACGGCATCGAGTTCTTCGCACCGAAGCATTTCCCCAACGTCGTAGAACGGCTTCGCGCCTGAAAGCTTTGCAGCGCCGTCCGCGCGTTCCTTCACGAGGTCGCAGACAGCCACGAGGTCCGTTCTGCGGTTGTTCATGTATACCGCGGCATGCTGGCCTCCAATGCCGCGCATGCCGATGACGCCAACGCGGACCATACCCCTGCTCCTTGAATGAAACAGAATACCGCTTTCAGTGAATCCGAGGTTAAATCGAACCTGCCGGGGTTGCTTCCCGAAATCTCCTTCCACTCATTCGAACAGTGGAAGGAAATAATCGAACGACCTCCGCAGAACGCCGTCGATGTCGTCCACGCCCATTTCCCGCGTGCCTACGATTTCCAGGACAGCGTACCTGAGCCCCGGGATCTTTCGAAAGGCGTCTGCCTGTGCGTGGAGATCCATATCTCCCTGACCTGCCACCTGATTCTCAACGGGCCCTATTGCGGACTGCCGGCCCTTGACGTCACGGATTCTCAAGGAAATAATGTACCGGCTGATCCTGCCGATGCTTTCTTCGGGTACCTCCCGCTGCGGGCACCGCCAGATATGGGTAGCGTCGTAGTTGATGCCAACCCACTTCCGATCGACCAGCTGCATAAACCGGAAAGCCGTCTCGGTATTGTAGACGGCATTGCCGACATGCGGTTTGATGCTGAGCCTGACACCGCGTCGGGCAGCCTGGACCGCGAGGGCGTTGATCTTTTCGACGGTTGACATAAACGCATCTTCATCGTCGGGTTTGCCCCCGGGGCCCGTTGTGACAAGGGGGGCACCGACCGCGGCGGCCGCATCCAGGATCTGCAGGAAACGGTCCTTGTCGTCCAGGTTGCCGCTGGCACCGAGAGATTCGATTGTCAACTGGTGATCCGCGGCGCGACGTCTGACGTCGCGGTAATAAGCGTCTCTTTCGCCGATCGCCACGTGTGGCGCCATCCCCGGAATACAACAGAGTTCGATCGCCCGGTAGCCGGCCGACCGGATCCGTTCCATTGCGACGCCCAGTTCGTGTCCACCATAAAGAATCGTACTGCATCCCAGTTCCATGATTCTCGCCTTCTCTTTCACTGAGAGGTAACGTCCAATGACGGGTGGCAGTCAAATAAGCCGTCGAACCGGGCTTTGTCAAGGCGAATCCGGTCGTTGCCGTTGCGCCTGCTGAAATTCCTGACTTGATCCTGAGCGCGATTGCAATTATATTGGGTGGCAGCGATTCTTCTCAGATCAAACGGATTGTAACGCGCGATTGAGTTTTGCGATGGCAGCTGCTGTAACTCGAAACCTTTGAGGGGGAAGAACCATGAAAATCAATGAGGAGATCCGGGAAGATGTTGCCGTCCTGACGGTAACGGGCGCCCTGATGTCCGGTCCCGAAGTGGCCGAATTTCACGACCACATCAAACGGCTGGTAAAGGATGGCATAAGCAGGGTGGTGGTCGACTTTTCGAAGGTGAAATGGTTTGGGAGCTCTATGCTCGGCGTCATGACCGCCAGTCTGACAACGGTCCGGCATGCGGGTGGGGATATGCGGCTTACGGGTATTACCCGCAAAATCGAGAGTATCCTGATGGTCACGCAACTCGCGGGAATCTTCCGGACCCTGGATACCGTGGATCGGGCAGTAGCGAGTTTCAGGACGCAACCGCCCGAATAAAGCCCTGCACCAGCTGGAAGAGAATACGAAAGCGTCTTTGTCCATCCGGGATAAAGGCGCTTTTGGTCGTTTGGGCCCGTGGAAGCGCCCGGACCCCGGTGAACCGGTCGACTTCAGGCTTTCAGGCGCAGCTATTCAAAAATGGATACCCGCATGGGTTTTCTCTTGATACCTGAACATTTGAGTAGTATATTTGGAGTTCATACTCTCACGGTGTCTGGTACGGTAACCTGTGCCGTACGATGTTGCGCCGCACGGGTTTCCCAAATGGTATTTCGTGATCGATAACAAGGGTTTGTCCGCGATGACACCTCGTATGTCTGTTCGGGAGTCGATTGGCATGTCATCCAACTCCGGAGGCTGTTTGTTTTCCGGCACAGCAACAGGGATCGCGGTGGAAGCATGGAAACACGTGACATCGTAATCAAGGGCGCGCGGGTTCATAACCTGAAGGACGTGAACCTGACCCTGCCCCGAAATCAGCTGATATGCTTCACGGGTGTTTCGGGCTCCGGCAAGTCCTCGCTGGCCTTCGATACGATCTTTGCCGAGGGCCAGCGACGCTATATCGAGTCTCTGTCCGCGTATGCCCGTCAGTTTCTGGGTCAGATCCGCAAGCCCGAGGTAGACCAGATAACCGGTCTTTCGCCAACGGTTTCGATCCAGCAGAAGGCTGCCGCGCGGAATCCTAGGTCGACGGTAGGCACGATGACGGAAATCTACGACTACCTTCGAGTTCTGTACGCACGGGTTGGCGTTCCGCATTGTGTGTCGTGCGGAACACCCATCGGCGCACAGACGCGCGACGGAATCGTGGGCCGGATCATGGCGCTGGGCGCCGGAACGCGGATACACGTCATGGCGCCGCTAGTACGCGGGAGAAAGGGGGAGTATCTGGATCTGTTCGACGACCTTCAACGGGACGGTTACCTCCGTGTCCGTGTCGACGGACGGATCGTGCAACTGACCGAGTCGCAGCGGCTTGAACGACATATCCGACACGATGTCGACCTCGTCGTGGACCGGCTGGTCGTGCGGGAGGATGGGTACGGGCGAATCGGCGAGGCGGTCGATGCGGCTCTGGGATACGGCGGCGGTACGCTGATCGTCGGTTTCGAGGAAGGAGAGGACCTGCTGCTGAGTTCCAGCTTTGCCTGCACCCGTTGCGGCTTGAGCGCAACCGAACCCACGCCTCAGTTGTTTTCATTCAACAATCCGCAGGGGATGTGTCCCACTTGCAAGGGTCTCGGCGCCCAGATTGCCCTGGATCCGAAACGGTCGGTACCCGACGACTCCCTTTCTGTAATGGACGGCGCGATCGCGCCGCTCGGGGAGCCGCGTAACCGGTGGAAAATACACTATTACAACGGTGTATTGATGCGCCACGGCGCTGACGTCAATACCCCGTGGAGGGAAATCACCGAGACGGCGCAGGAGGAACTGCTGTATGGCGTGAAGAAGCGCATCACGCTCGAGTGGCGGAAGCGGGACGGCAACGTTTACAGGCATTACGATACGTTCGACGGGATCTTTCCGCCGCTGGAACGCAGATATGCGGAAGGTGGATCACCGGCCTGGCGGCGACGGCTGGGTCCGTACATGCGGACGGGAAGATGTCCCGCGTGCCGAGGTGCGCGGCTGAGGGACGAAGCCGCGGCGGTGACCATCGAGGGGAAATCGCTCCCGGCGGCCGCGGCGATGTCGGTGAGGGATGCCTTTGCGTTCTTCAGCGGACTGAATCTGACCGCGACCCGCCGGAGGATCGCGGAGGATGCACTCAAGGAAATCCTGGGTCGGCTCAGGTTCCTGCTTGACGTCGGGCTGGATTATCTGACACTGGATCGTACGGCGCCCACGCTGTCCGGGGGCGAGGCGCAGCGCATCCGGCTGGCCGGTCAGATCGGCAGCGGTCTGGTCGGGGTCACGTACGTGCTGGACGAACCCTCGGTCGGACTGCACCAGCGAGACAACCAGCGGCTGCTGGACGCGCTGTGCCTGTTGCGGGACGCGGGCAATACGGTCATTGTCGTGGAACACGACGAGGAAACGATGAGGAGGGCGGACTGGATCGTGGATTTCGGTCCGGGTCCCGGTCACCTGGGAGGGGAGGTGGTCGCCTGCGGGCCCTGGCCGACGATCGCACTGTCGGAGAGGTCCAGGACTGGATCCTATCTCTCAGGTGAACAATCAATCGCAGTGCCCGATCGCAGGGCGCCTTCCGGCCCCCTGCTTCGCGTTTACGGCGCGAGGCAGCATAACCTCAAGGGAATCGACGTTGAGATCCCCCTCGGGCTGTTCAATTGCGTGACGGGGGTCTCCGGTTCGGGCAAGAGTTCGCTCATAAACGACGTCGTCTACCGGACGCTGGCGCGGGAATTGAACCGGGCCGAGACCGAACCCGGTGACTTCGACCGGATTGAAGGCATCGATGCGCTGGATAAGGTAATCGAGATCGACCAGCAGCCGATCGGACGTACCCCAAGGAGCAACCCGGCCACGTACACGGGCGTGTTCGGCCCGATTCGTGCCTTGTACGCGGACCTGCCCGAGTCCAGGGTGAGAGGATACAGGCCGGGCCGGTTCAGTTTCAATGTGAAAGGCGGGCGGTGCGAGGCCTGCGACGGAAATGGCGCCAACGTGGTCGAGATGGACTTTCTTGCCGACGTATGGGTGACGTGCGACGTCTGCGAAGGACGGCGTTTCAGTCGTGAGACGCTGGATGTTCGTTACAAGGGGGCGTCGATCGCGGACGTGCTGGAAATGGAGGTGAGGCGGGCTTGCGCCCTTTTCGAAGCGGTGCCCCAGGTCCACCGCATACTTGAGGTACTGGTCGAGGTGGGGATGGGCTACGTGAAACTCGGGCAGCCGGCGCCAACGTTGTCCGGCGGAGAAGCGCAACGGGTAAAACTGGCTAAAGAATTGTGCCGCAAACAGACAGGGTCTACTCTTTATATTTTGGATGAGCCTACTACGGGGCTGCATTTTGCAGATGTTCAAAACCTGCTCAGGGTACTTCATCGGCTCGTGGATCTTGGAAATACCGTGGTGGTAATCGAACATAACATGGACGTCGTCAAAACAGCGGACTGGATAATCGACCTCGGACCCGGAGGCGGGGGAGCCGGCGGCCATGTGGTGGTTCAGGGGACCCCCGAACGCGTGGGGCGGTCCAGACGCTCTCCTTCGGCCCGTCCTCTGCGGGCTGCACTGGAAGACGGACACGTCCCTTCTACGACCGACGCAGGGCATGGCCGCCACCACGGACCCAGGGGACTTGTGCGTGAAATCCAGGTTACCGGGGCACGGGAGAACAACCTTCGGAACGTGGATGTGCGGATTCCACGAGAAAAGCTGACCGCCGTATCGGGTGTTTCCGGATCGGGAAAGTCCTCGCTGGCCCTGGATACGGTTTTTGCCGAGGGCCAGAGGCGATATGTAGAATCGCTTTCGGCATACGCGCGGCAGTTTTTGGGTCAGCTTCCCAAACCGAAGGTCGAGCGGGTTATCGGGCTGTCGCCCGCAATCGCCATAGAGCAGAAGGCCGCAAGCAGAAACCCGCGGTCTACCGTGGGCACGGTAACCGAAGTGTATGACTACCTGCGGGCGTTGTTTGCGCTCGTGGGAGAGGTCCATTGCCCTGACTGCGGCGTGAGGGCCGGGGCGCTGGCGGTTCAGGAAATCGTCGACCGAATCGTGGGAATGCCTTCGGGAAGACGGATATATCTGCTGAGCCCGCAACGACCGGGCAGGGGGGAGGATTATAACGGACTGATTTCCAGGGCCGCTCGGGACGGGTACGTGCGTGGGAGGCTTGATGGAGACGTGTTCGACCTGAATTCCGCCGCAGAGATCGACTATCGGCAGTCGCACAGACTGGAGATTCTGGTGGACCGCGTCACGCTGAGACCCGGCGTACGGAAGCGCATTGCGGATTCCATCGAGAAGGCGCTGGCGATGTCGGGCGGCGTCGTCATCGTGGCCTCTCCCGACGATGACGTGGAAACCCGATTCAGCCAGTTCCTGTCCTGTCCGTCGTGCGGGAGGAGTTTCGACGAGGTCACCCCGCAGCACCTTTCGTTCAACAGCCCCGAGGGATGGTGCGCCTCGTGCGAGGGCATGGGAATCCAGAGGGGGATGGGCAGGAACACGCTGATTCCGGATCCCCGAAGGTCTTTGTCCCAGGGGGCGGTACCGGTTCTCGGCGAAATGAACGAAGGCCCGCTGGCAGCGCTGATTCGTTCCGTGGGCGAGGTGGCGGAATTCGACCTGGAGACGCCGGTCGCGCAGATGTCGCAGGCTGCACAGGACGCGCTGCTCTACGGTACCGGGGATCGATGGATTCGGTTCGCAAACGGCATGCGATGCCAATACAAGGGTCTGTTCAATTCGCTCGAGGAGCTGGCGAGGCTTTCCCCGCGCTTTCGTGAAGCGATGGGCGATCTGGTGGAAGACGTGCCGTGCCGTGCGTGCGAAGGCACGCGTCTCAAGCCCGAAAGTGCCTCCGTCCGTCTGCGCGGGCTGACGCTTTGCGAGCTGGTTGACCTGCCCATCGGTGCGGCGCGGCAATGGCTTACGGATCTTACACTGACAGGTCGCGAGCTGGATGCCGTCGGCGAAGTCCTCCAGGAAGTCCGCGTACGGATGCGGTTCCTGTACGAAGTCGGCCTGGGCTACCTGTCACTGTCGCGCCGGGCGCCCACGTTATCGGGCGGCGAGGCGCAGCGAATCCGTCTCGCCAGCCAGATTGGTTCCGGTCTGACCGGCGTACTGTACGTGTTGGATGAGCCGACTATCGGACTTCACCAGCGGGACAATCGACGGTTGCTCGCCGCCCTCCGTCAGTTGCGGGATCTCGGCAATACCCTCCTGGTCGTCGAGCACGATCGCGAGACGTTGGAAACTGCCGATCATATCGTGGATTTTGGTCCCGGGGCCGGGTCTCACGGGGGAATGCTGGTGGCGGAGGGGCACCCGAAACGCCTGAGCGCCGAGAAAGGATCACTGACGGCGGAATACCTGGCGGGCGGACTGGCCATCGAACAGCCGCCACGGAGGATTGCCCTTAAAGGTTGTCTCGAAGTCGTGGGCGCACGTGAGAACAATCTGAAGTGTCTGAACGTGAAGTTTCCGCTCGGAATGTTGATCGGCGTCACGGGTGTGTCGGGATCGGGAAAATCCTCGCTTGTGAACGACGTCCTTTACGGGGCGCTTTCCGCCGGACTAAACCATGTCCGAGGATCCGCGGCGGATCACGACGAGGTCCGGGGAATGGACTGCATCGACAAGGTCATCAACATCGACCAGTCCCCGATCGGTTTTTCCCCTCGCAGCAATCCGGCGACCTACGTGAAGGTGTTCGACAAGATTCGGACGCTCTACGCGCAGTTGCCTGACGCAAGGATACGCGGGTTTTCGCCGGGGCACTTCAGCTTCAATCACCGGAAAGGCCGCTGCGAGGCCTGTAAGGGGCTGGGATCGCGGTGTATCGAAATGCATTTTCTGCCCGACGTCTGGGTGACCTGCGAGGATTGCAGCGGGAAGCGGTACAACCGGGATGTGGTGAACGTCCTGTACAAGGGCCGGTCTGTTGCGGATGTGCTGGATATGACGGTCGACCACGCGCTGCGGCAGTTCGCAAACGTGCCGGGAATCCGTCGAACGCTCAAGACCCTGGTCGACGTGGGATTGGGGTATATCAAGATGGGACAGGCGTCGACCACGCTGTCGGGCGGGGAGGCGCAACGGGTAAAACTCGCCAGGGAACTCGCCCGGCCTGACACGGGCAAGACCGTATATCTGCTGGACGAGCCCACGACCGGATTGCACGTCGCCGATGTGGCCAGGCTGCTCGATGTATTGAATCGACTCGTAGATGCGGGCAATACGGTCATCGTGATCGAGCACAATATGGATGTCATCAGGACGGCGGACTGGATCATCGACCTTGGACCGGACGGCGGCGAAGCCGGCGGGTACCTGGTGGCGGAAGGTACGCCTGAAGACGTGGCGAAGGTCGACGCATCGCATACGGGCCGGTTCCTTAGAGAGGTGCTCGACTGCGGCTAGCAAGGCTTGAGGGAAGCGCCCGATGTTCCCGCCTGATGCGGATTGCCGATCCAGGCCACGGGTAGGGTGCATCCGTACCCGGTGTAAGATAGCGCTATTGACGGTGTTTCACGATCATCATTCGGGGGAATACGATGGTAGTCGCAACCCGGAATTCGTCGCCGAAGTCCAGGGACGCCGCCGATTTCGTCGGCGACGGGCGTGGCGATCAGGAGGAAATATACGCCGCGATTCGGGCGCTTCCGCCGTCGGGCGGCACGGTCGTCCTGATGGAGGGCGTTTACGACATCCGCAAGGTGGAGGGTACGCTCGGCGGGTTGATTATCGACCGGAGCAACGTGACGCTGGCGGGGCAGGGCGCCGCAACGCGGCTGATTCTGGCGCCCGGACAGAATACGAACGTGATCCGCATTATCGGGAACGGGGTGGGAAATATCACAATACGAGATCTCTGGGTGGACCAGAATCGGGATCAGAATCCCTACGACGGCGCCGAGTTCGGGAATGTCTCCCACGGGCGGTTCGAATTCAACGGCATAAAGGCTTTCTGCGCGGAACCCGGCAGATCCTGCCCGAAGCCGACACACAATATTACGATACGGAATTGTACGGTGTTGAATGCCCAGCGACTCGGCATTATGCTTCAGGGGCCCAACATGAGGGTCGTTGACAACCGCCTGGGAAATGCGAATTCGGACGCGGTGGAGTTGCTGGGCGGTCCGGGGTTTGTGATGGGTAATTTCGTTGAGATTACGGGTCGGACGCATGTCGCCGTGGGATCCGACGCCGGTGACTCGGTCATAATGGCGAACAACCACGTACACGTGCGGGAGGGTGGAGATCTGGACATAGCCTTTCGATCCTGGGCGGGGTCCGAGCGCCACGTGATTTCGGACAATATAGTTACGGTCGATGAGGGTGGCAGTCTGGGTCTCGCGATGGACGTGCGCGGTTTGAATACGTCCGTTTCAGGAAATGTGATCAGTGGACCGCACCCGGGGAAACGTCTACCGCTCTGGCTTACAGGCGCTGGCATGGCGGTCACCGGAAATCACTTTCTGAATGTCGACGTTATTGTCACCGACCAGACGGGCACGGACCGGCCAATTCTGGTTCACGGTAACGTAATGGAAAACTCGGCGGTCGTTCATGATGCCGGCAACCTGGTTCGGCCGGCGGAAGACAGGAATTGATGAATCTGGAGATTTCAAAGCGCGTCTTTTTCAGATTCGAGTGGCAGTGCCCGTATCGCAAAGTGCCGCCGACGATTGACGGAGACCTGAAGGATTGGAACGGTACGTACAAAATGCCGGACCTCATGGCTTTGGACGGACGGGAGGCATTTTCCGACGTCTACGCTGCCTGGAACGAGCGGGGTCTCTACTTCGCGGTACACGTCAGGAAGGCGGCTGGCGCGAACGTGGACCGCCGACGTCCACTGCAGGGCGATGGCTTGCAGGTCTGGGTGGATACGCGGAATGTCCGGAACGTGCACCGTGCGAGCCGGTACTGCCACCACTTCTATTTCCTGCCCGGCACTGGACGGTTGAAGTCAAGGGGTGGACAGAAACGTATACGCCGGGCTCGTGCGCATTCAAGACAGTGCGAATCCTCGGAGTTGCAGGTCGCCAGCGATACATCCGGAACTGGATATCGACTTGAGGTCCACCTGCCGGCGAAGACGCTGACCGGGTTCGATCCGGAAGAAAACCGCCTGTTGGGATTCACCTATCTGCTCCAGGATCGGAGGCAGGGACGGCAGTTCTGGAGCGCCGACGAGCCGCTTCCTGTCTCGTACGACCCGAGCCTGTGGGGCACAATTGAACTTGTGAAGTGAGGCACGGGAAAGTGGTACTGCTCACTTTGGCGGATGCGAAAACGCCGGTAGCCTTTAGCAGCGTGCGGACGTAGTGGCGTCATCATTCGCAGGAAGAGCGACGATTACAGGTTGGTGACGTTTGGTTGTTTGAATCCCGATGTCTGGTGTACTGATCGAATCGGACGGAATGCGCCATTGCGGTTCGAAGTCGTGTTGCGAGCGGGAATCTGAGAAAGTCATTTAATGAAACCATTGCAGGAGATACACAACGACGGTGTCGCGTCTCGTGTAAATGCCATCCTGGAGGACGGCGAGACACCGCTGTTCCAGGTGCGCTCGGACCTGGACGCCCGGGGGGATTACGGCTGCCAGTGGGTAGTGGTGACACGGCAACGGATCCTCGTACTGCCTGAGACAGGAACGCAGGACGCGACGCATATCCCACTCGCGGATGTCTCGTCGGTCAGTACAGAACCCCTCGTCGGCGGTGCGCAGCTGGAAATCAGACGCAAATCGCAGCCAACCGTGCTCGTGCTTCATTCCCAAACGCTGGCCGGTGACTTTTCAGAGTTGGCCCGCGGGATCGAACGGCTTCGGACTTCACAGGCGCTATGGGGGGATAGGGTCCCGGAGCGGACGCGATGCGAGTCCTGCGACCGGCTTTTGCCCGAGAAGAACGGGACCTGTCCGGTATGTCTGAAAAAGATGGATGTGCTGGCACGAATCGCGAGGTACCTGAGGCCCTACAGGGTACGGGCGGGCCTCCTCGCGATCGCAACCATCCTCACAACCGCCGCCGAGCTGATTCCGCCTCAGATAACCCGACTGATCGTAGATGACGTTCTGGCGCCCCGCGAAACATCCGCCGTTGGCGAAAGGGTCGAACTTCTGGTTCAACTGGTGCTTGCGCTGGCTGGCGTCCGGTTGATTACGTGGTCTGCGGAATGGCTGCATGGATGGACGGCGACCTGGCTGAGCGCGAGAGTGACGGCGGATATCCGAAGTCAGCTATACAGGCGCCTGGAACTGCTGTCGCTTCAGTTCTACGACAAGCGTCAGGTAGGCGCGCTCATGTCGCGCGTGACGAGGGACACGGAACGATTACAGCATTTTCTGGTCGACGGATTGCCATATCTCATCATCAACAGCCTGATGTTTCTGGGCATTCTGGCGGCGTTGCTGATGATGAACTGGCGTCTGACCCTCTATGTGCTGATCCCCGTTCCGCTTGTCGTGGCCGGCACAGCCGTCTGCTGGAAGCGGATGCGCCGGTTTTATGTCAAGTGGTACAGATGCTGGTCTCAATTGACCGCTCGCGTGAACGAGGTCCTCTCGGGCATTCGGGTCGTGAAGGCGTTCACGCAGGAAAAACGCGAGATCAGCGTATTCGAGCGGCGTAACCGTGAACTCACCTCGAGGGCCGTTCAGGCGGAAACCAGCTGGGCGGTTTTCTGGAACATAACGAACTTCCTGACGGGTCTGGGCGTGTTGATCGTCTGGCTTCTCGGGGGGCAGAGGGTGCTGGACGGGGAGTTGACGCTGGGCACGCTGATGGCGTTCTACAATTACATGTGGCTCCTTTACGGCCCCCTGCAATGGTTCGGCATTGTGAGCAACTGGATGTCACGCGCACTTACCGGAGCCGAGCGCGTCTTCGAGGTCATCGATACGCCCCCCGAAGCGTACGACGACCCGGGGGCAACCTCACTGCCTGCAATTGAAGGCCGTGTAAAGTTCAGAGGCGTGACCTTCGGGTACGACAAATCCAAACCCGTGTTGCGGGACATCGACCTGGATGTTGAGCCAGGCGAGATGATCGGACTCGTGGGTAGATCAGGAGTAGGCAAGACCACACTGGTAAACCTGGTCTGCAGGTTCTACGACGTGGATGCGGGAGGCATCGAAATCGACGGTATCGACATCCGGAAAATCCGGCTGGAGGATTTGCGGGCCCAGATCGGCATCGTCCTTCAGGAGCCTGTCTTGTTCAGCGGTACCATTGCGGAAAATATCGGTTACGGCAAACCGGGAGCGAGTCTTGATGAAATCATGGACGCGGCGAAGGCCGCCAATGCGCACGGCTTTATCGTGTCCACGCCCGATGGATACGATGCGGACGTGGGAGAGAGGGGCGGAAAACTGTCGGGAGGCGAAAAACAGCGCGTGTCCCTTGCCCGTGCAATCCTTCACGATCCGAGGATTCTGATTCTGGACGAGGCGACATCCAGCGTCGACGTCCAGACGGAGGTCCAGATTCAGGAGGCGGTGGCGCGTCTCGTACGCGGTCGTACGACGTTCGCGATTGCCCACAGGTTGTCCACCTTACGTAACGCGGACCGGCTGGTTGTTCTGGATGGCGGACGGATTGTAGAGGCCGGCACCCACGGTGAATTGTTCTCGAAAGAGGGTGTCTTCCACGATCTGGTGCGCTTGCAGCAGGAAGTTTCCGAGATAATCGCCGTTAGGGCGTAGTCGAGGTCGAAAGGCAGGGGCCTGGCGTTCCCGTCGGCCTGGCTGAATTGGAATACCCCATGAATGCGTACAAAGAGACCCTGCCGGAATCCGTATCGGAAACGCTTGGAAGCGTAGGCCTGGACGATGAGCCGGCGCTCATGCACCTCGCTACGGATCTGCTGCCGAACCGGCAATTCGGCCGGCAGTGGGTCGTTGTCACGGAGAAGCGGTTAATCGTCGTTCCCCACGAAGGCGAAAGCGATATCGTGGTGGTGCGAATGGATGAGTTGGCGGGTGTACGGACGGAAGAGGTGGTGGGCGGGGGCAGCATGGCCCTGGACCGGCGAGAGGCAAGCCCGATACTTGTACCGTATACACAGTCGCTGATACCCAGGTTTGCCGAGGTGGCGGAGGGCATCAGGCAGTTATCGAAGGGCAAGGCTCTGTCTCTGCCGGAAGAAGTGGAGCGGGAGCGCTGCGACGCGTGCCGTCGGCTGTTGCCTGAAAAAAACGGGATCTGTGCGGCCTGCATCAGGAAGTGGCAGACGTTGCGGCGCCTTCTGCGATATCTGACGGCGCAGCCGTGGCGGCTGGTATCTGTGGTGATTCTGACCCTTGTTTCGACCGCGCTGGAACTGTTGCCGCCCAGGATTACGCAGCATATCATCGACGACGTGCTTACTCCGCGTTCCAATTTCGACCTGCTGGTCTGGCTTGTGTTCGGGCTGCTGGGAGTGCGAATCCTGTTCTGTGTGGCTTCGGTAATTACGGAATGGCTTTCTCAACGCCTGGGACACCGGGGTGTCCAGGATATCCGATCCGACCTCTACCGGAAGCTGCAATTTTTGCCGCTGCGGTTTTACGACCGAAGAACCACGGGCAGCCTCATCTCGAGGATGTCGAACGACTCCGACAGGCTGGAGGGGTTTCTGGCGTCTGACCTGCCTCTGGTCGTATCGAAGATGCTGCTTTTTGTAGGAATCCTGGGCCTGTTGCTGGCGACAAACTGGAAACTTGCGCTGCTTGTACTGTTGCCCATACCCCCGATCGTGCTGGGCGGAAGCCGCATCTGGAAGCGTGTGATGCGCCACTGGATCCGGTGGGGTGGGAGGTGGTCGCGGCTTTCGTCGCACCTGAGTGAATCGATTGGGGGCATCCGGGTAGTGAAGGCGTTTGCGCAGGAATCCCGTGAAAGCGAGCGATTCGATAAACGTAACGAGGACCTGCGCGCGGTGACTGTTGCTGGCGAGCGAAACTGGTTTGTGTTCTTTACGGTGACGAATTTTCTGATGAGTTGGGGCGTGTTCCTGGTCTGGTATTTTGGTGGCCGTCAGATTCTGGGCGGGGAGATGACGCTGGGCGCCCTGGTTGCCTTCATCAGCTATCTGTGGATGTTGTACCAGCCACTGCGGTGGTTTGGCGAACTCTACAATATCCTGCTGAGGGCCTTCGCCGGCGCCGAACGTATATTCGAGGTCCTGGATTCAAGGCAGGAAACCGGCAACACGGAAGATGCGGTTCGCCTGCCGCGGATGGACGGGCGGGTTGAATTCAGGAATGTGTTCTTCGGGTACGATCCCGGAAAGCCGGTCCTGAAGGGCATCAACCTCGAGGTGAAGCCGGGCGAGATGATTGGCCTCGTGGGCAAATCCGGCGCCGGCAAATCCACGCTGATCAATCTGATTTGCCGCTTCTACGATCCGGACGGCGGACGTATTGAAGTCGACGGCCTGGAAATGCGGGAGGTTTGCCTGGAAGACCTTAGATCACGGATCGGCATGGTTCAGCAGGAGCCATTCCTCTTTGACGGAACCATTGCCGAGAATATCGCTTACGGCAAGCCGACTGCGACGTTCAGTGAAGTCATTCGGGCGGCCACGGCGGCGGAAGCTCACGAATTCATCGTACAAAAGACGGATGGATACGATATGAAGGTGGGAGAGAAGGGCGGGAAACTGTCGGGCGGCGAAAAGCAGCGTATATCTATCGCACGCGCGATTCTGCACGATCCGCGAATTCTGATTCTGGATGAGGCGACGTCTTCGCTGGATACGCGGACCGAGTGGAAGATCCAGAAGGCGATCTCACGTCTTGTAGAGGGTCGCACGACCTTTGCGATCGCGCACAGGCTATCCACGCTGCGCAGCGCCGACAGGCTGGTCGTGTTGGACGAAGGCAAGGTGGTGGAAGTCGGCACTCACCACGAGCTGATGTCGCGCCAGGGCATTTTCCATCGCCTCGTAAAGAGCCAGCAGGAAACGTCGGCGGTAATGGCTGTCGGCGGCGGCAAGGTCGAAACCTGAAGGGCTTGAGGATCGCACGAAAACATGGATCCGAGTTATAAAGACGGATGGAAACCCACGCCGATAGACGTGACCCATCCGCAGGATGTGGATACCGCGAGAATCAGGCTCTTCCGTGAACCAGCCTGGCATCTGCGGATGACCATCGAAGGCGATCGTTCGTATCTGAGGGTGAAGATCGTCCGTGCGGCACCGTTGTCGGAGCCGGACCGGTACATCTGTTTCCTCGACGCGAACGACGAGCTGATCTGTATGGTAGACGACGTCCATGAACTGCCGGCGGCGTATCAGGACATCATCCGGGAGGAACTCGCGCGGCGGTATCTGACCTCACGGATTGAACGAGTCCACTCGATTCGCAGCGAATACGGGGTCTCATACTGGGACGTTGCCACGGATCGGGGCCGGCGCGAATTCGTCGTAAAGAACGTGGGAGAAGACGCCCGGTGGCTGGACGAAAAACGTGTGTTGATTCTGGACGTGGACGGCAACCGGTTCGAAGTGGCGGATCTCGGCACGTTGGACAAGAGGAGTCGAGGGCTGGTTGAGATGGTCCTGTAGCGGGACCGGGTCGCCGTTACCCTTTCGAGGCGGGGACGTTCTTACAATTAGCGTCGGATGAGCCACACCGCTCGCGGGTACAGGAAGACAGTCCTGTCATCGACGTCTTTTCGCCTCCGGGGCCGGAATACGTGCCGGAAGCGACGCGGGCGACGACCTGCGGCTAAGAAGCCGTTTTAAAATTACCGGTGAGTTCCCCGAGCGCGAGCGAAAAAGTGGCGGTCAAGGCGGGAAAACCCGCCCATATTTGTCTATACGGGTGGGTTTGACCAACGCTGACCGGCGCTTTTGCAGCCGCGCGAAGACCGCTG
>JAAXHE010000044.1 GCA_012271065.1 Candidatus Latescibacterota bacterium
GTATTTCGACCGCAAGGGCCGGCCGTATCCCGGATGGGCTTTTTCAACGGGCTGCTAGGCAACGAAGGAGGACGCTGTGTTCAAAAACATCATTGTACGTCTGGTCTTTTACTACGTAACCTGGCTTGTGATCCTCAATTCGATCTTCCACTTCTATCCTCAGATTCTGCATTACGTCGCTCAGGAGAGGGAGCGCATATTCATCGGAAAATCCCTCGACTCCGGAATTGACGCGGGCATTCCTCTCGGAGACATCAAGGAAGGCGTAAACCGTCTCGCCGACCCGGCTCATACAATTCCAGTCGTGGTGGCTCTGGTACTGGCTTTCGCGGTAACTCTACCGATTACCTGGGTATATGCGTGGACACGTTCGCCCAAGAATTACAGTCAATCCTTTTTGCACACGTTGCTTGTAATGCCTGTCGTCATCTCGCTGGTTGTCTTTCTGGTCAAGGGTAGTCTGGCCCTGGCGTTCAGCCTCGCGGGCATCGTGGCGGCCGTCAGCTTCCGGACCTCCCTCAAAGCAACCATGGACGCCGTGTACATGTTTATGGTTATCGGAATAGGACTGGCAGCCGGTACCCAGCTAACGACAGTGGCCTACCTCGCATCGTTGGCGTTCGTTACCATTACCCTGGGGGTATGGAAGACCAATTATGGCGCCCAACCTCCTGTACTTTCCGGCTGGAAAATAATCTCGCCCAGGAAATCGGAGCGGACCTCCGAAGAAGAGGAAAACGCTTCCGGGAATGCCAATGATATCCGGCTTGTCGTGCACGCTGCGAACCTGAACGCAGCGCAAAAAGCAACAGGTCCGACCCTCGACGACGCTGCCATTCAATGGAAGGTGGCAGATGCTATCGAAAATGAAGATGGATCCTTCACCGTCATGTATGACATTACATCGAAAAGATCAGCAGATATACGCGCCCTTATCAGGGAAATCGAGAAACGAGGGAAGAAACACATTATGGACGTAGAACTGACGGACGTTGAGACGGATCGAAGCGTGTAACCATTGAGACTGATTCGAAAAATCAGATGACCGCGCGCCGCAAAAGGCCACGGAGGATCACCTGAGCCCGGGCGCACCTCTGTGACAGCGCCTGAACCGGTACCGCAATTTGCCAATTTGCGGCGCGGACGAATCGGCGAAATCGGAAATGAAAATCATCAGTAGCAAATTTTCGCTTAACTGTCTTGGTCCCGGTATACTTCTCTGCATGCTGACGATGGGATCAGGAGAGGATGCATCCGCGCAATTCATCGGCGGACCTTCCGGCGCAGATTCGGGTATTGCTGGCGGCCCGTCTCCGGCGGACGCAGTTGCGGCATCAAAACAGGGAATTTCCCTCGAAAACTATACCCTGGATCCGGAGAATGCAACCCACTGGAAGCTCCCCCGGGGACTCGAAGAGGTCTCCGGCCTGGCAATGACAGGAGACAATCGTCTCCTCGCGCACAACGACGAAAGAGCGATCGTTTACGAGATTGATTTTCAGAACGGATCGATAGTAAAAGCATTTCAGCTTTCGGACACGAATTACCCGGCTGCCGGTGATTTCGAGGGCATTGCCACAACTGACGACGGAATTTTCCTTGTCACAAGTTCCGGGCGGCTATACGAGTGTCGCGAAGGAAATGCCGGCGAGTCCATTCTCTTTAATGTCTATACGACGGGGGTGGGCAGAGATTGCGAAATTGAGGGTCTGGCGTATGACCATACCCGGCGGGAACTGATACTGATGTGCAAGGAAGCCCGCAATCTGGACATGGAAGGGCAGTTGGCGCTATGTCGTTGGTCGATCGACAATAAACAGCTCGATAAAGATCGACGGACCGTAATTCCGGTTGATGATTTCTCTCGACATATCAAAGGAAAAAAATTTCACCCCTCGGGAATCGAACGGCATCCGGTGTCCGGGAATTATTATATCGTGGCAGCCCGTCAGGGGGCAATCGCGGAAATGACGCCGGGCGGGCGGGTCGTTGCGGTGAGAAAGCTTCCTGCCAAATGGCATCGACAGGTCGAAGGCATTGCCTTTGCCGCGGACGGCACGCTGATCGTCGCCGATGAAGGCGCGGGGCGGAAGGGAAGACTGACCCTTTACCCGGTTTCGGATCGCATACAATAAGAACGACCTCAATGAAAAACTCGCGTTCGAGTTGGAACCTATTGTCAATCCATGCCAGTCAATACTATCCATTTCCCTCGATAGTGGTCGTGAATTTGTGAAGCCTTTCCGCTGTAGTGATCCTCAATGCCCTGATGATCAATTCGTGGTGGCTTTCGACCACCAAACCGTCCGTAATACATGATAGCGTCCTTGTCAGCCGTTCCGATCAGCCTCGAAAACCCAATTTTGCCATCTCCGACGTTCTGTAGATAAGTCTTATCCCACTCTTCGGCGATCTTCGCCGGGTTCACTTCAGAACCTCCCCAGAAAATGAGAATGTGCGACCTCAAGCTGATATCGGCCTGCGTTCCATATACGCCCTTGTAATATCGATAATCAATTTGACATCCTCTCGCGCATCCGCCACGGGCGTCCGGCATGCTTCCTGTCCGGTAATGCACGAGTGAAAGTGGCGCAATTCGCGCACGAAGGGGCTCTCCCACGCCACCGCCGGCCGGCGGGTGGACGTCTCCCCGGCCTCGTTGATCTCGTGCAGGACAACGGTGGACAGAATACCGCGCGCGAATCCGGTAGGATACGAAACCAGTACGCGCCGGTCGCCGCCGTACACTTCCAGCGTCTCCTTGAAATCCCATAGCTCGGGCAGGTCGACCCAGGACGCGACGCAGCGCGCGCCATTGCTGTATGACAATACGGTTGAAATCGCCCTGCCCTCGTTCCACACCTCCGTGCTGACGACCGACTCCGGCATCCCCAACATTGTCCGAAGACAGTAGAGATCGTGGATCATGCTTCCCGAAAGCGTATGAAAAGCGAGGACCGCATCCTGGGGGGCCTCACCGATCGCTTCCAGAACCGCCGCCTTCCTGGCTGCCTGGGTCTCTGCAACGGGACCCGCCGGCAGATCGTCGAACCGCTTCAGTCTGAACTGGCGCAGATGAAGCCGGTTGTCCGGATGCAGATGATTCACCTGAACGAATCGAATATCGGTCATCCCGTCCACTTCGGCTTTCGCGGTCTCGAACGCCGGATCGTACACCTTCATGTATCCGGCCTGGGCAACCACTCCTGCCCGCCCGGCGGCGCCGGCGATCGCATCCGCCTCCCTGAGCGAATAGCAGACCGGCTTTTCAATGAGTACGTGTTTGCCCGCGTCCAGCGCGGCCAGGGCAGCATCGGTCTTAGGGTCTGAATGACAGAGCAGCACCGCCTCCACGTTGTCCGACCCGACGAGCCGGCGATATTCCGTCACCGACGCGGGCACGTGAAACGTCTTCGCGGCCCAGTCGCCCAGTCGTGGCGACAGGTCGCATACGGTCGTGACCTCGAACTCCCCGGTCAGCCCCGCCAGATTCGGCAGGTGCTGCACCTGCGCAATCGCTCCGCATCCGACCAAACCCAGCTTGACGGGATCCATGGTGCTTTTCCTTTCTGTCCGTTCCGACCTGGGAGGCGGAAAGGGACCGCGCGCAGAATCCGATTCTAACCGTCGGGCATCCGTTCAACCCGATCCGCCAGCGCGTTCCATCCATCCGCAAGTTCGTACGCCTGTCGGAATACCCTGTAAAGCGCCTCCCATACGGCCTCGCGCGCTTCCACGGCGTCCTCCCTGCGGTGGCCCCGGAGTCGATCCGCGGTCTCCTCCTGTACCCTCGCGAGGGTCGCCGCTTCCCGAGCCAGGGTCTGAGCGGCTTCCAGGCAGGCGTTGACGATCTCCGCCATCGGCGCCGTATCGTCCGGCTCCACGTCGTACGAACGCGACGGAGAGAAGCGAGTCGGCATCCGCTCGCCATCCGCGGTCCTCCCGGTATGCGTGGGCTGGATGTGCGGCGTGACGGACAGGTACATCGTCATCGGTTCATCCCCAACGGCCCGCACCGAATGGATCTCATCCGCCATCGCAACGCACAGTTGCCCGGGGTCCACCTCCCGAACACCGCCATCGATCGTAAACTCGGCCCGGCCAGCCAGCACAAGAAAGATCTCGTGGCCCAGGTCATGGCTGTGCAGGGCTGCGGACTCACCCGGCTCCATCCGCAGGAAACGCGACCGGATCCAGGGCGTGACGAGCATGTTGCACACATCCGTCCGATAATCGTGCACCTGAAAACTCACAACTTCCTCCTTGGGAACCCGCTTTTATCCCGCCGCACGAAGTTTCCGGATCTTCCTGTCGGGTCGGCTTCTGGCCAGGTCATGATTTCGCTGAAGGTTCAGCCATAACTCCGGCGTTGTGCCCAACGCTTGTGAAAACAGCCACGCGGTCTCCGGGGTTACTCCGCGCTTTCCATTCACGATTTCGTTGACCCTCTGAAGCGGCACCTGAATGTGACTGGCGAACGCCACCTGGGTCATATCCATGGGTCTCAGAAATTCCTCCAGGAGGACCTCGCCTGGATGGGTTGGAATCCGGTTTTCCGGTAGCATGGTTGCCTCCTAATTTGCTAATGATAGTCTGTAAGTGTTACCTGACGCGCGGAACTTTCAGCCCATCGAAAAATGATCCTCCATTGTTCATTAACCCGGATACTGTGAAATCCCCTTAGGTTACCCTTGAGGCCTTCCAGTCGATTGCCCGGAGGTACCCGCAAGTCCTGCAGGCGGTGAGCATTGTCAAGAACGTCCAATTTCCTTAAAGCTGTGCCGATGATCTCCGGCGGAAAACTTCGTGCGCGCCGGGTTCTTCTGTTGTGAAACAAATCTTCAGTTGCGGGATCTCCAAATGATTCTATCATGGAGTCGTCTTCGAGTGATATTTTAATGCTTTCACGGTAATCGTGTAAAATATAGACAATCGCGAGTGAATCATCAATGCAAATTTCGTAATCGTTTGCCATGCGAGCGAGATGAACAAAGGCGGATCGATCGCGTCGACCAGGCCGAATCAGACCCCGATAGCCGAACCGACTCCCAATGGAATAGAAGCTTCAAACAGGTCCAATCGTCCCGTCTTTCAGCATTGTCAACAGCGCCGAGTCGTCGACATCCAGGGGCAGGTCCACCTTCCCTCGGCGACGGCTGGACTCATAGGTCGCAAAGATCAGTTCCGTGGCCTGCAACGCTTTCCGGCCGCTCAACACCGGTTCGCGCCCCGTCTTGACGCAATCTATGAGATCCAGCACCGAGAGAACGGTTGGATTCACCTGGGGTCCCGGCAGCTCCGGGACTTCCCAGTCCGAGCCGGAGCGCATGATCCGGATCGGCGGTCCGTCGCGGCCGCCAATCACCTCGATGATTCCGTCCGTGCCGATCAGCCGGTTCGCTGCTCCTTTCAGGGCCGCGTCGCCGGTCGCGAGCAATCCTTCCAGCCCGTTCCGCCAGCGAACCCACGAAACACCGCCCGCCTCCACTTCAACACCGAAGATTTCCCGCTTCTCCGACGCGTCAATCTGCCCGAGTACCCACTCGGCGGGGGCGTCTCCATTGTAGAAGAAAAACATATCGAACCAGTGCGTGCCCCAGTCGAGCAGATTGGGGCACGCGCCTTCCACCCTCACCAGCCGGCCGATCGCTCCAGCACGAACGAGGGATCTTGCCTTCCTGAAAGATTCCTCGAATCGCCTCTGGTGACAGAATGTCACGGTAACGTCGCGGTCGACGCACGCCCGGTACATTGCTTTTGCATCGCCCCACGTGGGGGCCATCGGCTTCTCCGCGTGAATCGCCCGTGCGCCGCTCTCGGCCGCCGCCACGACCATCTCCCGATGCATCCCGATCCAGGTGCACACGCTGACGAAATCGAGACCTTCCCTTGCCAGCATCTCCCGGTAGTCCCCGTACGTCCGCGAAACGTCGAACTGCTCCGCCAGGTTCGTCCTTGCCTCCTCCATCGGATCCGCGCACGCCACGATTTCGACTTCGGGCGATGCGGCATACCCCTGCGCATGCCCGCGGCCCCTGCCCCCGCATCCGATGATGCCCGCCTTGAACCTCGCCATAGACCCTTCAACCCTCCTGTTGCGATTCAGCCTGAGATAGCCGATTCGAACGCTTCATTCCTTCGGGGAACTGGATATCTTTCCGCGATTTCTCGCACTCCGTTCTCCGCCCGAAATCGAACAACGCCGCGTCATTCGACACGGCGTGCTCGGCGGAAACTGAATCGTCGTGGATGATCCGTCCGTTTACGCAGCTGCCCGTTTTCCGCCCTTCCCGCCGGCCATTCGCTTTGCGGCCTCCTGCACGGCCTCCACGATCTTGGTATACCCCGTGCAGCGACAAAGATTGCCGGCCAGCGCGCGCCGGATATCCTCCTCCGAAGGCGCGGCATTCTTCTGTAGAAGCCCGTAGGACGAGACGATGAACCCGGGCGTGCAGAAACCGCACTGCAGCCCACCCATACTTACCATCGCCTCCTGGACGGGATGCAGGGCGTCAACGTCCGCGATGCCCTCCACCGTCGTCACTTCGCGCCCCTCGGCGGCAACGGCCAGTACCAGGCAGGACGTGACGGGTTCGCCGTCGAGCAGCACCGTACATGCGCCGCAGTCGCCGGTCGAGCACCCCTCCTTGGTGCCGGTCAGTCCGAGGCGATCCCTCAGGACCGCCAGCAGGGTCTTGCGCGGCTCCAGGGAAAGGTCATAAACGGTATTGTTGACGTTCAATTCGATCTGGTGGTTCACGCCGCCCTCCTTTTGACGCCCGACCGTTCCTGCGCGTTCCCGAACGCCGAGTTCACCATCCGCCCCGTCAGCACGCGCACCATCTCGCGCCTGAAGTCGGCCGATCCCCGAACGTCGCTGATCGGCCGGGCTTCCTCTGCCGCTGTCTCTGCCGCCCTCTCGATCAGCTCCCCGGTCAGGCGCTGTCCCTTCAGCATTCGCTCGGCGGCCTTCGCCCGAAGCGGCGTGGGCGCGACCGCGCCCAGCACGATACGCGCCTCCTGGCAGTCGCGAGTACGAGGCGCCAGCGTCACGGCCGCGCCCACACCCACCATCGCGATATCCATGGCGCCCCGGGGCGTATGTCGAACATAGGCGGATCCGGTTCGAGGAGGCGGAACAGGAACGTGAATGCCAACCACGAACTCGCCCGTTCCAAGTGTGGTCCGGCCCGGGCCGACCATGAAATTCTCCACGAGCATCGTCCGACGTCCCTTCGGGCCGGCGATTTTCACCTTCGCGCCAACCACGATCAACCCCGGCGCCGCATCCGCGGAAGGCGCCGCATTGCAGATATTCCCCACGATCGTGGCGAGATTCCTGATCTGAAAGGAACCCACCACGCGGGCGCCCTCGGCGAGTCCGGTGTAGTGCAACTGTGCGGCCGGCATGAGTTCCACCTGACGCATGGTCACGGCCGCCCCGATCGTCAGCCCGGTCTTCCGGTCGAAACGGAGCTCGTCCACGCCCGGAATTCTCCTGACGTCCACCAGCGTATCGGGGGTCCGCGCCCGTTCCTTCATCTGCACCAGCAGGTCGGTCCCTCCGGCCAGCACCCTCGCACCGGGATGGGCCTGCAGCACCTCGGCAGCCTCCCGAACCGTTTCAGGCGCGAAATATTCGAAGCGATTCACAACTTCAACCTCCTTTGCAGGCTTCCTGCAACGCCGCCACCACGCGCTCCGGTGTCATGGGCAGCTCACGGACCCTGGCTCCAACCGCGTCGTAGATCGCGTTTGCAACCGCGGCGCCACCGGGAATGATGGGCGGTTCACCCACGCCCTTGCCTCCATAGGGTCCGTGTTCGCAGGGGTCCTCGACCATAACCGTCTGGATGTTCGGCACGTCCAGCGCGGTCGGGATCGCATAGTCCAGCAGATTGGGATTCAGCATCCGACCCTTCTCGTCGTACCGGTATCCCTCCATGAGTCCGAAACCGATGGATTGTATGGCACCGCCCTGCATCTGACCCTCCACGAGCAGGGGATTGAGCGCGCGGCCCACGTCCTGGCCCGCCACGAGATCGAGGAGCCGCACCTGCCCCGTACCGGGGTCCACCTCGACGGTGGCGACGTTAACCGAATAGGAGGGGTAGGTGGGAACGCTGCTCAGCACGCACCGGCCGTTGACGGCGCCGCTGGACTCGATCGCTTCGGCGGCCAGTTCGCCAAGGCCGATGGCGTGGTCCGGCGAACCCACGATATGCACCCTCTGGTTCGTGACGACCAGGTCGTCAACGGCGGCCTCGAGCTTTTCGGCTGCCAGGCGCAACAACTGCTCTCTCGCCTCGCGTCCCGCCTCCCGCGCGGCGGTGCCGGCGGAATAGGCCGCTTTGCTTCCGGCGCTCAATGACGCGTAGGGGACCGTGTCCGTATCTCCCAGCCGGACCGTCACCATCTCGACGGGCGCCCCCATTTCCTCGGCCACAACCTGTGCCATCACCGTATGCAGACCTGTAATGTCGACCTGCCCGGTCACGAGGGCCACCGATCCATCCGCCGACATCGTAACGAACGCATTGGTCGGCCCGGATGCGTTGTGCCAGTCCCCCACCGCGATTCCCATGCCCTGGTTGGGTTTCAGTTCGCGACGGCCCCATCCCGCGGTCTCCGCGGTTTTTCGTATGGTGTCTTTCAGCCAGTCGTGCTGTATGAGCGGCTGATCGCCCTTGCCGAGCCCGTTCTTCAAGCGGAACTCCAACGGGTCGATCCCCAGCTTGTGGGCCACCATGTCCAGGTTGGACTCCCTGGCAAGCGCCGTCTGCGGTCCACCGGGCGCCCGATACGCGCCCGGGCCCGGTTTGTTCGTTCGCACGGCCATGCCTTCCAGCCTGAAATTCGGAATCCTGTAGGGTCCCAGCAGACGGTTCGCGGCGCCTCCGCTGCCCATCACGCCCCCGTCCCACACAATTCGCCCCTCTACGGCCGTTACGGTCCCGTCCTTGCGCGCGCCTGTTTTCAACCGGACCCAGCAACCCGGGCCCGGGCGGCTGTCGCGAAAATCCTCCCCTCGGTTTATCGTTAGCCTCACGGGGCGGCCCGTGCGCATGGCCAGCAGCGCGGTGTGCGCTTCGATATTTATGCGATTCTTGCCCCCGAAGCTGCCTCCGGTTTCGGTCATGATCACGCGTATGCGCCCCTCGGGGATGTTCAATGCTTCCGAGAGGCCTTCGCGTTTGGTGAACGTGCCCTGCCCCGCTGCCCATACCGTAAGCCTTCCGTCCGCTTCCACGCGCGCCGTGGCGGCGTTCGGCTCCATATAGGTCTGGTTGAAGAACGGAACCTGATATTCCGCCTCGACGACTGCGTCTGCATCCGAGAAGCCCCGCTCGACGTCCCCCTCCTCCAGGACGTTGTAGGCCGTCACGTTCCGCAATCTGCGTCCATCCGGAGCCTTTACGTCCTCCGTCGGCGCCCCCAGCACGGCCTCGGGAGCGTCGGGGTCCATGGCGTCCACGGGATCCACGACCGCGGGCAGTACATCATAATCCACCTCGATCAATGCGAGCGCGTCCTCTGCGATATCCGGATCCACGGCAGCCACCGCCGCCACCTTCTGACCCTGGTAGCAGACCTCTTTGCACTCGAAAATTGACAGGTCGGGCACGTCCAGGCCGCACACCACGTCCACCACCCCGGGCAGCTCTTTGGCTCTGGAGGTATCGATTTTCAGAATGCGCGCGTGACCGTGCGGGCTGCGCAGAATGCGGCCGTACAGCATACCGGGAAGCTGGATGTCGTCGGCGTACTGAATCCGGCCCGTCACGATATCCGGCCCGTTCAGCCTGGCCACCCGCTGCCCTACGGATTTCAATTCGCGTGGGGCCTGCATCTCCTGCCCTCCTCGTTCTCGAATGTCGCAATTTGACAAGGTATCAGGAATCCAATATCAAAAGTTAATACTCGCCGGGTAAAAGTCAATGGACAACATGAAGCGGTGAGACGTTAGACGGTAGAAGAAATGCGGGGAGACGGTAAAGGTGAGACGGAAGAAGAAGCCCTTACCCGATATGTCTTCCCTCCTTGCCTTAGGCATGAAAAGAATCCTGACAAGGCAGGCAATCTCTCCCCTCTCCCGTCTTCCTTCTCACCAGGTGGTGGGGTGTCGTCCTCTCACGTCTCACGTCTTACGTCTACCCGTTCTTTCACTTCCCGCCGCCGCTGGTGCAGCACCCGTTCGGTGTAGCCGTTCGGTTCCGCCACGCCCTCGAAGACCAGCTCCAGCGCGGCCTGGAACGCGACGCTTTTCACGAAGTCCGGCGCCATGTTCCGATAGTCCGGATCTCCGCTGTTCTGTTCGTCCACCAATACCGCCATCTTTTCGAATGTGGTACGCACCTGTGCCTGGCTCACGATTCCGTGATGCAGCCAGTTGGCGATGTGCTGGCTGGAAATCCGCAGCGTCGCCCGGTCTTCCATCAGTCCCACGTCGTTGATATCGGGCACTTTCGAGCAACCCACGCCCTGTTCCACCCACCGCACGACGTATCCCAGAATACCCTGGGCATTGTTGTCCAGCTCCCGCTGGATCTCGTCCTCCGTCAGGTCCCGGTCCAACAGCGGCGGCGTCAGGATTTCGTCCAGGCTCGCACGCTCCCGCCTGGCAAGCTCCGCCTGCCTTGCCGCCACGTCCACCCGGTGATAGTGCATGGCGTGCAGAACCGCCGCCGTGGGGGACGGCACCCACGCCGTGCTTGCGCCGGCTTCCGGATGTCCGATCTTGGTTTCCACCATATCCCGCATCTCGTCCGGCATGGTCCACATCCCTTTCCCGATCTGACCCCGACCGCTGAAACCGGTGTCCACCCCCACGTCCACGTTCCAGTCCTCGTACGCCGCGAGCCAGGGTTGCGCCCTGATGTCCGCCTTCGGATGCATCGGACCGGCCTCCATGCTCGTATGGATCTCGTCTCCGGTACGGTCCAGAAAACCCGTATTGATGAACACCACCCGATCCCTGGCCTCCCGGATCGCCGCCTTCAGATTCACCGTGGTCCGTCGCTCTTCGTCCATAATGCCGATCTTGATCGTATTCCGCTCCAGACCCAGCGCCGCTTCCACGCGTTCGAACAGGTCGATCGTGGCAGCGACCTCCGCGGGTCCGTGCAGCTTGGGTTTCACGACGTAGATGCTGCCCGATGCGCTGTTGACGAATTCCCCGTGTCGAATCAGATCGTGTTTGGCCGCAAGCGCGGTCACCATCGCATCCAGGAAACCCTCCGGGATTTCCGCCCCGTCGCTGGTTGTAACGCTATCGGTGTACATATGGATGCCGACGTTCCGGACCAGCAGGAGGCTGCGTCCCGGCAGGGTGAGTTTCCCCCCATCCGGCGCCGTAAACTCCCGGTCCGGATTCAGCCGCCGCGTCATCGGCCGGCCGCCCTTTTCGAAGGTCGTCTCCAGCGTGCCTCGCATGATGCCGTTCCAGTTCCCGTATACCCGTGCCTTGTCCTCGGCGTCAACGGCAGACACCGAATCCTCGCAATCCTGGATGGTCGTCACCGCCGCCTCCAGAAGAACGTCCTTGACCCCCGCCGGATGCGCGGCGCCCACCGGATGACCGCGGTCGATTCGGATTTCGATGTGAAGACCGTTGTTTACCAGCAATACCGCGGAGAGTTCGCCCCCATCTCTCCGGTATCCGCGGAACTGATCGGGATCCGCCATGCCGACCTCTCCACCGACCCGAAGCGTCGCAATGAGTCGACCGACGCCGTCCTCTTCCTCAACCGCAAAGCGCGTGACCTCCGAGTATCGGCCGGATGCCAGACCCGCAACGTCGTCCAGAAACGCCTCGGCCGCGTCGATCACCTTCGCGCCGCGGACCGGATTGTAGGCCTCTTCCCTTTCGGCGCGGGGTTCCTCGGGAATGACGTTCGTTCCGTAAAGGGCGTCGTAAAGACTGCCCCAGCGCGCGTTGGCCGCATTGAGCGCATACCTGGCATTGTCCACTGGGACCACCAGCTGGGGGCCGGCCACCGTTGCGATTTCGGGGTCCACGCGGGCGGTGGTCAGCTCAAAGTGGTCTCCCTCCGGCGCCAGGTAGCCGATTTCAGCCAGAAAAGTCCGGTACTCCGCCCGGTCTATCGGCCGTCCCTTCCTCTCCAGGTACCACCGGTCCATCTTCTCCTGAATGCGGTCCCGATCTTCCAGCAACTCCCGGTTCCGGGCGCCCAGGGCCTGGACGATCTCTCCGAGCGCAGTCCAGAACGCATCCGGGTCGACATCCGTACCCGGGGCGATCTCGTCTCTGACCAAATTGTACAGGACCTCGCTTACCCTTAAACCGCCAATTTCAACAGCCATCGTTACGCTCCTTTTCACCTATGGAAAAACCGCGGCGGCGGTCAAGATAATCACAACAAAAGGGCGGCACAACAGGAAGTGTTCTTTCCCGAAAATACCTCGCCATCGGGTCGCGGATGCATCCCGCTGCGCGCCACGTCGCCTGGTCAGCGTTCCGACTTCATCTGAGCCGCCAGATCGCGCGTTCGCTCTTTGTAGCCCTCTACCCCGTCCTGTGAGTAGGTGAGATCGGCGGCCGGGTCCACGTCCCCCGCGTCGTTCACGTGCTGGCCTTGCAGTCTTCCCTTCACCGCAACGGTATCCATCAGTACCCGCATCAATGCGCCAAGGTGCCTCTCGTCCCGCCTGGCCACATGCAGCGTCGCGTTCGGAATCCCGCGCGCGGAAAAGTCCCGGGCCGTGCCAAGGTACGAAGCCGACTGCGCCCCGCTCATACGCAGCCCGCCGAACGCTGCCATCTCGCCCCCGATCTCCGTTCCGTCCGGAATCCGCAGATCCCGGCCCAGGTCCTCCCAGTGTACGAAAAGAACCACCCTGTCCGCGCGTCCGGCGACGATTCCGTTCAGGACGGAATGGTTTCCCGCCGGTCCAACGGCAGGAACGACGTGGAGGCCGCCTCCCCTCTCCTGCAGCGACTCGTCGTATAGCTGCTGAAACCAGTCTCCCGGACGTCGGTTGTCCGCGTAATTGTAGAAAACCAGCGCCTGTTTCCGGCCGTACCGTTCCTGGAGATGCAGCCATCTGGCGAGGCGGCAGGCGATGTTTCGCTCGTCCGGCCAGGGCAGGCGCCAGCGCGCCTCCGCCCACCGCACCCCCTCGAGCATCTCCCGTACACGTGAACCGGGGGACATCCCCGTTCCGGCTGTCATCGCCAGAAAGAACGTCCCCACGGGTGAAAATGCCGAAAACCTGCCTCCTACGCCGTCCGGCACCGGCAGCAGCGACTCACCGAAGAACGGACGCTTCCGGTGCATTTCAAACAGCGGGCTCCCGCCGTACGGACCGGTTGTAGCTACAATGTGGCTATTCCAGTCCTTCACAGCCTGACGTGAAAGCCGGTCCCGCACCACCATCAACGCACCGATGGTCTCGCCCGTGCGCCCGGATTTGCTGATCACGTTGAACAGGGTCCGGCCCAGCATCCCGCGCCGGGTCAGCATGTCCAGCAGCTCGCCCAGCCGGCGGGGGTCGAACGTATCCCCCGTGAAATAGACTTCCGGCGCTCCGCCCCGCCCGTCCGCCGGCAGGAGGTTGTGGTAAGCGGGATTGAGCACGTCGTGAAAGACCCGCGCGCTCAGATCGGACCCCCCGATGCCGACCGTTACGAGCGCGGCGAATTCGCCGCGGGCGCGATTCGCGAGGTCCAGCGTCCGTCCGAGATCGCCATCCTGCAGATGGCTGCGCGTCCATGCCCGCCCGTACCGCGCAAGGGTGTCCGCCGGCAGCGACGCTTCATCCGCGAACCGTTCGTGGATTGCGGCGAGGCTATTGTCGACATCCCGGATGTCTGACGATTGACCGGTCGGCAACGACGCCTCACCCGCCACCTCCAGCCGAATCCCGGTTTCACCGTCGTTCATTCAGCCTCCCGATCACGTTCGCTTTGGACGTATGTCCGTCAATTCACGCGTCACCGCGCCCGACGCGCCAGCCCCAACCGGCGCCCCGTCCAAAACGCCTCCGCGAACGATTGCGCTTGACAATGCCACGGATATTGCCATAAATATCCACCCGTGAACAGCATACGGGGGGCGCGCCGGATACCGGGTCTGCGAAGCGACGATCCCGCGGGCCCATTTCGTTCGTCGCCAGTTACGCGGGAACTGAAACCATGGCGCTGAAAGCGGGCGTGTGCGGCATCGGATCTTACTATTCCAATGCGTTTGCCCGGTCCGCGACACGTAACCCGGACATCGAACTGGCGGCGTACGCACATCTGGACCAGAGCGACGAAACGCTCGGCAGACTCGGCATGCAGTCCAGGGAGGCGTTCGGCGTCCAACACGGCATCCAGGCATACGCCGCGGTGCCGGAGATGGTCCACGCCGAGTCCCTCGACCTCGTCTTCATCACATGTCCGGATGACCAGAAACCGCAGCAGGCGGCCGGCGCGATGGACGCGGGCGCTCACGCATTTATCAGCAAGCCCATGTGTATGAGCCTGGCGGGCGCCGATGTGATGATCGACGCATCCCGCCGCAACGACGTACTGCTGTCCGCCCTGCTGCCCGGACGGGAAGACGGCGCCATCCGCGCGATGGGAACCCGGGTGCAAAACGGGGCGGTCGGACGCGTCATCACGTCAAGGGCGTGGATTCAGCACGGCTGTTTCGGCCCGGGAACGGTTTTTGACGGAAGCGGTGAATTCGGTCCCGGCCAGGGCGGCATCGGGCTTTCGCTGGGCTTCTACGCCGCGGACCTGCTGCTCTGGCTCATCGATTCACCCGCGGTCCGCGCCTTTGCCGAATACGACAACCTGGCCACGCCGCACAGCATCTGGATGGATTCCGGCAAGGGCACCGTCCGGTTCGAAGACGGCCGTATGGGGTCCATGGACATCATCTTCAACGTCAATTGCGGCGCCCCGGCCTGGGAAATGGAAGTCGTGGGCGCCGAAGGTATCGCCCGGGCGCATCTGGATGTCATGGAAGGCATCGTCTGGCACAAGGACGACGGGGGCGCTCCGCGCGTTTTCTACCGGGCGCAGAACGATACGATCGACGCCGCGGTCGAACGTTTCGTCCGCAGCGTCCGTGAGGGCCATCCGCTTGACGTCACGCCGGAACACGCTCGAAACGTGCTGGAACTCTGCCTGGCCTGGAACCGCGCCGCCGCGGAACACCGCGCGGTCGATCTCCCGTTGGCGGACGGCGGCCTGAATATTCGCTACCATTAGAACACGGACTCGTGGCTGATCTATGGGTCCCATCGCGGGCCGCATCCGGCCTCGCGACCCGTTCCGAGAGAGGAGTCGGTATGCTGATTGCCACCCGAGATACGGTGTACGCCCTGGATGGAGGTCCAACCGCGCCGCGAGACGTTCTGGCGGACGGTGAAGTCCAGGCGATTGCGGAAGGGGGATCCATCCGCCTCGCCGCACTGCAGGGCGGGGCGGTCGCGGTCCTTTCGCGTAATGGCGCCAGAACCCTCGGCACGGGAATCGAGGAACCCATAGAGTGCCTTCTCATCCTGGATGAAGATCCGCTGCGCTTCCTCGTTGGCGTGGAGGCCCCCCACGTGTATGCCGTGACGGACGGCGAGACCGAGCGCCTGGAGTCTTTCGACGCGCTGGAATGCCGCGCGGATTGGTACACGCCTTGGGGTGGACCCGCGGCCGTCCGGAGCATGGCGCGCACACGGGACGGCTGGGTGTACGCCGACATCCACGTGGGCAGCATCATGCGGTCGCCCGACCACGGCCGCAACTGGGAACCCGTCACCCCGGAGCTGCACCAGGACGTCCACCAGGTGGCCACCTCGCCCAGGGAAGACGACCGGGTCTACGCGAACACGGCACGCGCCGTGTATCTCAGCAACGACAGGGGCAAGTCCTGGCAGCACCGCTCAGACGGTTTTCCATACTATTACGGCCGGGCCATCGCCGTACACCCGGATGAACCGGACTGCCTGCTCGCTTCGGTCAGCACCGGGCCCCACGGCGATGCGCAGGGACAGCTCTATCGGACCGACGACGCAGGCCTTTCCTGGTCACACGTCACAGACGGCTTCCCCGGGACCACGGCGGGCAACATCGACACCTTTCACATCGGCTTTACGCCCGACGGCCGCGCCTGGTCGGTCGCAGACGACTGTCTTTACCGCAGCCAGGACCGGGGCCTCACGTGGGTATCCACGTGGAGGGCGCCTTCGAACATCCGTATGATTGCGGTGCAACAGTAACCAGTCCGCCGGCGCAGGGCGTCAAACGGGAAGGCCTCCCTTCATCCGACCGCCCGGCAGTCGCTCCCGCACTTTCTATAAGAGGAGTATCCATGGCTCACCATCACTTCGTCCCGAAAGCCTACCACACGGCCATTGGCGCGCATGACCCGGTGCTTAGCGTCGCCACCGGCGACACCATCACAACCACCACCGTGGATGCCGGAGGAAGCGACGCCACGGGCAAGCCGATTACACCTGCCGGCAATCCCCAGACGGGACCTTTCTACCTGGAGGGGGCCGAACCGGGCGATACGCTGGCCGTAACCTTCGACAAACTGGCGCCCAACCGCAAGATCGGGTACACGTCGGGCGTTGTGGCCGCCAACGTGCTGGATTTCGGGTACACGCCGGAATTCGACGATAACCTCGACCGCCTCCTGGATTGGGAAATCGACTTCGAAAACAACACGGCCACGCCCGTCGGCTTCGATGACCTCCCCATCGGCAGGCTCCGGATTCCCCTGAAACCCATGGTTGGCTGCTTCGGGGTGGCGCCGCCCCGCGGCCAGGCGATCTCCACCGCCACATCCGATACGCACGGCGGCAACATGGACTACAGGGAATTCGTCCAGGGCGTAACCGTGTACTTCCCCGTTTTCGTCGAAGGCGGGCTGTTCCATATCGGCGACGGCCACGCCGTGCAGGGCGACGGTGAAATCGCGGGCACCGGCATCGAAATCTCCTTCGACGTCACCTTCACGCTGCGCCTGTTGAAGGGAAAAACCATCAACTGGCCGCGTGCGCTCAACGAGACCCACGTGATGGCGGTGGGCAACGCCCGCCCTCTGGACCAGGCAACGCAACACGCCACCACCGAGCTGATCCGGTTCCTCCAGGAAGACTACGGCCTGGATACCCGATCGATTCACATCCTCATGGGCCAGGCGGTGGAATACGACGTGGGCAACGTCTACGACCCCGCCTACACCATGGTCTGCAAAATGCCCATCGACATCCTCGAAAGCATCGGCGCAAGCAGGCAATAACCGCATACACAGGGGAATTCGGATCGGAGGAGAACCCCGGCGCACTGCCACGGGAGCCGACCGTGCAGGTCCCCGGCGCATGTTGCCATTGAGATAGCTACGGCGGCAATTCGACGCCCGGAGCCACTGGCAAACGTCCGGAATCCAGGTTCGCCCGCTGCATTCCTTCCCACCTTTCCATTCGCGCTATTATGTCCCCGGAAGACAAGGCCCGCCTCAAAGACCTCGACCGCCGCCTGGTGTGGCACCCGTTCACGCAGATGCTCACCTACGCGAGCGAGGATCCCATTATCATCGCGCGCGCCGACGGCGTCTACCTGGAGGATATCGACGGCAACCGGTACCTCGACGGCTACTCCTCAATGTGGTGCAACGTACACGGTCACCGCGTCAAGGAAATCGACGACGCCGTTCGCGGGCAACTGGACCAGGTCGCGCACAGCACCCTGCTGGGTCTTTCCAACATACCCGCGATCCGGCTGGCCGAAAAACTCGTGGAAATCACACCCCGCGGACTCGACCACGTGTTCTACTCGGACACCGGCGCGTGCGCCGTGGAAATTGCCCTCAAAATCGCCTTTCAGTACTGGCGGCAGAAGCCGGATCCGAAACAGGAGAAGACGAGTTTTCTCAGCCTTGAGAAGAGCTATCACGGCGACACCATCGGCGCGATGAGCGTGGGAAACATCAACCTCTTCCACGAGGCGTACGGCCCGCTCCTCTTTCCGTCGCTGACCGCCCCGTCGCCCCATGAATTTCGCCGATCGGAGGGTGCGCGCCAGAATGAATGCGACCGAGGCAGTCTGCGCGCGGTCGAGGATATCCTCAAGCGGGAAGCCCACCGCATCGCCGCCTTCATCGTCGAGCCGCTCATCCAGGGCGCGGGCGGGATTCTGGTTCATCCGGAAGGCTATCTGAAAGGCGTCGCCGACCTCTGCAGGGACCACGACGTCCTGCTCATCGCCGATGAAATCGCCACCGGCTTCGGCCGCACCGGCGCCATGTTCGCCTGCGAGAAAGAAGGCGTCGCGCCGGATATTCTCTGCCTGGGCAAGGGCATCACGGGAGGATACCTGCCCGTAGCCGCCACACTCACCACAGGTGAAATCTTCGATGCCTTTCTGGGCGAAGACAACGAAGGCCGGACGTTTTTTCACGGCCACACGTACACTGGCAATCCGCTCGGATGCGCGGCGGCGCTGGCCGCCATCCGGCACTTCGAAACCCATAACGTACTGGCGTCTCTGCGCCCGAAAGTCGAACTTCTCACGCAAGGACTCGGACGCTTCAGGACCCTGGCCCACGTGGACGACGTTCGCCAGTGCGGCTTCATCGCCGGGGTCGAACTGATTGCCGACAGATCCGGCGCCCGGCCGTATCCCCCCGAAGACAGGATCGGCGCCCGCGTCTGCGGCGAAGCCCGAAAACGGGGTCTTCTCATTCGCCCGCTGGGCGACACCATTGTCCTCATGCCGCCACTGTCCATTTCCGACCGCGAACTCGAAAAGCTGCTGGACATCGTCTACGAGTCCATCAGCGTCGTGACGAACCAGGCGTGATCGCAGCCGGGCCCCCCGCCCGCGCGCCACTGTTGAAAGGCCGCCTGACGGCGGCCTGATGCGTATTCACGACATTCCCGGCCGGACTCGTCCGACTTGACGGAAAACTAACGACTATGGGATTCAGGGGAGTCTTCGTTACCGCCACGGACACCGGCGCGGGCAAAACAGCCGTTACCGCCGGGATCGCGGCATTATTGCGCGGACGCGGCGTCGACGTGGGCGTATTCAAGCCCGTCTCCTCGGGCGGAACGGCCGACGCGCGGCTTCTGTCAAAGGCAGCCGGCGTCACGGATGCTCTCGAACTCGTCAATCCCGTCCGCCTCGAAGCGCCGCTATCGCCCAACGTAGCGGCCGAACTGGAAGGCCGCCAGATTCCGCTGGAACCCATCGACGATGCCTACAGCCGCCTGACACGCCTTCACGATATCGTCCTGGTGGAGGGTGTGGGCGGCCTGCTGGTACCCATCCGGGAAGACTTCCTGGTCGCGGACCTTGCCCGCCGTCTGGACCTGCCGCTGCTGGTCGTCGCCCGCGCCGCGCTGGGCACGATCAACCACACGATGCTGACGCTCGAAGCGGCGGACAGACGCAATCAGGAGGTCATCGGTGTCGTCTACAACACCACCGGCCCCGGAGATCCGCGTGCCGCCCGCACCAGCCCGGAAGTGATATCCCGACTGTCCGGCGTCCGCTCCCTGGGCATCGTGCCCTACGATCCCGGCGTGGACGTGGACGCCGGAGACACCGGATGCCTGTCCGGCCTCATTGAACAACACGTGGACCTGGACGGCGTCTTCTTCTGAATCCTTCCCCGCGCTTCTGCCTCCGGTCCGCCGGCCATACCCGCTACTCCCCCTTCTCCTGCTTCGACACCCCGCGCGTGACCAGGTATTCGACAATTTTCGGATTGATCAGATGCAGCCAGGGCAGGAATCGGAGCTTGAACGGAATGATCAACTCGCGTTTTCGTTTCTTCATCGCTTCGATGATGGCCTCGCTGGCGTCGTCCAGAGAAATGGACTCTTTGCTGTGCTTGCGGCTGGACCCGCCAAGAGAACCGCCGTCCCTGCCGAAGGCCGCTTTGCGCAGATTCGTGCCCCGCAGCCAGTGGGGCAGAACCGTCAGCACGTCCACGCCAGTGTCCAGCAACTCCGTCCGCAGAGACTCGAAGAATCCCTGCACCGCGTGCTTGGACGCCACGTACCCTGTATGCAGGGGTACGCCGATCTTTCCCTGGATGGAAGAAATCGCCACCACCATCCCGTCACGCGCCTTCAGATGGGGGAGCGCATAATACACGCAGTGTACAATGCCCAGATAGTTCGTTTCCATCAACTTGCGGAAAATCGCCACGTCCTCCACCTCGTCAAACCGCGCCCACATGCTGATCCCTGCGCAGGCTACCAGGTAGTCCACGGCGCCGAGCTCGGAAACCGCCGCGTCGATCCATGCCTTACAGTCGTCGGGTTTTCCCACATCGCCCGTGGCCGTAATGGCGCGGCTGCCCCGCTCTCGACACGCTTCCGCGGTATCCTGTACCCCCTCGTCCAGTGCGAACAGCGCCACGTCCGCGCCCTCATCCGCGAACGCCAGCGCCAGTGTTGCCCCAAGGCCCGATGAAGCGCCGGTTATCGCGACGACTTTATCATTGAACATACGCGACCTTCCAGGTCAGATTGAACCTTCGCTCACACAAAGGCACGAAGACACAAGGGGAAACCGGTAACAGCCAAAAGGCGGGCAACCACAAGGGTTGCCCCTACTGGTCCGTTCCCCCAAACACGCCATTCCGGATCCCGAAGATGTTGTTCGGATCCATCGCGTTTTTCGCCTGGCGCATAACCTGCATGCTGTTATCGGTCTGGATCTGCGGGAGGAAATCCCTTCTCACCTTGCCAACGCCGTGGTGGTGTGACAACGACCCCCCGTTGTCCAGGATAACCTGCCGCAACTGGTGTTCGATCGCGTGAAACGTCCGGCCGGGTTGTTCCAGGCCCTTGCCGTAGATGCCCATGGTGAAATAGATGCAGACGCCGGTATGATAGGTTTGCGTCACTCTGTACGAAAGATAGGGCTTGCCCGGGACGCCGTGTCTGCCGGCCTGGGCGACCAGTTCGCCGGAGACCGCATCGCACACCTGGTGGATCCGGTCCCAGGGCACCGACGTCTCAAAGGTTTCGCCCAGAATGCCGTACTGGTTCAGAAAGTCTCTAATGTAGGCGATGCCGAACGTAAGCGAGTATCCTCGCTTGCCGTTACTCGCGCCCGCGCTCTTGGCGCCGTACTCCTTCGCCAGGCTGAAGATCGTGCGTTCCTGCTGGCCGACCTCGTCGTTCGTGCCCTCCATCACGATGGTGCATGCCGCCATCTTCATCGGATCGAAACCCAGCACCTTCAACAGGACGAACTTCTGAAGCCGTTCCTTGACGCCCTTCAGGAATTTCGGCGCCGGTTTCAGGGCCTGGCCGAACCGGAACTCATTATTGTTGACCAGGCGGATGCTCGCGGGCAGCATCCCGGTCTGCCGTAGCGCCTTCAGGTACGCGACGCCCTTCTCGAATGCCGGAAACACAAGCGCTCCGTACCTGCGCGTCTCCGGGATCGGATGAATCTTGATCACCGCCGTAGTGATAATACCGAAATTGCCTTCGCTGCCGAACAGCAGGCCCCTGGGCTGAACGCCCGTGGAATTCCTCGGTGTCACCGCGCGGGTCGCAATCTCCCCGGTAGGCGTTACCAGCGTCGCCTCGAGTACAATATCCTCTATATTACCGTAACGGTTCTTCTTCATCCCGCTCGCGTTGGTTGAGATCCACCCGCCCATCGTGGAGAGTTCCACGCTGTCGGGATCGTGCCCCGACGTATACCCCCGCTCCCCCAATACCCGCTCCAGCGACTTTCCGGATATGCCTGCTTCGACGCACGCCTGCAGATTCTCCTCGTCGATCCAGAGAACCCGGTCCATCCGCCGCATATCCACGGACACAATCGTGCGCCGCTCGTCGGGCGGACACGCCAGCGCCCCGCTCACATTCGTCCCTCCGCCGTAGGGCACCAGGCAGACGTCGTGCTCGTTAGCCAGGTCGATCATGGCCTTTACATCCGCCTCTTCCGCCGGATAGAACACCAGATCGACCAGCCTGGGCAGTGAATCCCCGTACATCACCCTGTACACTTCTTCAACGCTCAGCTGCCCGTGGCTGTGCACGAGCCTGGCTTTGGAATCGAATGAAACCTGCCCGTCTCCGAACCGTTCTTTCAGCGCGTTGCCGAAAGCGGCGTCGAGATTCGGCTCGGGCGCCTCGACGTCCTCGCGTTCCGCGTACGAGTCTTCCCGTCGGATTGTAATCCCCAACACGTCCTCCACAAAGTCCAGCAGAAACGGCATCCGATACCCCGAAATCGGGTACCTGCTCCCGGTTACCTTCACCGTCCGATCGTCTACAAACTCGAACCGCGTATCCGTGTATCCCCACTTGTGGGGGAACCGTTCTCCTTCCGAATGATCGAAGAAATCATCCGTTTCGTTTCCGGATCGCCTCCGGTTCGACAGGTGCGCAAACACCAGGACAACCGCTACGGCAACCGCTGCTAATCCCCAATCAGACATAACGGACTCCAGACGACCGCAGGCGGCCGTACCATACGTTTGCGACAGCGCAATTCAATGACGGTTGTTCGGGACGTCCCGACGCATCACCGGGACGGCTCCGGATTCAGCAGATTGGAAATATGCACCGCCTGGAGCAGGTTGGCGGCTTCCAGCTGGATTCGCAGCGACCGGCGTCGGGGCAGCAACGTGGTCTCGCCCGGCATAGGGGGCAGGATCACCGCCTCGATCACACCCGGATTGATATTCAGATTGCGCGCCGGGCACTTCGGCCACAGCGCGTGGCTGCCCCGAAAGACGATGGGAATCATCACCACGTCCTGGGGGAGCTTCGCGAACAGCGCGTGCTGGAGCGGGAACAGCTGTACGTCGAACGAAGCCGTTGTTCCCATCGGATAGATCACACCGGGGCGGCGTTCCATCTCCTGCAGGATGCGTGGAATCGTATGGGATGAGATATCGACGCTGTCTCTGGTGATAAAGCCGTCCACGGTCTCGAACATCCTGTCGAATTTGTCCGGGGACATTCCGAAGATGCTGATCTCGCGGGACCCGATTTTCACCGACGTCGACTTCGCCAGTCCCGTGCGTGCCAGCTGAACCACCGGGCGGGAACGGTCCCACCCCATCGCATCCAGAAACACCGGGTCATTGAAAACCGAAAACACAACGAAATGTTCCAGCATGCTCTGATGTGAGGGCAGGAACAGGATCCTCTGGCCGCCACTGGAAAGGTCCATCTCCCTGACAAGCGTCCGGAACATCGGGGCTATCGTCACTTCCAGCCGGATGCCGAAGGCATTCATCGTGTCGCGGGACCAATCCAGCCAGACCTCCCATGCGCGCTCATGCCGCATTGACGGCGTGAGATCCTCCTCTGCGATGCGTTTCCGGCGCCGCCCGACCCGCCAGCAGCGCCTCGCCCAGCGCAACATCCGGATTTTGCGCTGGAAGGACGTCAGTTCCTCCGTTACGCCGACGTGAGCATATTCCAGGAATCGACCCGTATGGGCACCGGCCAGCAGCGGAGGGAGCGCCACTTCAGCCGATCCGTCCCCGTTTCGAACCGCCGAATTCACCGCATCAACAATCCGGACGCTCAGATCGATCATATCCCGTGTCAGATAACTGTACGGCTGCCCGTACCAGTAGTTCGCCGGCCTCAGCCGGGCGGGGTCCTCCCGGTGCGCCGCGAGAAACTCCACGAGCATACTCCGGCACAGGTTGACGTCGGCCTTCAGGGTTGCCAGGCCCTCCGCGTCCGAATCCTCCATCTGATGCAACCGCACATCGGCGTCGGCGACCACCTTCCATACCGAACTGCCGAACCATCCCAGGTTATTGTACGTGTTGTAGCGCGTGGCGAGAAGCTCCCCGGCGGAAATCAGGTGCAACGTCCGCTGCGCCACGTTTTCCAGGAGTTCACGGAGGGTGCCATTCCATGTTTCGCCATTCACGTCGCAGGCGTATTCGAACTGCCAACGCGGATCTTCGTCCGTTTCCACGGTGGGCAGCGCTTCCGCAACGGCCCTGGCGTGAGACAGCGGTACCCGTGAAATCCTGGCCTGTGCCAGCGCTGTCTCGGCCCGGTCGGGAGAGAAATCGTCGCCCTTTGCAAGTGCCTCAACGTAGAGAGACTGGTACAGCTTCAGGAAATCCGAGCCCGTTCCTGCGCCGCTGCCCACAAACTCATCCCGCAGCCGCAGGTAGATCCGGTTCCCCTCGTGGTAAGCCGGCGTCAATTCAATGAAATGGTCGTGCGCCTCCCTGAGACGCCGGTCCCGCAACGCCGGGACGCCGTTATAAATCGCATCCACGATTCGCGCGCCCTTAAGCAGTCCTTCAAGGCCGATCTGATCCGCGCCGTGGGACGGCCACGTCAGCTCCTCGGCCGTCCAGCCCTCGAAATAGCCTTCGGGCCGGACCGCTTCGATCAACTCCGAGGCAGCCTGATCATATGCTGCACGCAGTTTGCCCGGATCCCGCAACAGCAGCTGGTGCATTGGGATTTTCTTGTTTCGATCCATAAATCGCCTGTCGTGAAAGAGACCGAAAGACCGCCTATGCCTGGTTCGGATTCGCCCCGTTCGCATCCCCGTCGGATAAACTCACGACTGATGACGATCCTGAATCCCAAACCTCAATTGTGCGGTCCGTCGGCTTCGGCGGCCACCACGGAAACCGCCCCATCCCCCTCTTTCAATACATGGTGTTTCAATCCCGGGATGTGGATCTCCTGGATGTACTCCGGCCAGTTGATGCGCGTCACGTCGAAGTTGAACACCTTCTGATCTTCGGGATTCAGCGCCTGGTACAGCCGGCGCGTATTCTCCGTTTCGAACTCGCAATCGAGGTGAGTGTACCCACAATAGGTATCGACCAGGGACTCAAGCCGCGCCAGAACGGCCTCCATGCCGGTTACCCGGCGCCTGTAACGGGAAACCCATCGTGCGGGCAGATAGTCCACGGCAGCCTTCAACAGGCCAAGCGGAAGCTTGTACTTCAGTGCGACCAGACAACGGAACCGCCGCTGGCTGATGAACTGCCAGGGCCTGACGTGGATGGGCCGCCCGCTTCGGTCCTGCATGGGCGAAGATTTGAAATACCCGTAAACAAGCTCGACCATTTCACTCGCCAGAACCGGATTCTGCGAACCCGAGGCCACATGGTAGACCTTCATCTCCTCCGACCCGTGTACTTGCGGAAGAACCGCCGTAACGGCGTTGTTCAGGACGTCGACGGGTATGATATCCAGCACAATTCCGGGATCGATCGGGAAATTCGACAGCCGGCCCTTGCCATAGTGGACGATCAGCGGGTCGGCGACTTTCAAATCCTCCACCCAGCCGGGTACCGGGTCCTCGAGGCTGCTCTCCACGATTGACGGCCGGACGATGGCCGTTGGAAGGTCTCCCCGAGACTTCACGATCATCTGCTCACCCATCGCCTTGGTGAGCGTGTAGCTGTCGTTCCAGCCGTGGCGCCTCGCACGCCGCATCCCTTCGTCCACCAGCTGCTTCCGGATCCAGCGCTGGCGAAGGGCTTCTACCTGGTGGGCCTTCCGGTAGTCGGTAACGCGTTTTCCACGGTCCTGCCGCCGGAGCTGCTTCAGGAACGCCGCCTCGAGGTCGGGCTTTCTGGATGCCTCCTCGACTTCCCGGGTGAAAGCCCGGATGGCGTCGATCTCGCCCTGCAGGTCGAAGCCGGCGGCGCTTCCGTTGATGAGGTCCGAAACGCTCCGGTCCTGGGGAAACGGCGCTTCGGGTATCCGACCGGTGCGCTTTCCGCTCACGTACGCGGTTGATACATGAACGAGCGCGGCTTTCCGGCAGGCCTTCGCGAAGGTGACGACGCGGGCGGCGCCCATTGCATTCTGTTCGAGTGCGCTGTCGATGGGCTCGTCGAATACAACCGTTCCGGCGAAATTGACGACAAAATCGACGTCCTCGACAAGACACTTGCGCTGATCGGCGGCAATCCCCAGCCCGTCTTCGGTCAGATCGCCGGCGACCGCGACGAGCTTATCCGCCATCACGGCGGAAAACGCCCCACCCCACCTCTCACGCAGCCTTTCGAACGCGCGGGACTGAAGGATTTCGGTCTCCAGGCGTTCCGCGTCGGAGACAAGCTGCCCGTTGGAGCGCGACCGCGGCCGGATCAGGAGATAGATCCGCGCCACCTCGGGCGCGGAATACAGGATCTTCTCCACGAATCCCTTCGCCAGAAAGCCCGTCGCGCCGGTCACAAACAGCGTCTTGCCGCTGAGATACTCTGCAATGGACTGCATATCATCCCGACGTGGACAAAAAACCCGTTTCCCCGGCCTCATAAGTCAGGCGCAGGATTCCGGAAGAATCTCCGTCATTGTTCTTCCGTCATCGCGCCGCGAGGTCGAGTGAACGGGACGTCATAAAATCGCTAAATCGCAATAACCAATGGCAACCGTAAACCGCACGACCGGTGTTCGTTTACCAGACAAGGAAGGAAAGCCAAGATCCGCTTCGAGTCAAGGGAAATCTGCCGCACATACAGGGCGCCAGGCACTGATGCCGGCCTGAAACCTCCGAGCGTCCACGTCGCGATCTTGCAATCACGATTGATCCTGACTATATTAGCAGCAGAACGAGGAATCAAGCCCGAACTGCGGTACCGTATTGCCATCATTCGGTCAATGTATAATCTTTAAATATAGTATCTTATATCCAAACCATCAGTGACAATAGCGTGCGACAATGAAGGATTTAAACAAACTCCGAACCGAAGACAGAGCCGTTCATGACTGGTACCGGTTCGTCCTGTCATTTCCGCCTCATCTGGTCCGTGAGTATCTTGACCGGTTCGATGTCCAACCTTATCACACCGTACTGGATCCATTCTGCGGTACGGGAACCACGACCGTTGAGTGCAAGAAACTCGGAATCGGCAGCATTGGAATCGAGCCGAATCCGATGGCGTATTTCGCAAGTTCGGTGAAGGTCGACTGGACGGTAAATCACAAGGAATTGCTTGAGTACGCGGAAGAGGTAGCGCTATATACTAAGAAAACTCTGGAAGAAAACGGCTTTGGCGAGTGGAAGGATCTACCGCTTTTCGCGCAAAACGGTATTCCGAATATCATATTGAAGCAACTTCCCGATGAACAGTCGAGAATCCTGTTGAAGGACTCCATCAGCCCCCGTCCCCTGCACAAAGCGCTCGTACTTCTGGATGCAATCGACCGGGAAGGAGGTCCTCATCTCCAGCGATACGGCCGCCTCTGTCTTGCCAACGCGCTCGTGCATCGAATTGGTAATCTGAAATTCGGGCCGGAAGTCGGGGTCGGGAAAATCAAGAATGATGCACCTGTCGTGGGGGCTTGGCTGGAATGCATTCGCACGACTGTCCGCGATATCCGCCGATATGGTGACCGGGCACAAATCGGCAGCCGGATTATCAACGCAGATGCCCGCAGCGTCGAAAACATCCTGAAACCGGGTTCGGTCGATTTTGTAATTACATCGCCGCCATATCCGAACGAGAAGGATTACACGAGGACGACCCGCCTGGAGTCGGTCATACTTGGCATGATCAGGAACAGGCAAGAGTTGAGGACGTTGAAACAAAACCTGGTCAGGTCCAACACGCGCGGAGTGTACAAAGCCGACACAGACGACCGGGAGATCGCGGACAATCCTACAATACGCAATCTTGCGGATGAAATTGAAAAACGCCGTATCGCTCTGGGTAAGACATCAGGTTTCGAGCGTCAGTACTCCCGCGTCACTCTGCTTTACTTCGGGGGAATGGCGAAGCATCTGGCGTCGCTTCGGCCCGCTCTCAAATCTGGCGCAAAGCTCGCTTACGTGGTGGGTGACCAGGCATCCTATCTTCGGGTGATGATCAGAACGGGCGAACTCCTGGCCGGCATCGCCAAATCCCAGGGTTATAACGTCACCGGAATCAATCTGTTTCGTACCAGGCCATCAACGGTGACAGGCGAACAGCTCAGGGAAGAGGTTGTGACGCTGGAATGGCCGGGTGATTGAACTAATCGAGAGGAGTATCGTATTTCTGCCACGAATCGTTATACTGCCATCATAGAGGCGATTTTCCATGCCAGGTATCAGCCCGGACATCGTGAAGTCGATTTTGAACGGCAAGATATCGTCACGTTTGCCTCAGAACTTGAAATTGATCTGCCGAGGAATCTCGGCGATCTGATCTACAGCTTCAGGTACAGAACGCCACTTCCAGCCAGTATTCGTGAAACTGCGCCAGACAAACAGGTTTGGATAATACGAGCTGCCGGACGGAGCAAATATAGATTTGTACTTGTGAGTGATATACCACTCACTCCAAACCCCAATCTATCCGTCACAAAGGTCCCGGACTCTACACCGGGTATAATCGCGAAATATGCGTTCAGCGACGAGCAGGCGCTGCTGGCTCGGGTTCGCTACAACCGTTTGATCGATATTTTCCTGGGGATTGCCTGCTACTCGCTGCAAAACCACCTCCGGACTACCGTACAGGAAATGGGACAGGTCGAAACCGACGAAGTTTACGTGGGAGTCGACAAGAGCGGCTCCCACTATGTCATCCCGGTACAAGCCAAGGGGGGCAGCGATAAACTCAGCCGTGTGCAGATCGAGCAGGACATCGCCCTTTGCGCCGGAAAACTGCCAGACCTGATTTGCCGCCCTATAGGCGCGCAATTTATGGAGCAGGATGTCATCTCTCTCATGGAGTTCGAGGAAGACGGGGATGATATCCGAATCGTGGCGGAGAAACAGTATCAATTGGTGCCGCCGGACGCCATAACACGCGAGGATTTAATCAGATACAGACAGCGATTATCCGATGGGACGGGGAGTTGATTGGAGGAAAAGACGTGATCGAGAAGGTCGTATGAGTTCACTCGGAGTTTCGTGACAGAAGCGCTTTTACTGAAGGAACCAGAGCATTGGGTATTGCCATCAGCGTCTGGTCTGGATCCTCCGATACCGCTTCATCCTCCGCCACAGCTTCGTCGTCTGTCTGCGATTTGTAATGTTCCAGAAGGCGTCGGACACGGTCCTCGTCCCAACCTTCCGGAAACCTGGTCACATATTTCATCGACAATCTCCATTTTGATTTGTCCTTTGGATTTAATCCTTGAGTCCACTCCGAAAAGTCGAGT
>JAAXHE010000149.1 GCA_012271065.1 Candidatus Latescibacterota bacterium
CAGTTGATCACGAAGATGAGGTTGTCCAGCTTTTCCCTGGACGCCAGGGTAATCGCGCCGAGGGATTCGGGTTCGTCGGTTTCTCCGTCGCCCATGAAGACCCACACGTGGGAACCGGAGGTGTCCCTGAGACCCCGGTCCTCCAGGTAGCGGTTGAAACGCGCGTGATAGATGCCCATTATGGGCGCCAGGCCCATGGATACGGTTGGATATTCCCAGAAGTCCGGCATCAGCCATGGATGCGGATAGGAGGAGAGGCCGCCGGGGCGCCGGAGGTCCCGGCGGAAATTTTCCAGGGCCTGCTCGTCGATCCTGCCTTCGAGGAACGCCCGCGCGTAGACACCCGGCGCGGCGTGCCCCTGGAAATACACCTGGTCGCCCACGAATCCGTTGCCCCGTCCGTGAAAGAAGTGGTCGAAACCCACCTCGAGCAGCGTGGCGGCCGACGCATAGGTGGAAATATGGCCGCCAATCCCATCGTATTCCCGGTTGGCTCGGACAACCATCGCCATCGCGTTCCATCGAATGATGCTCTTGATGCGGCGTTCGATTTCGCGGTTGCCCGGATACGGATGCTGCTGGTCCGCCGGAATCGTGTTGACATAGGGCGTATTGGCGCTGAAGGGGATGACGACTTCCGCACGGTGCGCCCACTCTTCGATTTTCTTGAACAGGAAGCGCACCCGGTCCGGACCGTAGTTTTTCAGGGCGTAGTTGAGCGACTCGACCCAGTCCTGGGTTTCTGCGGGGTCGACGTCTCGGGAGGGAACTCGGATGACTTTATCAGACATTCGCGGCCTCGTTAGAGGTTGTTTCAGAATTCCTGGTGTTCTCCGGCGCGAGGGGAAGCCTCGTCCACCCGCTCGGCCGATACAGGCGGATCGATCGATGTCCAATCGGCTCCTGAATTTACCCGTAGACGCCCGAAAAGTCAAATTTGTTGCCCTTTCGCAGGGCAGGAGCGGAAACAAAACAAGAAAGCCCCCGGAGGCACTCCTCCAGAGGCTTTCAGTGCAGCGACCATTTGAACTGCCTGCGGCGAGGGTTCAGATAATGCCGGCCATCTCCTGGAGCATGCGCCAGTTCTGCCGGCGGTCTTCCTGGGCGGCCATCAGGGTTTCGGAAGGGTTTCCGTCTTTGTCGAAGTGCTTGGCGAAACGCCCTTCGGTCCGGGCGAATGTAACAAAGTCGACGGTTTCGCCGGTCTTGCGAATGGTATACCAGTCGTCCTTGACCGCGGGGTTTCCCCTGAGATCCAGCCGCTCCTTGATGCGTTCTCCCTTGCGCGGATCGTAGATGAAGATGGGGAATGCCCGGGACTCCATGGCAAGTTTGGCCTGGTGTCCGGCCAGGTGGTCTCCCACACCGTGTTCGGGCTGGCACGTGGTGAAGACGTTGATTACGGCCGGGCCGTCGAACTCGTTGGCCGCGGCGATCGCGCGATAAAAGTGGTTCTGCAGGCTGCAGATGGTCTGGGCCACGAAGGTGTCCGGATGCATCATGCAGATCTGGCCGAGTTCCTTGCGGCGTTCGGTTTTTCCGGGAACGGCGGAGCCGTGGACGGACATTTTGGTGTTCTGCCCCATGTAACTGGAGGTGGATGCCTGTCCGCCGGTATTGGAGTAGACCTGGGTATCCAGGACCAGGACGTTGATATTCATACCTGACATGAGCATCCGCGAGAGCGCCTGGAAACCGATATCCAGCATGGCCCCGTCTCCGCCGATAACCCATATCTTCTTGTCCTGCCAGCCCATCTGGTCCCAGCGGGCCCGTACACCCATGGCATCGGTGGGCCCGTTCTCGAAGAGGGAGTTGGTCCAGGGCACCGTGTAGGGGTTGTATGGATAGGTGGAGGTGTAGACGGTGTTGCAGCCCGTGGATGCGACGAGGCCGATGTTTTCGGGCCCGTGCAGATAACCCGTGGACGCCAGCATCATACGCAGGGCCGTGGCTTCTCCGCAGCCCATGCAGGATCCTGCGCCGCCTACGTAGAGGAGAGATCGTTCGGCCAGCATCATGTCCTGAACGGACTTTTCGAGGATATATTCGCTGGGAGATTCAGGCAGGTCGTTGTGGAAGTCCCAGGCGGCGCGGAATTCCTCCAGGTTGTCTTCCGTTTTGGTGACCATTTTCAGCGCGTCCTTGTCGGCGCAGACCTCGACGCATTCGGCGCATCCCTTGCACTTGGTGGGGTCTATGAAGATGCCAAAATAAGCGCCTTCCTTGCCCTTCTTCTCAAAGTTCTTGTAGTACTTCGAGGTCTCGGAAAACTGGTTGCGCAGGAATTCCCTCTGTTCCGGATCGGTCGTCTTGGCCAGTGCAGCGTCCAGGTCTTCACGGGTCGTAATCTTGCCGAGAATGGCCGTATCGGGACACTCGGTGACGCAGTCCATGCAGCCGACGCAGTTCTCCTGGATGAATTCCGGAATCTCGGGCGCGATGTAGCTGAAGTCGCGAAGGGCGCCGGTGCCCGGCCCCACGAGGCTGCGGGCTACGCCGACGTCGGCAGGCAGCCCCTGTTCGGCAATGCCCGTATTGTAGCCGGCCACGACCCTTCCGTTGAAGTCTTCGATATCCAGCAGGGTATGCAGGTTCAGCGGTGACGAGGAGATCGGCTCCTCGTCCATATCCTCTAGTGAACTCACGCTCAGCAGTGCGGCAGGATCGTTCTTGCCATTGGTCGACATGGTTATTTACTCCCGATCCGGCTTGAACCACCTCAACCGGCCGGATCTTTACGGTTTATGTTTCTATCGACGTCATGTCGTCACGCGACCGGAAACACGCTGTGGGAGGGACGGAAACGACCGGTCAGCATCCGATCGAGACCAAACCGGCCGGAAGTTCGTCCGTTTCCTGATCGATTGTGCTTTCGATCAGTTCCCGAGGGACTTCGAAGACTTCCCGGTAACCTCTCATGATCGCGTTCATGTTGGCGTCCACGACGCCCTTGCCCTTGCTGCCCCAGTATTTGTTGACCGCATTTTCCACGTTGACGAACAGCTCGTCTTCCGTGAGATTCAGGTCTTTCTGAAAGGGCGTGTGTTTCAGGAAGATACCAAGCAGAACGATGCCCTGGAAACGTTGCATCAGATCCGGCGACGGTGCTTCTTCCAGGGCAATTTTGACGGCATCCAGGCCAAGAGGTTTGATGTTTCTGGTGCGAAATGTCTTTTTGGCCCATCCGGGAACATTGTCCCATACCTTCTCAGCCTCCGCATGGGGGCTCTGGATGAAGACCATACCGCCGTCGACAACGCCGGCCAGCGGATTGGCGGTATTGAAGGCGTTGACGTCGTTGAGCGGCACGAAGTCCACGACTTCCAGTTCGGAGTGGGTCCGGATGTGTTCGTTGGCCGCGGTGAGGTAGTAGGTCGTGGGCAGACCCTTCTTTTCCGATCCGTATTTCGGGTAGGCCTGTACGTGAAGTCCTAGGTTTGCCAGCAATGTGGCGATAACCTTGTTTGTCGTAACGGATCCGTATCCGCCGATCGAGTGCCCGCGCATTGCGAAGGCCCCGACTTCCCGTGTTCCCGGATCGGGCTGCCTCTGAAGGGCCAGTTCGTGTTCGATATTGAGGACGAAGAGCTCCTTCCGTCGGGGAGCCGCCGCCTGCATATTTCTGACCGCGGCAATGAAGTCGCCCGGCCGGACGTCGCGGCTTCCCAGGCCGGCCATCCCCGATAGAATCTTGGGGATGCGTTCGATCCGCGGATAACCGTTCGAGCCGCAGGCGGCATCGACGAAAGCAGACTTGATTTCGGCGGTAAGCGGATTGGACTGCGCAAGGGGGTTGTCCATGCGTTCCACTACGGAAACGACCTTTGCGTTCTTCAGGGCCTCCACGATCTCAACGCCCGGGAACGGGCGGAACGACGTGACGTGAAGGGCGCCCACCTTCAGGTTTTCGGTCTCCCGCAGCCAGTCGACTGCGGTGAGGGCGGTCTCGAGCATGCTGCCCATACCCACGATGATGTATTCGGCGTCTTCGAGCCGGTATCCGTCGATCATGTCGTAGCGCCTTCCGGTCATCCTGTAGAATTCCTGCATGGCTTCCTGCAGGTCGTCCGGAACGCGATCGTAGAAGTAACGCTGGGCGATCTTGCCCTTCATATAGCTGTCCTGGTTCTGAACAACGCCGCTCATCATCGGATTGTCGACATCCATCAGATTCTGAATCTTGTCTTCCGGGCGTCCGACAAAAAGCTTCATGAGTTCAGGCTCTATGGCCATGACATTTTGCACCGTATGGGTTGTGAGGAATCCATCCTGCACAACCATGAACGGTGTCTGGGAAGCTTCCGCGGCACGGCGCGCGATGAGTGTGGTGTCCATGACTTCCTGCGTGTTCCGGGCGAATACGATGCCCCATCCACAGTCGGCAACGGCCATGATGTCATCGTGGCCCGCGTGTACATTGAGCGATTGGGAGGTCAGCGCGCGCGCGCCGATGTGGAAGACCGCCGGAAGACGTTTGCCCGAAATAGTGTACAGCACCTCCTTCATCAGAACGAGGCCCTGGCCGGAGGTGAAGTTAGTGACCCGGCCACCGGCCACCGAAAAGCCTTCGGCCGCTGAAGCCGAACTGTGTTCGGACTCGGGTTCGATGAAGATCAGGGTGTCGCCCCAGAGGTTGACGCCGCCGTTGGACACCACCGCGCTGTACTTCTCTCCCAGAATGGAGGAAGACGTAATGGGGTAGGCGCAGGCGCCCTGGCTGATGTGTTTTTCGACCCAGATTGCGGCATCGCCTCCGTCGCCCACGTCGGGGGTGCCTGGAAACGGAAATTCACCTGGCCGTCCGTCAATCTGTATTCTGGCGCTTTCCGCCATGACGGTTCTCCTTTACAATGTGCACACGACGTCGTGGAACCTGACGCCGGTCCGCCAGGCCGATTCACGACCGAGCCGCTGCAAATTCAATTATATAATCAATTAGAAGAGCTAAATTATGGGGGACAATCCAGACAAAATATAACGTAGTCGCATGTTGTCGGCAAGCGTTGTTTGATGTGGTCATTCAAAGGCCACAAAAGACAAATGCCGCCTGACGGTGGCGGCTGCTGAATCCACTTGTCCGATTTGCGGGGGACTTCCATATTTGTTTTGAATCAAACGGTTATTGCGGACGTAACAGGCACGCACGAAACACGGAGGCTATCGATGCCCGAGCTCAGGTACGACGGCGGGGACCCCGCCCGCGCGCTTGCGTATTTCCGGGAACGCCGCGCGGACATGCGGGCGCTGCGCCGGGTTTTCGTGGGGCCGGAAGGAACCACAGTTAAGGACATCAACGGCGAGGAGATGTTTCTAGAAGGACTGACGCTCGGTCAGCCCCAGCTGGAATCGCTGCTGAAGCTGGCAGGCGCCTCCTACAATCCGTCGACGTTGCACGACGCGCCCCGCGGACGGAGTCCGGTCAAGGAATTCGAGATCGTCAAACAGGATCCGTGGGGGCACGATCGGGTCTTGTAGGCGCGAACCCCCGCCTCACGTGGTGACGTATTCTTGGGATGGGACACCACGTCTCGGGTTCAGAGCGACGTTTCCACCGGACTTTTACCGCCGATTGGCTTCCAGCCAGGCCAATTGGCGGTTTCTGGTGAAAGGACCGATCGAATTCTGCAGGTCGCCGATACCGCCGAACGACATCCGGACGGTGTCGTTAACCTGGAGGCCGCTGGCCAGATCGGCTTCAGAAAAGACGATGGGCGTACCCCAGTATAACAGTTGCAGGGACTTGTCGCCCAGGGGGAGTCGACCGAAAAGAGACCGCTCAAGGTGGAAGAGCCGGTCGGGCATATTGAGATGGCTTTGTCCGGTGCGTCCCGTTTTTCGGGAGATTCGCTTGTTGTCTCGCAGGATTTCGCAGGATACGGCGACGCTGGCGTCGTCGAATTCGGAATCCGTGACCAGAACCGGCCCCAGGCTGGCGCAACCGCCGTGCCAGTTCTTGGCCTGGGGAAGATTCAGCGGGTTTTCGGCTTCAATACCGTTGTCGGTATAGTCATTGCCGCCCGTAAAGCCCAGTCGCTCGATCTGGCCGCTGGCGTTCAGTCCGTAAAGCGTGACGAGTTCGGTTTCTGGAACGAGGCGCCGGGTGTCGTCAGGGCGGGAGACGAGCCCGCGATGTCCCGCCAACGCGTCCGCGTCGGTCTTCGCGAAGAGTTCGGGAATGCCGCCTTGCGCGCATTCCCTGTATTTCTGATCGTATACGTTTACGGCGCCTCCTGTGGCTTCTTTAGCTTCGGTTTCACGAAGCCTGGCGCTGTCCGCGTGGGTCACGCCCGCCAGCCAGACCCGCAACCGGTGGGGTTGACCGGGCGGCGGCGTTACCGGCACGGTCAGGTGGCGCCGTTCGGCGCAGGGATCGCTGTCCATCAGATCAGACAGGCGGTAGGCGGGCGCTCCCGCGGTGTCGATGCGCGCGATTGCCCCTTCCAGCCCGACGCTGTCGCCTCCGTGTATGAAGTAGAGATCGTAGACCGATTCGGGGCAGGGCTCGCACGACGTGAGGTCCAGTACCATGTCGTTCTCGACCAGCCCGAGACGCGCGGGTTTCGGGGCGGATGGATCGCGGAATTGCAGGAGTCTCACGGATTAAACCTCCTCCGATAGCACAATAAAGCTGCGCCGTAAATCGTCCGTTTGAGGCAGGAGTGTCCTTGGTCTCTGAATTTTCTGTTTGGCTCTACACATAATATTGTGTAGATTTATGTGTAAAGACGGAGGTGTATAATGGCGACAAATCTTGCGCTTGACGACGCGTTGATCGAGGAAGCCCGCCGGGTCAGCGGGCACAGAACAAAAAGGGCTGTTGTAAACGAGGCCCTCGAAGAGTATGTCCAGCGCCGCAGACAGCTCCAGATACTGGATCTGTTCAATACGGTCGACTACGATCCGGACTTCGAGTACAAGATACAGCGGAATCGGAAATGAAGGTTATGGTGGACACCAGCGTCTGGTCCTTGTCACTGAGACGCAAAGTCGTTTCCGAACATCCTGTTGTCGAGGAACTGGCTGAGCTTGTCAGGGAGGTACGTGTACAACTGATCGGACCCCTCCGCCAGGAGATTCTCTCCGGAATTCGTTCGCAAGTTCAATTCGAAGGACTTCGAAGTCGCTTACGGGCGTTTCCGGACCTCCCGCTCAAGTCCGCTGACTATGAATGCGCAGCCGAATTTTTCAATCTGAGCCGAAGCCGGGGCGTTCAGGGATCGAATACGGACTTCCTGATTTGCGCGGTATCACACAGGTACGAGATGCCGGTCCTGACGACAGACGACGATTTTCTGCGGTTCAGGGAATTTCTGCCGATCACGCTTCACGCGCCGCGATCGGATGCGGGGATTCAACACGATGCTGATGCAGGATGAAATGGCCGGGCTTGGACGGCGGCTTCTCGCGGTGGTCATTGACATGCTGATGTTGAAGCTGCTGGATCTGCCGCTTTCCCGGATTCTGAGAGAGGTCACGCCCTCGCCGATAGCGGCGCTGGTTCTGGAATACGGGATCACGCTGGTATACTGTACCATATTCCTTGCGAGCAGAGGACAGACGCCGGGAAAGATAATGACGAGTCTGAGGGTCATCTCCGTGGATGGCGGCGCGATCGGGCGGGCCCGGGCATTCGTCCGTTCCACAGTGAAGTGGACGCCTGTTTTCGCGATCCTGATCGTCTTGTCTGTGCTGAACCCGTATGCGGAACCCCATCAGGTGGCATTGGGTGCCGGACGCGTCCTCACACCGCCACCGGACTTCGATGCCAGAGGCCTGCATCTCTGGTCGATCGTTCTCTACTCCGGCTCTCTGCTCGGCCTTGCGCTCGTCTGGATCACGCGCCGTCATCCGGACCGGCAGGCGCTGCACGATCGGGTGTCCGGCACTCTGGTGATGCGAGTCGGGTGATTGGTCGGATCGCGGAATCGGACTGGGCCTCGATAGAGACGATCTGACTCCGGGCGTCGTGAATGAAGGCGGGAAGCGCAAAGACGCCTGCCTGCATCCGCTCGGGTGCGGCTTTCCGCGTTGTGCCTCTATCGCCGGCGCGGTGGCGCCGAGATCCGGAAAATGCTGTCCCGCTTAATGTTACGGTCTCCATTGAGGTCCTTGACCGTCATGTGAAGCGAATAGCGACCCGGGTCCGCCTGTCCCAGGTCCAGCTCGACATAGTCCGAGACCGATGTTTCCGTACCCACCTGCTCGTACCGGACTTCGATGGATTCACCGTCTTTACGGATTCTGGGCAGAAACGTCCTCGGAGACTTGTCGCTCGTGGACTTGGAGATGACCTCGAACGTCACTTCGTAACGCGTGTTCCCGAAGGCATCTCTTTCCAGGTTGTAGACTTCGAAGTAGACAAAGACGGATTTGCCCACGTGAAACGTTCGGGACGGCGCCGGAAGAATGTCCCAGCCTTTACGAACGAACTTGGAATTGGATCCTTCACGGGCTTCCTCGACGTTCTGGGCGATCTGGATGTCGCTCATCATGAGCTCGCCGCCGCGATAGTCGGGCAGTTCCAGCGTCTGCTGATAGACCTGGAGCATGTCCGTTTTTTTTCGCCAGGCCTCCACCGCGAGCTGATATACACCCGGCGCGGCGGCAATGTCCACGCGGTCCAACGCCAGCAGGCTCCGTCCCAGGTTGGCGTCCGTTACCGGCACGGCGAGGTCGTCGCTGCGTTTGTGAAGTCGGCCCTTGCGGCTGTCTACAAGCGCGACGCGGCGATTGACGACGATGGTCGTGTCGATGTCGTCGGGCCTCGCTACATTGTCGATCGGCAGGCCGATGTTGAGTTGCAGTTCGGTTTTGCCTTCGATTCCGCGAAAGGAAAGGGATTCATAATAATAGTCCAGCGGTTCCAGCGCTTCGAAGGCATATCGTTCGGGTTCCTTGCTCGCAACCCTTGTCATCCGCGCCGCGGGAGACAGGGTGTTCAGCCGGTTGATCATGTTGCGGAATGGGCCGCCCCGGCTTTGCATATTGTATTCATTGATATCTTCCGGGCCCAGGACGGGTTCCGGCGCGTAGTCGAAGTTGCCCGTGTTGAACTCGTCCGTGAGTGCGATTTCAATGCCGCCGTCGATATCTGCGTAGATCCAGACCGCCCAGGGTACGGCCGACCAGTCGCCGCTGGAGGTAATGGGTTTGTAGCGTTCGAGGCCGACAGCGGCTTCGTCGATCGTCTGAATCGGCTGCGAAGTTGCGCGGACCTCCGAGTTTCGCCACGTGTTTTCCGAGGCCTGGGCGGAGCGAATGGGGTAGACGGGACCCACGAACGTCAGGGCCAGGGCCTTGTTTCCGTAAAGCTGGTGGGCCATGCGTTCCTGAACGCGCTGGACCTTCAGTGGCATCTGTGCATTCAGTTCACGCCAGCTGGATCGGAAATCCGGCTCGCCGTAGCGAATGTAAATCTCACCCCGCCGGTCATACGGGAATTTCTTCTTTCCGAAAAACGTCCGGGCGTACCAGACCCGGCGGTAGTGCTCGGCACGACGCATCGCGCCGGCCGACGATTTGAAGGGGTCTTTTCTGAGCCAGAAGTTGCGAAGGAACGCCTCGCGCGTTTCCGGCGTCGTCGTGCGATAGGCTCTCACTTCGCGGGAAAGACCTACCAGCGATATGTCTTCGAACAGCGGCTGTTCCTCAGCGTTCAGGCCGTCGATATACTCCGAAAAGGCCCCAAGCGCGCCTTCATAGTCGCGGTCGGCCATGAGTGCCTGGGCGACGATTGGCAGGCCGCGCGCCCCCCCGAGCCGTTCGGCGATTTCACGTGCTCTGTCGAGTTCCTTCTCCTTGAGCAGTTCAACCGCGAATTCATAGGCCGCGGACTGGTCTTCAGGGCGCTGTTCGAGATATGCCTTATAAAACGTAAAGGCGGCCCGGTTGTTGTTCTCACGTTGGTAGAGTTTAGCCAGAAACAGGTATGGCGCCGCATAGTTCGATTCCGCCTGAATACTCTTGTCCGCGGCTCGCCTCGCTGCCGTGGTTTTTCTGGATCGCAGGTAAGCGCGAGCCATCATGAAGTGGGCTTCCGCATACGTGGAATCCAGGTCAACAGCTCTTTGCAGCGGGACGAGGGCGGATCGGGGTCTGTTCCGGTGTTCGAGCAGGACTTCGCCCAGGCCGAGATAGGCGCCCGCCAGAGTACTGTCCTCCTCGACGGCGGCGTTGAAGGCGACCTCCGCGCTGTCCGCCTCCTGCAGCCGCAGGTAGAGATTGCCAATGCGGATCCGCATGCCGGCAGGATGGACCGTGGAAGGCAGTGCCGCGTTGAGCCGGGAGACGACTTCGCGAACGTCGTCCATGCGTTCCGCGGACTGTCCGCGTGCGTAAAGGGAGTCCGCGGTTGTGGGCGAGAGCGGAAAGACAGCGGATGGCGCCAACAGAAGGGCGATGCACGTCCAAGCGAAAGACGTCGGCAGGTGTTCAACAGGGCGCATTGATTTCCTTTCGGTTTCGAATGGGCCGGAGCCGCAGTGGCTTACCGCCGGTCATGGCGGTTTGCCGGCCGATGAGCGCAGATTTCCCCCGTTTTACGCCGATTCGGCCGAAATGTTTCAAGTTTTCGCATACCCCGCAATATCCGCTTTCCGCTTGACAGTACAGGTGGCGGAAGGTATACTCAGGCGTCGAAATCAGCCAGGCAGCCCGTTGACAAAGCCCAGCCGGGCTGCGGCCGGCCCTTGTGGTCGAAATACT
>JAAXHE010000102.1 GCA_012271065.1 Candidatus Latescibacterota bacterium
TTGCGCTCCCTCGCCGAATCGCTCGAAAAGGGATTTAACGGTGGATGTTGATCCCTCGCCATCCATATCGACCCCCCTCAATGCCGTAAAGCGCTTCCGTTACCGGATCGCTCGGTTCTTCCCCCGGTTAAACCTCAGTGAACAGACCATCCTCATCAGTCTGGCCATTCTGATCGGGGTCGGCTGCGGGGCGGGTTCCGTGCTGTTTCAGTGGCTGCTCGACGTGGCGCACAGGCTACTGCTTGTTGACGCGCCGCAACTTCTGGGCAAGCCCTATCTGTTCCCCCTGATTCCTGCCATGGGCGGTCTGGCCGCCGGTTTGATCGCTTGCTACTACGCGGTGGAGGCGCGAGGCCCCGGCGTTGCGGAAGTTATGAACGCGATCGTTACCCGGCGGGGTGTGATTCGCGCGCGGGTGATGGTTGCCAAGGCGTTTGCTTCAGCTTTCACACTCGGGTCCGGCGGGTCGGCCGGAAGCGAGGGTCCGATCATCCAGATCGGGGCCGCCTGGGGCTCCACTGTCGGCCGCCTGTTCAGATTCTCCGAAGCGAACCTGAAGACGTTGATTGCCTGCGGCGCTTCGGCAGGGATCTCGGCCATTTTCAACGCGCCGATCGCAGGTGTGCTTTTTTCACTGGAAATCATCCTGGCGGACTTTACGATTGCCGCATTCACGCCTGTAGTCATCTCTTCGGTTATGTCGGCCGTCGTTGCCAAGGCCTATATGGGCGAGCGCCAGGTATTCGAGGTACCGGACTATCAGTTTGTAAACCTCCACGAACTCGGATGGTACGTTATCCTCGCCATTCTCGCGGGGTTCGTCGGCGCTTTCTTCATCAGGCTCCTGTATGCCACCGAAGATCTGTTCAACCGGCGCGCATTCGGAATGCCAGCGTGGCTGAAGCCGGCCATCGGCGGCGCGCTGGTGGGGCTTATCGGTCTCGGATGTCCTCCCGCGATGGGCGTTGGCTACGAGATTGTCGGCGCCGCGCTTCAAGGGCAGATTCTGCTGCCCATGCTGGGTCTCCTGTTGGGATTGAAGCTGCTCAGCACTTCGTTGACCGTGGGCTCGGGCGCATCGGGCGGTCTCTTTGCGCCATCGCTTTTCATGGGCGCCACGCTCGGCGGCGCTTTTGGCCGCCTCGCACAAAGCTGGTTGCCCGGAGTCATCAGCCCCCCCGGCGCATACGCCGTGGTGGGCATGAGCGCCTTTGTCGCCGCGACGACGCACGCCCCGCTGACTTCATCTTTGATTATAGTTGAAATGACCGGAAACTACCGTCTCATTCTGCCCTTGATGTTCACGACCGTTCTGGCGGTGGTCGTGGCGCGCGTGATCGAACGTGAGTCCATCTATTCGTTGAAGCTCCGGCGCAGAGGCTTGAATATACACCAGGGGCGGGATCTGTCGGTATTGGAAAAACTACCGGTCTCGCGCATCGTACGCCGGGAATTCGACTTTATCGGTGAACACACCCCATTGCGCGAGATTGTCGACCTGATCGGCCGCAGCAACCACAACGACTTTCCGCTCCTCGACGACAGGGGCCGGTTCAAGGGCATGATCTGGTTTCACGACATTCGGGAAGTGATGCTTGAGCATGATATGCATGCGCTGCTGATCGCCGAAGACGTGATGGGAAAACCGCCGCCCGCCCTGGCGCCCTCAAATTCACTGGCCGACGCTCTTGTTCAGTTTTCAAACACGGATGCAGATACACTGCCGGTATTTCGTTCGGATTCCCGGGAAGAACTGGAAGGGATCATCACCCGATCGGACCTGCTGCGCAGTTATGAGAGAGAACTCCTCATCCGAGGCCGGACTGCCGGATAGACGATTCCCTGGCCTGAGTCTGACGATGTTCGGACGTTCATTGGCGCCGAGGGTTTCACCTGCATTTGTCAACCGATCCGACATAGGCGTATCCCCCTGTTTTTTGTGCCTTTTCCCTTGACTACGAACAAGCTATGGGTTATTTTTCGCATCGCCGGGTCTGGCTGTACAGGCGCCGGATATTAATGGTGGTTACGGGGTGTTCGCGGGAGACGCATTCATGACCCTGATGGAGATTCTCTCAGGCAGGTCGGTTATTGCCGGATTGAGGGGCCGGAACAAGCGGGAAATTCTCGAGGAGCTGGTCGATGCCGTAGACAGTGAGAAAATCACCGATCGACACAGGGTACTTGAAGCGGTGCTTCTTCGCGAGGATATAATGAGTACCGGTATCGGTCATGGCATCGCCATTCCGCATGGCAAATCCGAGTTCGTGAGCGAGTTGGGCGGTGTACTTGGCATCAAACGGGAGGGCGTCGACTTCGACGCCCTGGACGACCAGCCGACCTTCATCTTCTTCCTGCTGGTTTCGCCAATGGATGTTTCCGGGCCGCATATCAAGGCGTTGGCGCGTATCTCGCGCCTGCTCAAGCGCGAGGCGTTTCGCCGGCATCTCATTGAATCGCAAGACCGGGAGTCACTGATTGCCTGCATTGAGGAAGAAGAGAGACTTCATTCCTGATAGAACGCTCCGGTAAGAAAGTCGGCCTGCGATCAATTGAGAAGCAGGCTTTTTTTTTGTATATGAACCGGACCCACGGGTTCATTTGTAGGTTCTCTTTCCGGGTCTGATCGCCATGTTCGGTCTATCCTTTTCATCGCCTGCCGTACTGCACGGGTTGTGGGCCGCGTTGCTGCCGCTGGCGATTCACCTGCTAAACCGCAGGCGGGCCGTGACCGTTGCATTCAGCAACGTGGCTCTCCTTCAGACGCTTCAGCAGGATCGAATGCGCCGCTTCAGGTTGAAGCAGATTCTGGCTCTGATACTCCGCACACTGGTTATCGTGTTCCTGGTACTTGGATTTGCGCGTCCCAGGATAAAAGGGGTAGAGGGCGACGGCGCGGTTCGAACCTCTGCTGCGCTACTGCTGGATCGCTCTCTGAGCATGAGTTACAGGGTAAACGAAGGTACCCTCTTTGACCGCGCTCGAAACCGGACGAGAGAGGTCCTGCAACTGTTCAATGCACAGGACGATGTACGTCTGTTTCAGGTGGATGACCGCGTGGAGGAGGTCGAGCCCGGGCGTCCCGACCGTCTTGCGGCAAGGCTCGAGGTTATGCGGCACACGTACCGTGGGACGGATTTTACACCCGCGCTGGAGGCTGCACTGGCGCATGCCTCGCAGACGGAGATTCCGAACAGGGAGCTCTACGTCGTTTCGGATTTTGCCGGAAACGGCTGGTCGGAGGTTCCCGATACGCTCTTCGAGGAGAGTGGCTTTACCGTATTTTGCGTACCGGTACGGCCGTCCGAGCCGGACAATATGGGCATCCGGCATGCGGACCCCGTCGAAGGGATCCTCTCCGCCGGAAGCGTTTCGACGCTGAGGGTGTCGGTAACGGACTACGGCGGCCCCGTACGGCCGCGCGCGCCGGTACAGGTTTATCTTGACGGACGTCGGATCGGTCAGCAGGTGATTCGTACCGAGCCCGGGACCTCCCGTCGTCTCCATTTCCGGTTCGTTCCCGAGAGGGGAGGACAGGTTCCGTTGCGCGTCGAACTGGGTGACGACGACCTGGCGGCGGACAACGTCTACACGTCGGTCCTGAACATCCCTGAGCGCGTGAGGGTGCTTCTGGTGGCTGAAAACAACGATGAAACCTATTTCGTCGCAAAGGCTCTGGAAGCAGGGTCAGGGCAGGCGGTATCGATCCGATCGGTTCGGCCTGGTGAATTGAACGCGGATCTCTTGTACGAGACGGACGTGGCCCTGTTGTTCAACGTGTCGCGGTTGTCAGCCGGTACCTTGAAGATCATTGAATATCGGGTGCGGAGCGGAATGGGACTGATGATCGTCATGGGGGATCAAGTGGATTTCCGGTTTTACAATGCCGCATTGCTTCCGGGCCTGTTTTCGGCGTCGCTCGTGGGCATCGAAGGTTCTCCCGGGCAAAACAACACCTACCACAGACTGCGTGAAGCGCTCCCGGACCATGCGGTTTTCAGGGACTTCGGTCCGGCTGAAGGACTGCGAACGCCCCGGTTTTACGCGTACTGCCGGTTGCGGCTGGGCGACTCATCGCAGCCTGTTCTGCTGTTTCGCAGCGGTGACCCCGCTCTGGCCGAAACGAGCCTTGGCGCCGGTCGCGTGGTGTTGTTTGCCGCAGGCCTGAATTCCGATCTGGGCTGGACCGACCTGCCACTTACGGGAATCTTCGTTCCGTTCATACACCGGTTGAGCCGCTATCTGGCGGCGGGTTCTCCCGGTCAGTCAGACTATTCCGTGGGCGACAGGGTATATAGGAACCGGTCAGGCGTTCAAGCACGCGAGGCCCTGCTGAAACCTCCCGCCGGCGAGGCCCGAACCATCTGGCCCGAGCAACGCGGCGTACACTCGGTGTGGCCGGTTGGGGAGGTGGATATACCCGGAGTCTGGGAAATCTACGCCCGGGACCGTCTGACGGACCGATTCGCAGTTCGTATCGATGCGGGGGAAGGGGATCCAGCACCCGCGTCCGCGGATCGGCTCAAGAGTGTGTTCGCGGGGGCACGTCTGCGTATTGTTGAACCGCAAACGTCCCCCTCGGCCGCAGTCCGGGAAGCACGAGGGGGCAGGGAACTCTGGCGGCTCGCGCTGGGCCTGGCGCTCGTGTTGATGGTCGCGGAGGTCATCGTGGCGCAATCGGAACGGCAGGGCAGGCGGGACCAATCCGGGACGCGACCACAGGCCTTCAAACCGCGTCGCGGCGACGCCTGATATTGCATAGTATAAATATATGCATTACAATATCTTATTAGTTTAGCCTTGACTTTTGACGGGGGCGCTCGTATTTTTGAATCGGACGCGTTGCATGCGTCACACGATGCACCCGCAGGAAACGTCAGGCGACGCTTTTCAAGGGATGCAATCCTGTCTTTTCGTATTTAACAACCTATCGTTACCGGGGTGAGTCACTCGATGATTTCTTTCGACGTGGCTCGTTCTTTTGGGAGCCAATATGCGGGATGCGCTGGTGGTGGTCGAGTCGCCGGCCAAGGCGAGGACGATCAACAAGATACTCGGAAAAGACTTCAAGGTAATGGCCAGCATGGGACACGTCCGTGACCTGCCGAAGAAGGAGCTCGGCATCGACGTCGCCAACGGATTCAAGCCCACGTATCGTACTATCCGCGATCGGAACAAATTCGTCACGGAGCTTCGCGCGGCCTCCCGCTCGGCGGGGCGGTTGATTCTGGCGACGGACCCCGACCGCGAGGGGGAAGCCATCGCATGGCACGTGGCCGAGGCGCTCAAGCGGGTCAACGATGCCCAGAGGGTGATGTTCAACGAGATAACGGAACGGGCGGTCAGGGAGGCGGTGGCCAACCCTTCGGGAATCGATCTGAGGAAGGTGGACGCTCAGCAGGCACGCAGGGTACTGGATCGCCTCGTAGGATACAAGGTCAGTCCACTATTGTGGAAGACGGTTCACGGCGGTCTGAGCGCGGGCAGGGTTCAGTCGGTCGCGCTTCGACTGATCTGCGAGAGGGAGGCGGCGATCGAAGCGTTCGTTCCTGAAGAATACTGGACCGTCGACGCGAAGGTGAAGCGGGAGGATACCGTACCGTTCAGGGCGCGGTTGGTCCGGCTGAAGGGTGAAAAGCTGGAACTGAAGGCCCGGGAGGAGGTGGACCGTACCCTTCTGGATCTGCGCGCGGCAGCCTCCGATCCCGGATACCTGGTCGCCGATGTGAAACGAAAGGAGCAACGGCGCAATCCGGCCCCGCCCTTCATTACGAGTACGTTGCAACAGGAGGCATCTCGAAGGCTGAAGTTTACCGCGCGGAAGACGATGCAGGTGGCGCAGCAGCTTTACGAAGGCATTGAGGTACGAGGCGGAACGCAAAGTACGACCGAAACGACCGGTTTGATTACCTATATGCGGACCGACTCCACCCGGATAGCGAGCGATGCGGTATCGTCCGCGAGAGACTATATCCGGGAGCGGTTCGGGGCGGCGTATCTGCCGGTCCGGGCAAGATCCTACCGGAAGGGAAAGGGGGCGCAGGATGCGCACGAGGCGATACGTCCCACGGACATACAGCGCCCTCCGGAGGTTGTCGATCCGCAACTGACTGCCGATCAGTCGAAGCTTTATCGATTGATCTGGGATCGGTTCATCGCCTGTCAGATGTCGTCGGCGGTTTTCAATCGGACGGCTGTGGATATCCGCGCGGGAGAGTATGAATTGCGGGCAACCGGGTCGGTGCTGAAATTCGCCGGTTTTACGGCGCTATATGCGGAGGGCAAGGACGACGATCCCGAGGAGGCCGAGGCGCGTCTCCCGGATGGCTTGAAGAAGGGAGATGTCCTGACGATGATGTCACTGCTTCCCGAGCAGCACTTCACGAAGCCGCCCGCGAGATTTTCCGAGGCCACCCTCGTCAGGGAGCTGGAGTCACGCGCAATTGGACGACCCAGTACATATGCTCAGATTATCAGCACGCTCCAGGACAGGGACTATACGGCAAGAAAGAGCGGACGGTTCGTGCCGACGGATCTGGGGCGTACCGTCAACGGAATTCTGGTCCGGGCGTTTCCCGATGTTTTCAATGTGGATTTCACCGCGAGGATGGAAGGCGAACTCGACCAGGTGGAAAACGGTGAGGCAGGATGGGTGAAGGTGGTGGAAGGCTTCTATGGGCCGTTTGCCAGGGATCTTGAAAAGGCGGAAGGTCAGCGAAGAGAGCTGAAGGCGTCGCTCCAGGAGGAGACCGACAGAATCTGCGAGAAGTGCGGAAAGGTCTTTGTGATCAAGTGGGGTCGCAACGGCCGTTTTCTGGCCTGTTCCGGTTTTCCTGAATGCCGCAATACCCATCCGCTCGAAGCTTCCGAGCCGGAACCGTCGGGTGAAGTCTGCGAGAAATGCGGGTCGGAAATGGCCATTCGTACCGGACGCAATGGACGTTTTCTTGCCTGCTCGGGGTACCCGAAGTGCAGAAATACCCGGTCGATTTCGACGGGAGTGCCCTGTCCGCAGGAAGAATGCAACGGCCAACTCAAGGAACGCAGCAGCCGGCGGGGCAGGACGTTCTTCGGTTGCGGCAATTTTCCGGAGTGCACGTACGCCAGTTGGGACCGGCCCCTTAACCGGCCGTGCCCGATGTGTGAAGGGCCGTTTCTGGCCGAACATGCGGGTCGAAATGGCCGGACGTCCCTCCGTTGCCTGAAGTGCAGGCATGTGATGCCCGCCGCGGAGGAGGAAAAGGTCTAAACCCGGCGGAGTGTCGGTTTCAATCCGGCAATCGCCGCCGTCGATGTCGTTATGTCCGCGCACGCCGCACCCTAACAGGTACCGGCTCCAATAGAGGCACTCTGTATATGCACGACTTGATCGCGGATTTTCTGCGCCATCTCGCCGACGAACGTCGTCTGTCGCCGCACACGTCCAGGGCCTACCGTACGGACCTGGAAGGGTTCCTTTCTTTCCTGCAGGTCAGATCGGGTTCGGACCATCCGGATGTGAGGAGCGTCGCCCGTGACGATGTACGGGCGTTCCTGGGGCATCTCAACGGCGTAGGATTCGGTCGTCGTTCAATCGCACGGAAACTGGCTTCGCTGCGGACGTTTTTTGCCTTTCTGTGCCGCCTGGGCCGCCTGCGGAAGAACCCGGCGCTTCAGGTCCGTCCGCCAAGGCAGGAAAAGACCCTGCCTGTACATCTGGACATCCGGGAAGTGCGGCGCGTGCTGGAAAATCCGTCGCCGGATACGGCATTGGGTTTGCGAGACCGGGCGATTCTCGAGCTGTTCTACAGTTCCGGCATCCGTTTGCGCGAACTTGCGGAAATAAGTATGGATAGCCTGGATCTGGACGCCGGGACCGTCCGGGTGACCGGGAAGGGGGGCAGGGAGCGACTCGTGCCCGTCGGAATGCCTGCCCGTGAGGCGCTCCGCAGGTATCTCGCACGCCGGTCGGAACTGTTGCCGGGCGATGCGCCCCAGGTTGACCGCCGTCGTTTCTTCCTGAGCCGTGCCGGCAGGGCGTTGAGCGCAAGCGGGATTCAGGACCGGGTCGTGGGGCATCTCGAAGAGGCGACGGGCAGGGGCCGTCTGGGGCCGCATACACTCAGGCATACATTCGCTACCCATTTACTGGACCGGGGCGCCGATCTGAATGCGGTAAAGGAGATGCTTGGGCATGCGAGCCTGTCCACGACGCAGATTTATACCCACGTGAGCGTGGAACGATTAAAGAAGGCCTATCGGCAGGCGCATCCGAGAGCGTAGCGACGTGAGAACGGACACGGAAGTCTGCTCATGGCGATTCATGGCACGCCTGCCTTTTTTCGTCCGGAAGAAGACGGCTCGTGTTCTGGTAGGCCTTTTGCCGCTTCTCGCAGTCGCGTGCGCGAACCCCAGACCGCCGCCCGGCGGTCCACCGGATGCGACCCCGCCGCGGGTTGTCCACACGACGCCGGCGGCCGATTCCGTAGGCGTGGGAACGGATACCCGCATTCGAATCGGGTTCAGTGAACCCATGAACCGCCAATCGGTGACGCGCGCGATATTCATTTCGCCGCGCTTTTCCACCGATCCGGATTTCAGATGGCGCGGACGGGAGCTTGAAATTCGTCCACGCGAAGGCCTCCGCGAGGATCGTACCTACGTCGTGTCGGTTGGCGCCGGCAGTTCAGACGAGTCGTTCAACCGTATGGTCGCGTCCTACAGCTTCGCGTTCTCCACCGGCGACCGGTTGAGTGGTGGCGAAATCTACGGAAGCGTCCATCTGGGTACCGGAAAGCGGGGACAAGTCTATGTATGGGCGTATGACCTGACCGGCGCGGGTGACCCCGATCCTGCGGCCGACCCTCCCGCTTACGTGACACAACCCGGCGCCGACGGGACGTACCGATTTGTAAGATTGGGGGCAGGTCGGTACAGGTTATTCGCATTCCAGGACGGCGACCGCAACCAGGCGTACAATGCCGGCGAACCCCTGGCGGTACCGCCGGGGGACGTCCCGCTCGGATCAGGCGACGGGCGGGTGCAATTAAGCCTGCTGAAGATGGCGGTGCGTGACAGCGTGCCGCCGCGTTTTATTTCTGCGCGGACACCTGACCGGCGGCGCCTGTCGCTGCGGTTCGACGAACCCGTGAGTTTGTTTTCGCCGCCCCGGATAACCGGCGACGACGGATTGCTCGAGGTGCAGGCGATCTACCCGGACGCGAAGGATTCCAGCCGGGTGTGGCTGGTTACCGGCCCGCAGACTGCCGGAACGGAATACAGGGTGGATTTGGGCGGGATCGAAGATCGTTTCGGGAATCCGATCGCGCAAGGCGAGGCGGCTGCGGTGCGCGGCGAGGGACGGCCTGACCGTCGGGCGCCAGTTGCGGTTCGGGTCGATCCTGAAATTGAAGCACGGCACGTTTCGCAGAATGCCGCGTTACGTATCGATTTCAGCGAGGCGATGTCTGCCGTTACGAATCCTGGGTTCTGGGTCGTTTCGGACAGCACGGACGCACCTGAAGGACGGTTTTCGTGGCCGTTACCCAACCGGCTTGCATTCCGGCCCCGTCAGGCCTGGGACTCCGGGAAGTCATACGCGTTGCGGGCCCGGGCCGACCTGGTTACGGATGTTTCCGGAAACCCTGCCGAAGGCGAGATCGTGTTCCTGTTTTCGGTTGCGTCGCCGGAAGATCAGGGTGTCTTGAGTGGGTCGGTTGTCGCGTCAGAGACGCCCGTCGTGGTGCGGGCGCGGCCGCTTTCAGCGTCTGAAGAGACGCATACTCTCACGGTCGCGCCCGGCGACTCTTCCTACGCTCTGGATGGGTTGCCGCCCGGGAGTTACCGGGTGATGGCTTTTGTCGACGTCGACGGCAACCGTTCGTGGACGTCGGGTGCGGTCAGACCGTTCGTTGCCGCCGAACCCCTGTTCGCACTTCAGGATACAATAAGCGTCGTTTCCCGATGGGAGACGGCCGCTGAGGAGCGCATGAATTTCTACGTTTGGAAGTCTTCAAAGCTCGAAGGGGAGAACTAGCGGTGCCCGATGTATCTGAACGAGGACTTTCCATCAGGAGACATCTCGCGCCGGTCCTGTTGCTGGCGCTGTTCTGTGCCCTTATGATCTACCGGCTTACGGCGCGTTCGCCGGAGGACAGCGAGCGCGCCCGCGCGCGAATGCACCTCGAATTGATATACAGGCTGGAGCGTGTTCACCTGAAGGAAAATGGAACTTATCTCCCAATAGACCGTGAGAATAACGGTGAGATCCTCAAGCTTGACGAAGTGCCCGGCAGGTTCCGTTACCGGGTAACGGTAGAAGGATCGACGTTCGTCGCGGAAGCGCGGGCGGACCTGGACGGAGACGGTCTGCAGGAGGTGTGGTACGTGGACCAGGAGACGCCCGAACCCGTGCTGATACAACAGGACTGAGTCGTGAGACATCATAATGGAAACAGGACGCGTCGATGTTTCTTCTGGCTCGTCGTGTCCCTATTGGCGGGCTGCTTCTACACAACGCCCGCGTCTTCATACGTTTTTCAGATGCACCGGAACAGCCAGGGCCAGATTGTCACGGTGCGATGGTCGGCGGGAAAAGCGCGCGCGATCGAATTCTGGCTTAAGATCGATCAGTTTCCTTTCCTGGACAGACATGTAAGACGCCTGGTAAACGACAGCTTCGCAGCTTGGGAGGAGGTTCCCATTTCATTCGCCTCGTTCAGGAACCGGGGCGTCGGCAATCTGGAAGTGTCAACCACCGATGGGAAAAACGTAATTGTCTATGACCGGAGCGCCAGTAATTTCCCCGAACGCGGGGGTGGGGGCGTAATTGCGTTCGCGCGGATGAATTGGGACGTTCAGGGGCACATAACCGACGTGGACATCGTCTTCAACGGTCGAGACTATTCCTACTCGGCGGGAAATCCCGATCAGGAGGGCGGACTGGTGGATATGCAGGACGTGCTGGTCCACGAGATCGGCCACCTGCTGGGACTTGCACATTCGCCGCTGGCGGGAGATCGTACCGTTCGGCCATCGATGTATCCCTTTTACTTTGGAGAGGAACGAACCCTTACGACGGACGACCGGGCGGGGGTTTCGGCTCTGTATCCGTCGACGGAGGCGATCACATCCACCGGCGCGATTTCCGGACGGGTGACGCGCCGTGACGGCTCCGGAGCATTTGGCGTGCATGTGGTTGCATATCGTGCGGATACCGGTGAGTTCGCCGCCGGCGTCCTGTCAGGAACCACAGGTGAAAACAGGGGGATCGGCGGAGACGGGGAATACGAAATCAAGGGCCTGCCGCCCGGTGAATATCACGTGGGCATCGAACCGGTGGGCGGATCGGTTACCACGCGTAATTTCAGCGGCATTTACAGCGAGTTTGAAGCCGGCTTCCCTGAGGAATACTACGACAATCGGGCGATTCGGGATGTTGCCGACGTGGTTCGCGTTGCCCCGGGCAGGAGTGTGGCGGAGGTCGACTTTACGCTGGGAACGGCCCTGCCGGGCTTTCCGGATATTCAACCGACCGTTCTGCCGAACAACACGCCGAGCCCGGCGGGGCCGTATCGACTTCACATCCGCATTCTGGATGAGGACCCGATTGCTCTGGTCGAGGCCGACTACCGGATCGACGGCGGGCCCGTCCAGACGTTGGTGTTGAAGCCGGAACATGGACGGTTTTACTCCGCCGAGTTTCCGGGGCGGAAGCGCGGTACGGTATTTACCTATCGGTTTCGGGCACAGGACAATCAGGGCAATGAAACGGTCTATCCCGCCGAGGAACTGCCGGCACTCCGCTTTGAAGTGCTGGCGCTCTCCGGCGAGCCGGTCGTGTACGTGGCGCTGCGTCGTTCGCGGCAACTGGCCGTGTACGATACGGGTCTGGACCGGGAAGTGGCCCGGATACCGCTGGGAGGCGACCCTTTGAGCGTATTGTTGACTCCCGACGAGCGGTACGTCTACGTCGCAAACAACGGCGCTGATACGGACGGCTCTGAAAACAAGCTGATGGCAATCGATACGGCCACGCATGAAGTCCAGGTTATTCGGGTGGGCCGTGAACCGCTGGATCTGGCGATGTCCCGAAACGGGTCTCGCGTATACGTGAGCAATGCCGCGGACCAGACGGTATCGGTGGTGGAAGTCGGCAGCCTCCGGGAGCGGCGGCGCATTTCCACGCCCGTTGCGAGCGCAGGGGAACAGTCACGGGGTCCATTCGGCATCGCGGTCGGCCCGAATGAAGAATGGCTGTACGCAGCGGATATAGACGGGAATCAGGTCATGGCGGTGGATATCGAATCCGGGCAGGTAGTCCACCGGATCGACGTGCCGGTCTCGCCGAGGTCCCTGTTGCTCGATCCCTCCGGAGACCGCCTCTACGTTTCCAGGTTCGGACGCAGCGGCGACGGGGCTGGCGTTTCGGTAATCGATACCGAAACGAACGAGGTCGTCAGTGAAATCGACCAGCCAGCCGCGAGCGTCTTCCGGCTTGCCCTCTCGCCTGACGGGGAACGCCTCTATGCCACGGACCGGACCAACGCAAGGGTGCTCGTTATCAACACGGAACTGAATCGCGTTATTCTCAAGTGGGCGTCGCGCGGGAGGGAAACTCGCGACGTCGCCGTGTCCGCCGACGGCAAGACCGTGTACGCGGCCAACCAGGACTCGAACGAACTGCTGTTTATCGATGCGGCATCGGGATTCATCCGCAAGACGCTCACGCTGGAAGACGGGCCGCGGGGCATCGCCGTTCGGGGGCGGCCGGTCTACGACGATGCCCCCGTGACCGATCCGAAACGCGCCGACTTCGACCGCGACGGGATCGTCGGGTTCGGGGACTTCGTGATTTTCGCCAGCAGTTTTGGCGCCACTTCGGGCGACCCCAATTTCGACGTGAACCTGGACCTGAACGGCGATGAACAGATCAGCTTCGCGGATTTCATCCTATTCGCCGCAGTCTTCGGGATGGCAGCGGGGGGGTAGAACAAGACCTATTCCGGTACACGGCACGGAATCACTCAAGTGGATTGGCGCCAGTCTGTCGCGCTTGACCTTCAGTCTGTCCCGAATAAAGTGTGGTATTCTTGACGATAGTCTTCCGTTCACAACTTAACGAGTCGCAGATGGTGTCCAAGGTCGGGATCTCCCGACCTTTTTTCATGATCTGGAAGCGATACCCGTTGACAAGTCTCAACTTAGACGCCAAATTGCGTGTCGGCAGGAGCGAGTGGAACAAATACCCTGACCTCGGCCGCTTTTTCTGATTGATATCCATTCCTGTTGGATGATTCCATGCCTGTAACGGCCAACCGCCGTTTGTTTCTGGATGACGAGGGGGTCGCGGAGACCTTTCGTGTTTGGCGGCAATATCACTCGCCGGACAAATACGTCGGGAATCCTCTGCTCGTCGGCAATCAGTTTCACGACGCGCGGGAGGGCGTGCGGTACGAGGAGGACCGGGTGCCGCGTGAGGGCGGCGTCCCGAAGCTCAACCCTGAGCTGACACCCACGTCCGTGGTTCGCGGCCAGTCCGGCGTGTTTCAGATGTATTACCAGACGAAACCCCCGGGAATCAGGGACTTCGGATACGGGGGCGGGACGCCTGTGGTGGCCTACGCGGAGTCCCATAACGGCATTCACTGGCGGCTTCCGGCATTGAATCGGGTCGCCATCAATGGGAGTACGGAAAACAACGTCTTATTCGAGCCGCCGGGATCCCTGCCGAGCGTCATTATCGACGAACACGAATCGGACGACGAACGCAGATACAAGGTGCTGTATTACCCCCACAATATCAGCTTTTCGCCCGACGGCGTGTCGTGGTCCGGCGTCCAAAAGGCACGCGTACCAAGCCGTATCGGGCATTCCGACGGGCTGAACTGTATGGCGGGATGGGACGAGAACATCGGACGTTACGTGGCCTATTTCCGCCCGCAGGTCGCTTGTCCTGACGAAGCGATCGATCCGGAAGGCCTCGCGATTCGTCTGATCGCCAGGAGCGAGAGCGAGGATCTGACCGGGTGGACCGAACTCGAAACGGTTCTCGCGCCGGACGCCGACGACCCGGACGGTACGGAGTTCCAGACGATCGGCGTGTTCTTCTATGAAGGGATGTACGTTGGGTTGCTTTGCGTGCACGAAGGGTTTGCCGAAGAGCGCCCCAAGCGGTTCCCCTACCGGCTGCCGGACTGGCCGGCACATTCCGCGATGCTGGGCCGGTGCTACATCGAACTGGTAACGAGCCGGGACGGGGTTCACTGGAATCGGTCAGAGGGTCGCGTACCGTTTCTGGATACGACACCGGGAGGCCTGGACTCCGGAGTCATCTGGCCATGCAACTCGCCGGTGGTCGTCGGGGACGAACTCTGGTTTTACTACGGAATGGCCGTGCATGGCCACGGCTTGTCCTACACGAAACTTCCGGGGCTTGCGCGACTTCGCCGGGACGGGTTCGTGAGCCTGGCTGCAGCGGAACAGGCGGGGTGGGTGTTGACTGAACCGATGATATGTCCGGGAGGCTCACTCCATGTGAACGCGGATGCGAGAGGCGGGGAACTCGCGGTCTCCGTTATCGAACAGGATGGATATCACGCGCCGGAATACGCCGCGGTTCGGTGCGCCACGCTGGACGGAGACGCGATCTCCCATCGGTTGACGTGGATTGAGCGGACGGATCTGGATTCGCTGAAGGGTAAGGAAATCAGGCTGAAGTTCTACCTCAGGCGGGCGGATCTTTATTCGTACTGGTTCGCCTAGGAGCCTGTCGGAATACCTATGCCAACATTTTGTGGCATACAATATATAGCACCGAAAAGAAGATAATATTCTATATATAGTATGTCAGTCGGCCAAAATTGGGGTTCTCCGACAGGCTCATAGGCAATTATCGGATATTGGAACGGACGAAGAGGGATGAATCCGTACCGAAGATCCGCGACATCGACCGCTGCCGAAGAGCATAAACCACACGCATACCCACACCCACACCGTTACATAAGGATGGCATTCACAATGAGGATCCAAAGACGCTTCGATTCCGTCAGTGCCGCTAAAACCTGGGACCGAAAGCCGGTGTCCCGATCGGGCGACCGCGACCTTCTGCCTGACATCTTCGGCAAAGATACATTCGGACTGAACGAAATGCAGTCCAGGCTTCCGGAAAACGTCTTCAACAGGCTCGTTCAGACGATTCGCCACGGAAAGCAACTCGATTCCGATATCGCAGACACGGTGGCTGCGGCGATGAAAGACTGGGCGCTCTCGATAGGTGCGACCCACTACACGCACTGGTTCCAACCGCTCACGGGGCATACAGCCGAAAAGCACGACTCCTTCCTGAAGGTGGGCGCTGATGCCCGCGCCATCACCGAGTTTAACGGCGATGAACTGGTTCAGGGTGAACCGGACGCGTCGTCGTTTCCGTCGGGAGGTCTACGGGCTACCTTCGAGGCACGTGGCTACACGGCCTGGGATCCTACCTCTCCCGCTTTTATCATGGGCGGCGAGTCGGCAACGTACCTGTGCATTCCCACTGCCTTTTCAAGTTGGACGGGAGAGAGTCTTGATGCCAAGATTCCGCTGCTCCGTTCAACGGACGCACTCGACCGGGTCACACGACGCGCGCTCAAACTCTTCGGTATCGACGCCGGGATGGTAACGGCCAGCCTCGGTCCCGAGCAGGAGTTCTTTCTCGTCGACCGCGAGTTCTACTACCGTAGACCCGACCTCATGACCTCGGGTCGAACACTCTTCGGGGCAAAGCCTCCGAGGGGGCAGGAACTTGACGACCACTATTTCGGACAGATCCACGAGCGCGTGCTTGCGTGCATCCAGTCCATCGAGATGGACCTGTACCGGCTGGGCGTGCCGATGAAGACGCGCCATAACGAAGTGGCGCCGGGGCAATACGAGATGGCGCCGGTTTACGAGAACGCGAACGTGGCGTCGGATCATCAGCAGCTGATGATGCGGATCCTTGAGCGAAGCGCGCGCAGCTACGGATTCATCTGCCTCTTGCACGAAAAACCCTTCGCGGGGATCAACGGAAGCGGCAAGCACCTGAACTGGTCCTTCGGCACATCGGAACGTAACCTGATGGATCCTGGGGACACGCCGCACGACAACCTGATGTTCCTGTTCTTCTGTACCGCGGTGATGAGCGCGGTCGAGCAGCACCAGGACCTGCTCCTGGCCAGCGTCTCCAGCGCCGGGAACGATCACCGTCTGGGCGCGAACGAAGCCCCGCCGTCGATCATCTCGGTATTCCTGGGCAGCCAGCTCGAAGACATTTTCAGCCAGCTTGAGGAATCGGGAAAGGCGGAGAAGCGGGAACACGACGGACTCCTCGGCCTGGGAGTCAATGTCCTCCCAGACCTTACGCGCCATTCCGGTGACCGGAACCGCACGTCTCCCTTTGCATTCACCGGGAACAAGTTCGAGTTCCGCGCGGTCGGCTCGTCGGCGAATATCTCGCTGCCGGCAACTGTCCTCAACACGATCGTGGCGGAGGCAATAGACAATTGGACGGAGCTGCTGGAGCCGATCGTCGAAGCCGGCACCTCGATCGAGGACGCGCTCTGGACGCTGTTGGCCAACGAGATCCCGTCCTTCAAGCGGATCATTTTCAACGGCGACAATTACGCGACCGAGTGGGTGGAGGAGGCCGCGCGCCGAGGGCTGCACAACGCGGGGTCGGCGGTCGACGCGCTGGTTGCGCTCGGCACTCCCCGGAACGAGGAGCTTTTCGACAAGTACGGTGTCTTGACGCCACGGGAACTGGCGGCCAGGCTGGAGGTGCTCACCGAGCAGTACTTCATCAAGATCAACATCGAAGCCGAAACGGCAGCACACATGGCCCGCTGTATGATCCTGCCTGCTGCGGTCACTTACCTGACGCAGCTTACGTCGGCGTGGAACGGATCGAAGAACGCAGGCGGCTCCACAAAAGGTCTCGAAAGAAACATCAACAGGATTTCCGGCATGGTCGATGAATTGAACGATGCGCTGGACGAGCTCGACACGCAAAACGAAGAGCTGGGCGGAGACGAGATGTCATCCAAGGTAGTTCACATGCGCGACAACGTGATCCCGGCGATGAATGCGGTGCGCGAGGTTGCTGACCGATTGGAGAAAGTGATTCCGGACGATCTGTGGCCGCTGCCTACGTACCGCGACATGCTGTTCGTAAGGTAGACGATGTGTCAATGCGGACGAATGCACAGGTTCTGTATCGATACCTTCAACTCGACGGCTTGTTGGATCCGGTTTCGCGAGTGGCGCTGATGGTCTTCTGTCGAAAGGGCTGGTATATGAGAGCTATCTACATGGCGTCGGCCGTAATGGCCATTGCAACGGCCCTGGGCGCGGATCCGTGTTTCTCAATGGAGACGCGCGGCCGCAAGGTTCTGAAGAAGTGGGATGGGAGTTGGAAGCATCACACCGTCGTCAAGCCTGCGGCCTGGTCGCTGGTCGGAGCCGAAATTACGGGTACGTCAACGGCCCGGTGGATCCTGGAAGACCACTATCAACAGGTAACCGGTCAGAGTGGCGCCTGGCAAACACAGGAGATTCACCGCTTTGACGCCGATAGCGATCAGTATCACAAATGGGTGTTCGACTCCGACGGCGGGCACTCATTCTGGGTTGGCAAATGGGACGTAGAATCAGAAGCGATGACGTGGAAATACATGGATTTCGGCCAGGGCATATGGGGAAACATCGTCAACCGGTTCAGTAGCGATGTCAAATACGAAACGACTCTAATACTGAAAGACAGCAAGGGAAACATGCTGCTGGACATCCGGTCTCAACATACGCGAATCGGCGGCCCCCCGAATAGGTGACCTGCAGGCGCTTCCAGGACCCGCTTTATCTTGGAGAATCCCTCGGCCGGAACCCCGGGCTGGCAGCAGAAGACATCCCAAACGGGCGGCCGTTTGCGTTCCGACAGCAGGCGCCGGGGCAAAGCGGGGTTTCCTGTGCCGGCGGCCAGCCCTTCACCACGACCCGGCTTGCGAAAATTCAGCTTGACATTGAACCGGCGCGACCCTAAGATTAATCGTCCTGTTATTCGACAGGATTATTCAAAGTGAACGACATGCCGGTTGGTCGCCGCGTCGATTGCCGGCCTCAACGCGTCAGCCTCCCCCGATATCAGCTCTTATCACGCATTCACGAAAGTGTTGTCAACTTCCGGTTAGGGTGAGATCCACCGTGGATACCACCTAACAAAGAATGGAGGAATGAAGAACATGCCAACTCGCACGCTCGTTCTTGTCGTTACGCTCAGCCTGCTTGCCAGTCCCGCATTCGCCCAGATAGAGAATATTTCCGTTGAGGGCAGCACCGATCTTGTCACGCATTACATGTTCCGCGGCGTGGCATTTACGGATAGGCCTTCCGCACAGCCATCTCTTACCCTGGGCTTCGGTGATTCCGGTTTCTCATTCAACATCTGGGGTTCGTGGGCATTAAAGCAGAGGAGCATTCAGGAGGCAGGCGATGAACTCGACTTCACGGTTTCGTACGACCGCAATCTGGGAGAGCAATACGAAAACGTGGGGCTAACCGTAGGCATAATTCAATACACGTTTCCAAGCCTGCCGAAGGGCGATAGACTCACGACGGAGTTTTACGCAGGCCTGAGTCTGGATGTACCAGCCTCCCCGTCACTGACAGTCTATCGCGACCTGGGCCAGTTCGATTACTGGTATGTCAATGGCAGCATCGGTCATGAAGTTCAACTCACCCCGGAGGGGAACGTCACACTGGGGGTTTCCGCCGATATCGGATACAGCGACGCAACCGACAAATTCGAATTCAATCACGCCGGTGCGTCGGTTTCGATCGGTGTCAGCCATAGCTACTTCTCGCTGGCGCCCACCATCGGGATCATTCGCCGAACCGAAGAAATAGAGGCCAGCGATTTCGATTTCCATCGGACCAAAGACGAGCAAAACAGGGTCTGGGGCGGCGTCAGTCTCGGTTTCGCATTTTAGCAACACAGGGACGGCTTATAGCAGGACTCACACTGGCTTTGGGGCTGCATGAGATGCGGCCGCATACATATCGTTGTGTTGGCATCGGGACGATCTTAATCGTCCCGATGTCGTTTTGGCCAAACCACAAGCGCGACTGGATCGCCTGCGACCCGTCCTGATGACCGCGGGCACATCCGTCCTGGGTCTGATGCCTATGCTGCTGTCTTCGGGTGTGGGTGCGGAGACGCAGCGTCCGCTTGCTTCCGTCGTGGTGGGCGGTCTCATCACCTCGACCCTGTTGACCCTGGTCCTTCTGCCGGTGATCTACGAGTGGATGGAAAAACGCGCCGAACGGCGGGCAAAACTGTAAGTTCCACAAAAGGAGAGAGCCATGAAAAGCGGCGTCGCATCGTCAGACATAACGCCGGAACCGGGTCCGGTGCTGCAGGGGCACTGGAGTTCGAATCCCTCCCACTCGGTGCTGTACCCGCTGGAAGTCCGGGCAATCGTGTTCGATGAGGGGGGCGTGAGGACTGCGATCGCCACCCTGGATGTAATCGGCGTGACGAAAGAGACAACCGACCGGATCCGTGCGCGGGTGTCCGCGGCGTGCGGCATCCCCGGGGATCACGTGATGGTGGCGTGCAGCCACACCCATTCAGCCCCGGCAACGCTGCCGTCGCTGGGAATGGAACCGCCTGAGGGGTGGATGGATAAGATCGAGAAAGAAACCGCGGAGAGCATCGTCCGCGCGGCAGCGGACATCAAGCCGGTACGGATGGGGTTGGGCTGTGGGTCGGCGCACTTCAACATCTGCCGCAGGCCGCTGCCCGGAACGTCGGGCATGATGCAGAATTTCGGCGGTATCGTGGATCGGCGCGCCCGCGTGCTTCTGGTCGAGGCGGAGGACGGAACACCGCGGGCGGTACTGTTTCACTATTCGTGCCATACCACCACGAAAAGTGGGTCCGAGGGCTATATTTCGCCCGACTACGCGGGTATCGCCCGCCGTGTGATAGAAGATGCGATGGGATGTAAGGCGCTGTTTCTGGCAGGGTGTTTCGGGAATATCCGGCCCGCGGTAATCAATCGGGAAACAGGAGGGTTCAAATCCGCCACCAAGGCCGAACTGGACGCTTGCGGCGAAGAACTGGGCCGGGAAGTGGTGCGCGTGGCAGGGAGCCTGAAGACCCGGCGGTCCTCGCAATTGAATGCGCGGCGAACCGACGTGCGAATCGCATTCGGCAAACACGATCCCGTAGAGGACCTCAGGGAGAAGGCGGCTGATGAGAGCGCGAGAGGCCGCCTGCTGACCGGGCCGTGGGCCAGCGGCGTTCTTGAGATGATCGACAGTGGCGGCATTCCCGACAGCCGCGCAACGGAAATGCAGTTGATGGCGGTAGGCCCGCTGACGTGTGTCACCATACCGGGCGAGCCGGTACAGGAGATCGGTCACGCGATCGAGAAGCGACTGAGGGGACTGGTCGACGCGGATGACGTCTGGCCGGTTGGATATGCGAATGACGAAATCGGATACCTCTGTACTGATCGGCACTACGAGGAGGGCGGGTACGAGCCCAACGCATACCCCTATTACGGCGAACCGGCAAGGTTCCAGGGCGAGGAGCAAACCATCGTTCAGACAGCGGAGTCCCTGGCGAATGGGTAGGAACGTGGCAAACGAACACAGAGAAAACGATGCGCGGTCGGATTCGGCGAACGCATCCGGGCGAGCCGTCCGGGCTGCGATATACGGTACCGGGTCGTGGGCAAACCAGACCCACATTCCGAACCTGAAGAAGCTGGGCGTGGAAGTCATCGCGGCCTGCGACGTGGATGCCGCGGCCCTGCGACGTACGGCGGAGCGTTTTGAGATCCCGGCGGTCTATGCCGATGGTCGCGAGATGGTAGAGAACGAGTGGTTCGACGTGCTCTATTCGATTGTGCCCGCCTTCGCCCGCACGGACGTCGAAATCAGAGCCGTGGAACGCGGAATTCATCTGTTCAGTGAAAAGCCGCAGGCGCTTCGAATGGCAGTGGCTCTCGAGATCGACCGGGCGGTCCGGAAGGCGGAGGTATTGAGCACGGTCTGTTTTCGGGAACGATATCGACCGTTGTTCCGGGAGGCGCGGCGGATTCTATCGGAAAAGCGGATCGTACACGTCGTGTTTCGATCCGTGGGCGGACCGCCGCCGCGTAAGGAGGGGACAGAACAGGCTTCCTGGTGGCGCCAGATGCGCAAGTCGGGGGGGCCGGCGCTCGATTGGGGCGTGCACGCAGTGGATTACATCCGGTTTACGACCGGCTTGGAAGTCGATAAAGTCCAGGCGTTCTATTTCGAGCAGTCCGAGGTTTTCAGCGATCCGCTCTCGTCCTCCTTCCATTTCCTGCTGGACAACGGAGCGACAATGACGATGACGTTTGTACGTGCGGACCCGTCCGGTACGCCGCAGCCGTGGTTTACGTTTTTCTTTGAAGGGGGGCGACTTGAGATCCACAATTATGACAGGATCGATCTGAACGGAGAGACGGTCTATCGGGGCAGTGAGTTCGATCCCTGGTTCGTGCAGGATCGGATCTTTGTGGAGGCGGTGCGTTCCGGTGATCGCGGTGGGATCCTGAATGATTATCACGATGGACTCTATTCCCTGGCGCCAATCCTTGCGGGATGGGACTCTGCCCGGCAAGGTGGGCGATGTATTGAAGTCAACGCCTATTACGGTCAGGAGGGACATTGATGGATGATAAGGGATATGCGAATCCCGAACTGTTGATGACGCCCGCGCAATTACATGCTCGCCTCCAGGACGCATCGATATGCATTGTGGACGTCCGGCCCACGCACGAATACGTTTCCGGGCACATTCCGGGGGCGCTGCACCTGGACCTCTACGGAATCAGTCTGAACAACACCGGACGCGAGGCATTCGAAGCGTTCATGTGGACCCTGGCCTACCTGATGGGAAGCCGGGGAATAAGCTCCGATGCGACGGTGGTGTTTTACGAAAACGACTCCGGGATGCGCGCGGCGCGCGGTTTCTGGTTCTGTGATTACCTGGGCCACCCAGACGTGCATGTTCTGGACGGGGGGCTTCAGGCCTGGACGGCGGCGGGATTCAAGACCACAGTTGAAGTCCCGATCCCGGACCAGGCCTCTTTCGAAATGGCGCCCGTCGAGGAACGCCACATTGGCTTCGAAGAGATTCGGGATTCGCTGGGCAAGGCGGATTTCGTGCCGCTCGATACTCGGAGCGACGACGAATATTTCGGTCGCGTGGCGCGGTCCGCCCGGGGCGGCGCCATTCCCGACGCCGTGCATATCGAGTATCTGAACAATCTGGACGAGTCGGGTGCGTTCAAGCCGGCAGAAGCGTTGCGGGTGATGTACGAGCGCGAAGGCGTGATGCCGGAACAGACGGTGGCGTGTTACTGACAGAGTGGGTACCGTTCCTCCCATTCGTACCTGGCGTTGCGCCTGCTGGGCTTTCGAAATGTGCGCAACTATATCGGGTCGTGGAAGGAATGGGGCGACCGGCTGGACTTGCCGGTGGAAGTTCCGGAGGCGCCGTAGTTGAATCGGGACGGGTGTGTGTTGGAATATGAGGATATCGTGCGGGGGACGGGATGATTTCAGACCCCTCCCATTTCGCTGACGGCTTCAAATTCACTCTTCTTCACAGGCTGGATGGAAAGTCGCTGGCCCCTGCGAACGACCAGCATTTCTTTCAACGCGGGATTGGCTTTGAGGTCTTTAAGATGAACATACGTCTTGAAGGCCTTTTTCCATTTGACGTCCACGGAGAACCAGCGGGGATCGTCGGGGGTTGATTTGGAATCGTAGTAGTTGCCGTCGGGATCGAAGGCCGATGGGTCAGGATAGGCCGCGCGCACGATTTCCGCCAGTCCCGCAATGCCGGGTTCGTCGCAGTTCGACTGGTAGAAGAGGACGACGTCGCCCGTCTGCATGTCGTCCCGGATGAAATTCCGGGCCTGGTAATTACGAACGCCGCGCCACTTTCCAGTGCTGTCCGGGCGGTTGTTCTTCAGGTCGTCGAAGCTGCACTCGCTGAGTTCGCACTTCATCAGCCAGTATCTTGTCGGCATAATCTCCTCGTATACAATTGGGGCGCGGCGCCCTCCGCCAGTTCATCCAGGTAGGGGGTTTCGAGAACCGGGTGGCCGTCGCACCCTAGGCAGTCACCGCGCTGCTGGTCGGTCGTTATGAGAAGCAGGTTAGGTCTGGGAGGCATACACACGCGCGTAGATAGACGGGAAATCCCGGGTCAACTTTCATTCAGATAAGTCGTGGTATATTGCCGTTCAACGCGTCCGCTGGCAAGCATGGATCCGATGACGATGAGCCAGATCAGGAAGCCCGTTCCTACCACCGTATGGAAAGCCGCCGCGCTGTCAAACCAGATGAATAGCATCGCGGCGCCGAGTACTGCCGATATGGGCGCCACCTTACGCAGCGCGCCGCCCACTTTCCACTGATACCTGGAAGCCACGACCAGGGCGAGCCCAGATGCGGCGAATCCCCCCGCGCCAGTGAGCCAGCGCAGGCCCGACATCGACTCGAGCGCGGACATGCCGGGAACAGGTGAGGCCCCGCCGACTGATACGGCTTCGAGCGCGGGATGCATGGCGATCAGGACTGCGACCCCTCCCGATACCGCGGTGAGCGCGCCCGATAACGCGAACAGGCAGGGGACGGCCGATGTCGCCCAGCCTCCTCGAATGATCCAGGTTTGCAACAGGAGCAAGCCTGCACCAAGGAGCGCAATGCCGGACAACAGCCGGGCTACTCCTGAAAGGATGTACATGGCCGGACGCCGTGAAATGGCTGCCAGCGACTCGAGCAGCGTTGGCTGGTCGGCGTCGGCGGCGACCCGCGTGTAGATGAGCGCAACCGTGAAAATTACGGTAAGAAGCAAGAGAAATCCCGCCTTGCGAGCCGCGCGATCCGGCGACTGGCTCTGCGAGGATGACGTCGAATCGACCGTCTCGGACATGCCTGGGCGTCCTTCAATGGCAGTGATGGGAAATTGAATGGACTCGAGGCCGCGGTCCCGACCCCTCGCGTTTCTTCCATCTTGCGCTCAACGGATCTTCTACCCCCACACTTCCTTGAGGAAACGGACCCAATTGCCGGAGAGGATGTTGCGAACGTCGGGTTCAGTGTAGCCGCGGCGCTGGAGGATGCCGACCAGGTTCTGAAGATCAGCAATCGTGTTGAGGTCGCGCGGGGCCTGTTCCTGTCCGAACCCGCCGTCCAGATCCGTTCCGATGCCGGCATGCCGTGCGTTGCCGGCCAGTTGGCAGACGTGGTCGATGTGATCGGCAACGGTTTCGAGGGTGGCCTTTGTACTCTGGGCCCAGCAGGGAATCTCACGATTCCAGTCCGGATCCAGCATCCAGGCATCGAACGCGGCGCCGATCACGCCGCCCCGTTCCACGATGGCCGCGATCATCTCGTCGGTCAGCTGGCGCTGTCCGGGGGTGAGTGCCCGGCAATTGTGGTGTGAGGCGGCCACCGGGCCGTCGTAGACGTCCAGGATTTCCCAGAAGGCCCGGTCCGTGGTGTGGGTGAGGTCGACGATAATTCCCGCTTCCTTCAATGCGTCGAGCAGTGGCTTTCCGCGTTCCAGGAGGCCGCCTTCGGTGCCCGTGCCGTGGCAGTAGGAACTGACGCCGTAGTGTGAAATGCTCACCATGCGGAGCCCCAGATCGTACCACTCGGGAACCTGGGACGGGTCCAGGATGGGGTCCGCGCTTTCCATGGCCACCACCAGGCCGATAGGCGTGTCCGGAGCGGGGTTTTCCCACGCGGTGACCGTCTCGTCCAGGTCCCGGGAATTGCGGATGAAGCGAATGACGCCTTCGCGTTCCATCGCCTGATAATATGCCAGGTGGCCCCTTCCCACGCCGTGGCACTGGTCCTGGCAATACATGCCCGTGCGGGTCCAACGGTCGTTGGGGTCGGTTCGGGACATCATCGTGCCGAATATGATGCCCACGTTACCCCGGCGGAGTTCTGGGAAGGTCACGGTACAGCTGCCGAAACTGCGCATGACGGGTTCGGCGTCGTGGACGCGGACGTTCGCGGCCGGCTGCGTGAGGTCCCGGTTGACCTGAATGGCGCTGAAACCGAGGTCAAGGTGGCTGTCTGCGATCAGGTACGGACGGTCAGACATTCGAAACCCCTGATGTAATCGGCCCGTAGGGCTGCAAGAAACGGGCAGGACGTACGGCTGCTGGCGTCAGGCCCACCACTCTTTGAAGAACCTGACCAGATTTCCATGACAGACGTTGTCGATGTCTTCAGAATTATATCCGTGCGCTTCCAGGATGGCGGGAAACCGCTGGAGGTCGGCGATCGTGTTGTAGTCCGTGGGGGAGAGTTCCAGTCCGAATCCACCGTCCAGATCCGTGCCGATGGCCACGTGACGGCTGTTGCCCGTGAGCTGGCAGATGTGGTCGATGTGTTCGACAACGGCCTTCATCGGCCGCGTGGCGGTGGTGTAATGCGTTGAAGGATCGTCCCAGTCCCAGGAGGGGCTGAGCATCTGTTCTGCGAAGACGACTCCGATGACGCCGCCGCGTTCGACAATGGCCCCGATCATCTCGTCGCTCAGGTGCCTCTGGCCGCGAAGGAGCGCCCGGCAGTTGCAGTGGCTGGCGTGGACCGGTCCGTCCCAATAGTCCAGGATCTGCCAGAACGTGAGGTCCGACGCGTGGGTGAGGTCGATGACCATGCCCACATCTTTAAAGGCGTCCATCAGGGGATATGCGGGGGGATAGAGCCCTCCGACCGTGCCGGTCCCGTGGCCGTAGGTATTGGCCCCGAAGTGGGTAATGGATACGGAGCGCAGTCCGGCGTCCCACCATTCCCCCACCTGGTCGGGACCCAGGATGGGGTCGGCGCTTTCGGCGGTCAGAATCAGGCCGATCGGCGTGGTATCCGTTGGATGCTCCCACGATGCGACACATTCATCCAGGTCGCCGGTGTCTTTGATGAACGTGATTTCACCCCGGCGGGCGAGGGCGTTGTAGTAGTGGAGGTGGCTCTGGCCCCTTGCGTATGCGACCGACTGGGCGCGAACGGAGTTGTGGGAGTCGATGGAGGGGGCCTGAACGCGCGCCATGATGGTGGAGAGCATGATGCCGACGTGGCCCTCTCGCATCTCTGGCAGGGTTACGGTCACCGTGTAGCGCTTGTCCTCCAGGCCAGCACGTCGTTCCAGCGAGTCCTTATGGGTCGATAGGTCGGCGCGAACGACGTCTTCACGTTCGCGCAGTACATGTACCGGCTGTGTGAGGTCGCGCCGGTAGAAGAGCGCATTAAAGGCCATATCCAGATGGCCGTCGATGATGAGTACCGGTTTGTCGGGCATAGGATCAGGAAAGGGTCAAAATTCCAAGCCAAATCGGTAACAACTATCCGCTGGTCAAAGTACCTTGCACGGGCACTCGCGGCAAGTGAAATCCATGGACCTCGGCAGCCGCTATGGACTTCGTTTAAGGTCGGTCGATCGGGCTGTCGGTTTGAGGTTTCCGGACCTGCCAGGTGTGTACCGGGATAGGTCGAAGATAACCGGGGCCTATAAACCTGATTCACCTTTTTCCTTGCTCGCGGAAACGGTTTTGTGGATATTCCGAAGAGACGAAATGTCCTGTCATGATATGTCGGGGAGTGGCTCAGTCCGGCAGAGCACCTGCTTTGGGAGCAGGGGGTCGCGGGTTCGAATCCCGCCTCCCCGACCAATAAAAACAAAGGTTTACGTCAAATTGACGTAGACCTTTTCTACTATGAGTCCAACCATGTTCTGACTTGACGCCGCATGGCTATACGTAGATGCCGCGCCGGTTCCCTGAGCACTTGCCGTGAGCCTGTCGAAGCGTGTCAAAGGGCGGGCGACGGCTGATGCGGAATGGGAGATTTCAATACCAGCAGCCACGGTTGTGTCGTCAATCAATAGCTAAAGACAAGCCGATACATCGCGACCGATTATTGAATCAAACGTAAGAATTGCTGTCGTTTTGGCTTGACATGATCGTCGATTAACGCTAAGTTTTGTCGAACCACTGAAAGCGCGAATGCGCCTAGGTGGTGAGAATCGCCCCCGGGTCAAACCGGGGGCGATTCCTATTTCGGATAGCACACAACGCCGAACCGATCGGAGTAAGATGCCTGTGTGTTAAGGATCGGCAACAGAGAATTCATCCATCCTTCGATCTTGGTCGAGTTGACTGACTTGGGAAACCTCCTAGGGAAAGACAGGTTTCCCGATTTGTGTAGCTGATAATAATAGGTGACGGTGGCGATAAAGTCACTTGCCTGGATAAAGTACGACTGATTTGAGCTCTTGGGTAGCGGATCTTCAATGAGTTTTGTGATCCTGGCGTCGAGGTACGTACCAGGCTGAAATCGCGATGGAATGAAGTTCATGCGCCGCACTTTTCTGGCGATTCGGCGCATCTTGCCGACTCTTCCTTCGTCTGTGATGATCAGAAAGCTGGACGAGGGGTCGTTTTTGTTTAGGTCATTCTCAAGCCTTTGAATTGTGTACTCCATAGCTTTTTCCAAGATGTCATAGTGTGCAGGCGAGATGATCTTGTCCTTGTCGATTACCACATTCAAAGTCTTCAGAGGTAAAGTCGCGAGAACTTCGCAGAATTCGTCGATAATCTTCACCCTCGTTCTTTCCGGTATTTTAAGCCGTTGATACGGACGTTTGTTAAGCAGAAAAGGCTTGACGTGTATTTCGAGTCGAATCGGCAATCCATAGTCGGTCTTCAGCCGCCTACGGAATTCGTAGAGAGCTTCGAATGTGTCATTCCAGTGTTGATAATGTATATAAACTGCAGTCTGAACGTAGAGAAGTGACGATCCAGGATTTCCGTCGTCACCCGATTCGTCAAAATAGGACAAATACACGATGCAGAACCCCTTCAATCCTCCGACAACCAGCCCATAATTCAAACACGCGACTGATTGTCGTGAAAAAATCTCGCTATGTGCCGACGATTATAATTTTCGGGACGAGAGTCCCTCGCTCTGAAAGCCCAGCCAGGAACAGGTGTTTCCGTTGCGGTGTAGAAGTACCTGATAATCTCAGTCGCAACCCTCGGACCCAAGTTCAAATCATGACCGCTAATCTCAGTTACGAATTTCCGAAAACTCTCGGGATCAGGATGCGCGAAATAGTTTCGGTATTCTCGCATGAACGTATTCAATTCGTGCCATAATTTGGGCTTTGCTTCATGGATGGGCGTGATGCAATTTGACTGTGCGAGCTCCTTTAGTGCGCGATTCATGTCTCGGAATTTTGACCACATTAGATCTTTGAAATCTTCGAAACTGGAGTACTTCTCCCTTAGCTTGTTGCTCGGTTTCCTCCAAATCTCGTAAAGTTGCTCACTTACGAATGCCGTAATTGCCAGATAGCTATAGATGTATACACAGCTCACCATCGCGAACTCCTGAGTAAACACCGAATTTTCCGAGACTTCATTGGAATCGCGACAGACTTGGGCGCCATCGAAGCAGCGAGCCATGTCAAGATATGACTTCGTGACCATTATTTCCATAGCCTGCCTCCAATCGTAACCATCGACGCGCTTATCGATTTCGACGTCAGATTCCCTAGTACCCTATGACGGCTAAAGCGC
>JAAXHE010000163.1 GCA_012271065.1 Candidatus Latescibacterota bacterium
ACCGCTGGGAATTTTAAGACAGCTTCCAAGTCGATGGTTGATATCCGACCGGTTCAGCAGCCCGTTGAATCCGACGAAGGAAGCGTGAATCAGGTCTTGGTACGGAACATCCCGGAGTAGGGTACGGGATCGAGGAATATACCGCCGCTTTCCCGGTAGTAGTCCTCGTCCAGGACAAATGCGCCCGATCCGGGCGTGAGCCATGGCGCGTCCGGGATGGGGTACGCGGCAATCAGGCCAGCCCAGTTTCCGTAGTTCTCCGGCCCGTTGGATTCGATCAGTCCGCCCCGGATACCCGGGAATGCCGGCAGGCGGGCCGCGACGTTCTTGTTCCACTCCACCAGGAGGGGAATGCACCCGTTGTCGGCCACGAAACACGGTACGCCGGCTTCCGCCGCGGCGCGCACCATCCGAAAGGCGAGCGAAAGGGTCTTGCCGGCGGGCTTGATGGCGATAGCCCCGTACCCCTGGCTTGCCCGCGTGCCCACGTCCTCCACCGTCTGTACGCTCTCGTCTGCCGCGAACCTGGCCGGCAGGTCGCCCACGTCGAATTCATCGGGATTCCGAAAGGGCTCTTCGATGAGGACGATGTGTTCGTGTATTCCGGTCTTGAGCGCGTGGTCCAGCAGGCGAGCCAGGGTTTCTTTTTTCGCGTAACGTGCGTTCGCGTCCAGATAGTAGAGGATTTTTCCCGAATCCGTCATCGGCGTACTGTATCGCGAGCTAACACGATGGATGCGGTCGAGCCACTCGATGTCCTTCCGGACCATGTCAGCTTCGGTGCCGGGTTGGCCGATCTTGATCTTCAGGATGTAGACGCCCTTGTCCAAAATGGCCCGCAGTTCATCGACGGGCATCCCATAGCCTGCGGCAGGGGCAAGGCCGAGATGGGACTGGCGGTTCGCAAAAAAGGGTCGGTACCCAACGGGAATGAGGTTGTCGAACGTGGCGATCCCGTTACGCTTCGCATGAAGCATCCACGCGGCGTTGTCCAGGGCGACAAGGGCGATCAGAGAAAACGTGAGTCGCAGACCGCGGTTCCGGGTGACGGTCTTGCCGTAGTCGTGCACGTGCGGCAGGAGTTCCGACAACATCGCGGGCGGGTCCGGGAACTCCCGGTCCACCGCATGCTGAAGCGCGAATTCCAAGAGCGCGGCCATGAGCAGATTGCCGCCGACTTCGGTCTGGTTTGAAAACACGTCGGGATCGGACCAAAGTACGGCGGTGCCGCCCACGCCCACGGCTTCGGTACCGTCTTCGTCTGTCAGGCGCACGATCAGATTCCACTTTTCGTGGAAGGCGGCGCCCTTGAACGCGAACGGCCTCGCGAAGGGTTGACGCTGCATTTCGAGATCGGCGCGGACGATTCGCATGCGCGCGCTACTCCCAGCGGGTAAGGTCAAGGAGGACGCCGAGGAAGGCGCCTTTTTCATTGAGGAGTCCGCGGTATGCCGCGTCGGCCTGCGAGGCTGGCAGGACGTGGGTAAGCAGCGGGGCGACTTTCAGGCGTTCGCGGGCGATATAGTCCAGCATGAGTTCGTCGGGGTCCGGATCTCCGAATTGCGACGCGTCGGGCTGCCTGGAACCGTGCGCGCCAATAACGGACACGCCGGTGCGGTGAAGGTCGAAATACAGGTCGATCTCGGCGCTGCCGCGCGGGCTGCCCAGAAGGACAACCTGTCCCATCTGCGACGCGGTTCTGATCGCCGGCGGGGCGGCCTTCGGGTTGCCCGTTGCCTCGACGACGATCTGACAGCCGTCTCCGTTCGTGATGTCGTTGACACGTTCCGCCAGGTCCTCCGCTTCCGGATTGACGCAGGCGTCGATGCCGCAGGTTCTGGAAATGGCAAGCCGCTCCGGAACCGCGTCTATGCCGATGACCAGGCGGGCGCCTGAGAGAATCATCAGCTGCGCGGCGAGATTGCCCACCAGGCCCTGACCGAAAACGGCAACGGTGTGGCCGAGCCGGACGTCTGAAAGGCGGACCGCGGTGAGCGCGATCTTCGCGATAACCGCAAACGGCGCATGTTGAAGCGACATATCTTCAGGCAGTCTCAACAGAGACCGGCCGGCGGGCACGAGGGCATGCGAGGCGTGCTTCCCCCTCACGTAAACCAGATCGCCTTCGCGCACCGCATCCACGTCCCGCCCCGTGAGGAGTACACGGCCCACCGATGCGTAACCGGGGTGGAAAGGAAAACTGGCATAGCCGAAGTCCTCCCGCGTAAAGCCCACGTGTGTCTGCGTAAACATCGCCAGTTCGGTGCCGGGGCTGATCAGGCCGTACTGGTTTTCGACCAGGACTTCGCCGGGCCCCGGAGTGTCACTGATAACGACGTCGACGGGTTCGACCTTCATTCTTTCCGGAAATACAAGCTGTCTGGCCTTCATGATACGCTCCTTCGCGTCGGATGGCCGCGCAATGGGCGCGTCAATGTCCGAGTCCGATTCCCGTAAGGCCGGATGTATCCACCGTGCCGTCAGTTATATTGAAGACCGAGGGATATCGGTCCGCCCAGTCGCCGTTGGCGCCCGGGCAGTATTGCCGTGCGTTTCCCTCGATGGCCGTCACCGCGGGCACCCGCGCGGCGAGGCCGGCGGAGTGCAGAAACGAGGCCCCCGGGCAGGTGAGGTCCTGCACGCAGAGGAACATGCCGTATTTCTCCGCCGCGGCGCCCATGAGCAGGGCCTGTGACTGACCCTTGCAAGTCTTGAGCGCGACGCCGGAATAGCCCAGGTCACGGGCGAGCAGCAGGCTCTCGAAATCCTCCAGGGACTCGTCGATCACCACGGGCCGGATTCCCGCGGCTTCGTGCATCCTGTTCTCCGGGTTCGCACGCAGGTTGCGGGCCGTAGGCTGTTCGATGTAGGCCACGCGCTCGAAGGCGCCGCCGCTCTTTTCCCGGATTTGCGCGAGAAAGTCCAGCAGGTAGCCCACGTCGCGGCATTGTTCGTTGAAGTCGAGCGAATATGCCCAGTCCGAAACGCCGCGTTCGGCCTGTGTCCGGGCAGTGACGGCGTGAATGCCGCATACGCGGTCCACGTCCCAGGCCAGATCATCTCCGTTGAGTTTGACTTTGAGGTGGGTCAGGCCGTCAGCGCGGATCCACTCCGGCAGGGTTTCAGGCAGGCCGTCGTCGAGCCGTTGATCGATGTCCGCGTCTGAGAGTGGATCGAGGGCGCCAACGAGATGGTAGAGCGGCATCCGGGGTTTGGGTTCGCGCAGGGTGTAACGGTCCAGGTGTTCGCCTTTGAAGTCATCGTTCAGATATCTGGCGAGATCGTGGTTCATCCATTCCGCAGAGAGACCGTCGTACGCGTTGATCCGGTTGACCTTGCCGTAGGCATCGTGCAGCGCGGCGTCGATCGGACTTGCGGTGACCAATGTACAGAGTTTCGGTATGGGCTCCGCCAGGTTCAGTTCCGCGCCGGTTTCCTCGGCGAGATCGAGAAACAGGGATTCCAGTTCGGCCATGATGTCGATCGGATGCCAACGGTCCCGGTAGGTGCGAGTGCAGGCGACCATGCGTTCGCCGAGACGGACCATCGCCTGCATGGACTCATCGAAGCCGACGGTCCGGGAGGGAAAGGACCAGGCATTCCCGAGGGGCATGGAGCCGAACCCGGATGCCCGCACGCCGGCGCCGTTTTCGACGTCGACGGTTACGTTCATCAGTTTGCAGTGCGTCGTGACCACACCGCCGAACTTGAGCGGGGTGCGGTAGGGGTATGCCTCGAAGTCGAGTTCGACGTTGCGGATGCGGATGTCAGAAGGTCCGGGCATAATCGCTCCGTTGATCGGCATGTGTTAAAGTCGTTGTGCCATTGCTGTCGTGTGGACTCCTATCCGCCTATGTGACGTTGCACGCCCGCCTTGAGAGCGGCATCGATGCGGGTGACGCTCTCCTCCAGGTGGGCGCGGGTCTGGCGGTCCAGGCCCGTGGCGGTAAGGGCGTTCCCGATGGCGGTTGCCAGGGTCGCCAAATCGGCGCGGGCCAGTGAGGTGGCGTCGGCCGGGGCGTCGCGGGCCGGCTTCACGACCAGGGCCACGACGTGGTCCAGGTGCAGGCGCTGAAGGTTTCTCCGGAAGCTGTTGATGTTGACAGGGGTTTCCAGCTCCGTCCAGATGGCTTCCCGCAGGCCGTCGAAGAGTTCCGGCATGTCGAATGTGTCTTCGCCCGCCCAGAGTTCCATGTCCTGCAGCCGTCCAAGCAGCAGCGGATGATACAGCGCGCTGAGGGGACCGCGTTGGATGCTCAGTATCCGGCTGTGGATCGGATAATCAAGCCGCTGCATGCGCCAGATCACGCCGGTGAAGCCCCAGAGGCGTTCGGGGGCGAGTTTACGCATCAGTCCGGGGGGAAAGTCAAAGGCATCCGGACCGAATACGTGCGTCTTGAGGAATCCGAACGCCTCCCGTTGCCTGGCTGCCTTGACCGGTTCGAACGGAAGCCGGTTTCCGGGGTCGCCCACGTGGTCGCGCCGGTGATGGATGCCGCCGATGTATTTCGTTACGTTGCGCGCCGCAAGAAAGTACTCCGTGAGTCCCTGGCCGAACACCCTCCGCAGCTTCTGGTAGCGCCTGCCCGGAACCTCGAACTCTCCCTCCATCTTGCGCCAGAGCTCTTTTGCAAGTCCAATGCGATTCCGGTGGTAGGCCAGCGGATCGGCGCCCAAGTCCCATTGATTGACGGAGGGATCGATGCCACGGGGCGCGCCAAAGGCGTCTTCATCCGTACCGTAGGCGACCCTGGGGTCGGCGACCTTTGCGGCGATCTTGTCCAGTTCCTCCCGTTCCCCCTCCGGGCTGTCGGCGTCGATGGTCTTGTACGCGTACTCGATCGCCCACAGGTCGTAGGGGCCCAGTGTGGTGGGAAAGTAGTGGCCCTGCGCTTCTCCCTCGGGCGCGATATTTGCAGGCAGGTAATCCATTACCGAACTGGACACGTCCTTGACCGCCTCCTTGTCCTGGAGGCGGTGGGTGGGATGCAGGGTGCTGGCGCGGAAGTTGTGGCGCAGTCCCAGGGTGTGCCCCATTTCGTGCGCGGCGATCATGGTCAGATAGTCATTGATGAATTTCTGGCCGCCCTCGCCGGCCGGGTCGATTTGACCTCTCGCAGCCAGCAGATTTCCGGTAAAAGCAGCCTGGTGAGCAGCACCCTCCGCGTAGTCGCAGAAGCCCCGCGAATAGTCCCTCGTCCGTTCCTGCTCCGGAAACGGGCCGCCGGCTTCGGACAAGGGACCCGCGAATTCCTCGTATTCCCTGAACAGCGACCGCGGAAAATCGGCGCTGAAACGAATGCTCGCGTGGAACAGCTCGCCGGTGAGCGGATTGGCGCGTGAAGGCCCCTGGGCGTATACCCTTCGTGGATTCACAAACCAGCGGACCATGTTGTAGCTCGCGTCGGCGGCATCCCAATCCGCGTCGTCCGGTTGCTGCTTTACGACGATCGCGTCCTTGAAGCCGATGCGCTCGAAGGCTTCATTCCACATTAGCAAGCCCTTCCGGAGGGCCTTCCTGTACTTCACGGGTACTGTCTTCTCCAGCCAGAAGACGATTGGCTCTTTGGGTTTCGAGAGCCGTGCCCGGGGATTCTCCTTCTCCAGGTGCCACCGCTCCACGTAACGTGTGTAAGGCGTCTCTTTCTCTACTGTATTGTAATCCTGGTACATGGTGAGGAAGTGGCCCACCCGGTCGTCCCCCAGCCGGGGTCGATAGCTCGTCCGGGGCAGGGTCGAAAGGCTGAAGTGATAGACGTGCTGAAAGCTGCGGGGGTCGGGGAAGGTGTACGCCTGGAATTCGGGGTTGGACGTGTTGAAGTGCAGGACGACTTCGATCTCGGTGTTCAGCGGAAAGGACTTCACCCTACCGAAGTAGCTGTTCTTGCTGTCGAAGCGGTACTTCACCTTGCGGTCTCTGAACGCGGCCGCCACCATTGCCAGGTCCTGCAGGAAGAAGCCGTTTGCATCCACGAGGATGCTTTTCCTTTCGGGGTGAGGCTTGCTGTCCACGATTTTCGCGACGCTGAGGATGGAATTGGTGACGCTGCGCTCCAACGCGCCCGCGATCGGGGCGTTTTCATCCGCCCGGAAGTAGACGTTCTTATGCAGGAACTGCACGTTCTTTCCAACGCGTTTGAGAACGAAGGGAAAGCCGTAGTTCATAAAGCTGGGAATCAGGGCCGTGGCGTCGAAGAAATAACCGTCGGCCGCCTCGCGGGTGACGGCGCAAAGAAAGAGCCTGTCGAACTGCCTGGGCCTGATTTCCATGTAGACTTTGGCTTCGTCGTCTTTCCGGTAAAACGTAAATAGGCCCGGGACGACCTCGAAGTCCTTCGTGACTTCCTCGAAGGTCTTCTTTTTCTTCTTCTTGTCCTTCTTGGCGGTCGTGTCCGCTTTGGCCTCTTTGACCTTGACCTTCGCGGTGTCCGCCGCTGAGGTATCGGGTTTGGCTTCTTCCGCCTGCACAGTTACGGCCAATATGGAGACGATGAAGAAGTGGGTGAACAAAACGATCAGCGGTCGCATCCTGTCCTCCTGACAGGTTCATGTGGTTCCGGTTTCCCGATATGGGGGCGACTGACCGATTGCCGGCGATAAAGAACGCATGCGCGCACGGCGATATTTCCTCAACGTGGATTGCGGGCCCGATAATACCTGAGAATATTCTTCTTTTACACGGGCCGGGTCGACCACAGCCTCAGCAGAACCCGCGCGCCAAGGCCCGTTATGCATCCCGCGGCGGCTGCGGCAAAAACCACCCATCCGCCCTCCAGCAATACGAGCAATACGGCGCTGACGCCGAGCGCCAGCCCCCAGAAGAGCCCGGCTCCGAGACTCCAGTCCAGCAGCACCGACACCAGGCCCACCCCCATAGCCGCCGGGATGGCGGCGACAAACCCGATTATTACCCCGTCGAATGGGCCCCAGTAGACTCCGGCCCCGGCGCCGAGGCCCAGTACCATGCCAATACCCGTGCTGATGTCGCTGCTCATGCCCACGATCAACCCCAGCGCCATCCCCCATCCGAGACCCAATCCCATCGCGTGGAGCCAGCCCGACTCTCCCACCATGGCGTGCGAAAACGGGCCCATCAGGAGAAACGCCATCGCGAACACAAACGCACCGTGGATGATTTGTCGCAACACCGCTGCTCCTGTCTTGTTTCTATGGCAAAAACCGTCCCGGTCAGGAAGCCGGTTTGCAGGTGGGGCAGACACTCCTGTCTGCCGGCATCATTGTCCTTCTGTCGGTAAAATGACAGAAGAAGAGCCTGTCGCCTCGGACCCATCCCGATCTGTGACCGTGTCCGACACCGGTTCGACCAACTGGTCCATCGACACGTCAAGCGCGCCTGAGAGTCTGCGAAAAAGGCCGAGCGTTCCGGATTTGTGCCCGTTCTCGATCTGTGACAGATACCCCCTTGAAACGCCAACCGACCTGGCCAGCGAGGCCAGCGTCAACCCGCGGTATTTGCGCCACACGCGCAAGGGCGATCCACCATCCAGTATACCCCGTACAACTTCGCCGGGAACCGTCTCGCCCGCGGCGGCGTCCGTCCAGGCTCTGTCGATGGCCGCGGAATCTTCCGCCTGTCCATTCTGTATATCCATGTCTCCGGCTTTCAAGATGCGCGTTGAACGCGGTCGGTTTTCAACCGGCTTGCAGGACCCTGTCAATGGCGGCGCGGACGATTTTCTCAGACTTACCGGACACAAAGGCGTCTGTGGGCTCGTATCCCCCCTCGTCAAAGGAAGTTTTCATGGTGATGTACCCCGTCCCAAGATCTCCGTATCCAGCAACGGCGACAAAGGCGTCCGGGCGGCTCGCCTGCGCGTGCAACTGGTATTCGATAAAGATCTCGCCCGGCAGATTGACCACCGCCACCCCGTCGTTGAGATGCATGCAGGTAAAGGGAATGGGACGCTCGCGGCGGCGCACGTACGTCAGCATGAGGGCGTGTTTGCTGTGAACCTTGGTCCCTCTTCGTACCGACGCAATCTTCGCCAGCAGTTCCTCCTCGTCCAGGTCCTCCCGAGGCGGCAGCCGCACGGGCTCTACGGTCCAGGCAACCTGTTCCAGGGGCTGACGCGTACTGGCCTGCTCCGCTTGCAGCATGGCCGTGTGGATGCGCTCGGTGAACAATTCGCGGTTGTCGGCCACGCCGTCGTTGTACTTGCCCGCGGTGACGTTGCCCGCGCAACCTGTGAAGTAGATGTGCGGAATTCCACTCTCCTCCGTGCGGCGGTTGCGGGCCAGGCCGACGAATTCAGGCGTCACCAGCCCCGTGCCATCCATGCTGGTTGGATGTGTGGCATAGTAGTGAACGAGGGCAAGCGGCTTATCCTGATTGTAATAGCCGATCGTCTTGAGTATGGGGTCGATGACGCCTTCGGGCGCGGCCCGCACCTCCGGGTCGGGCGTCTTGGTCCAGCGCACGTGGGCCACCTTGCCGTCCGGTCCCATCACTCGCCTGTTGGAGGCGATCCGGTCGACCCTGGCTTCGCCTGTTGAGATATGCGTGCAGGGCTGCAGTCTGTTCATGGCTTCGCCTGCTGCCTCTGCCGCCTGCGTGCGAACGCTTTCTGCCCAGTCTCCGGCCATGATGACATCCGGATGGCCGTGGGCGTCGAGAACGTCCTGGGCATCGCGGTCGGGCCAGGGAGTGTCGTGCGCGTGGGTGCAATGCACGGCCACCCGGTCGGCATCTGTTCCCACGGCCGCGGCGATTTCTTCGCGCCAGCGGTCGTAATCGCCGTTGCTCAGTTCGGACCAGTCCAGCGCGCACATGACCATGGGCGATTGGTCGTCCGGTACGATCACCAGCCCGAGGGCAGCCAGCGGGTCCAATATGCCTTTGGCTGGCGGATACCATCCCGCGCAGAGCGGATGCCCGAGCGGCGGCGTCACGTCGGATTGAAAGGTGGCGAGTCGGATCATGGCGTCTCCAAATGAGTTGATCCCGGCGCTGTACGTCAGTCAGACCGGCGCAACGCGGGGACACGGGAGTTTTTAAAAAATGGCGGGACGGATGGCAAATTACGGCGGGGATGACACCCTGTCAACCCGAATCATCGGATCGCGACCCGGGCGGGTGCGGGAACACCAAACAAGACTCACATGGATGCACAGGATGCACAGGATGGGCAGGATAGAACGGATGGGCAGGATAAAGACGCAAGAGCCAGTTTCGCAAAGCTTGTCTGAAACAAAATGGGTGAGCGTGAACGCCGGAGCCCGTTCGACGGTCCAATTACTCCCCCATGAGGAGGAGTCGCAGAAGCCAAGCCGGCCCCTGAGGCCTGTCCTGAGCCTGTCGAAGGGACCCGCGACGGCAGATGCGGTGGGGGGTTTCGACGCCTTTCGTTAGCTGGCAGCATGATGAAACATGAAACCGTTTTGCGAGGTTGTGTTGTTGTAACCTGGATTATTCATGAATTTCGGTGAATTTCGTATAACCTGTTGTAGAAAAATGGTTTATCGAAAATGAGCCGAAAAACTTTGTTTTGAGGTCAAAACTGAAAAACCCCGTATCTATACGGATTCCTCAGTTTTTGTGAATTATTCAGGGTAAGACCCATTGCGTCTTTCCTTTTTTCCGAAAAGCCGGTAAATTTGCTGCGTTCAATCCCATGCGAACGTTCAAATTACTACAAACGAGAAACGCGATGGAGCGCTTCACCGTAGATCATCTACTTCAGTTGAAGGTGCCCGCTGCACGTATACCATTCGATCTGAGCCCGGATGGGCGTCTTCTGGGTCTTACGATGGTGTCCGTCGGCAGCAACCCAACGGTATTGAGATCGGGAGAATCTACCAATGTTCCGCAGGAAGTCATGCGGCCTGCGGTCGTGGTGGTCAACACCGAGGACTTGAGTTTCGTCAATCCATTCGGTGAAACAAACGTGTCCTGGGGGTCGCAATGGTCCTCTGACGGTCGTTATCTTGCAGCCTTTCTTCAGGAAAACGACAACCCCGCGTGCTTGGCGATATGGGACAGGCGCACTTCGGACATGAGAGTACACTACAACGCAAAATATGTTGGCGACTATGCTTTTGAGGTTCCCAGATGGACTGACGACGGACGACGGATTCTGATGAAGATGGATCCCGGCAAGCCGGATGTTATGGTTGGCAAACCCGATGACAGTGGCATTCGGCGACGAACGTCTAACGCGTCGGGCGTCGTCCCGGTCGAAGAAACAGAGAAACGCGCGAACCTGGTATCCGTAGACGTGCGTTCGGGGGAAGTTGCACTGCTGGCCGAAGATTGGTTGCTCAGGTGTTGGCGGCCGTCGCCCGATGGATCGCACGTTGCCTGTCTTCGTCTAAGCGAACACGACGAGGTATCGGGGAAGAACATGTGCGATCTGATGGTTGTCGACGTCGCCGACGGAAAGCACGTATGTGTCGCGGGCGGGATCGGCCAGTCGTACACGACCGCGTTCAGCTGGTCGCCGGATGGAACGCGACTGTGCTATATGACTTGGGGAGGTGAGAACTCCGGCCATCCGTTTGTGGTTGGGAAGGACGGAGGGAGCGGTCCGGTTGATTTAACAGGCGAGAGCGGCGTTTACGTCAGGAAAGTCGATGCCTTCTATGAACCGCCTCCGAGGTGGCGTCCGGATTCGAGGGCCGTATATCTACTTGTACCTGATGGCATCCGGATTTTTGGGACATCCGGGGAATGTCAACGGAAGGTAACGGTACCTGACGATTACACTGTATCCACCTGGCTTCTCCCACAAGAGACACCCGTGTTGAGTTCGGCAAAGGTGCCCCTTGCAGTGACCGGAAAAGATCAGACACTTCAAATAGCTGAACTTGATCTTGAAAGCGGAGTTTTCCAAGAAAAGCTCAAGATAAATGGTGCAATCCAGCCGTGCACGCTGCTCAACGAGGCGACCAGCGATGGGGATAAGATATTCATTGCCAGGGAGTCTGCGATAAAACCTCCTGAAGTCATCAAGGTAAGCAGAGGTGGCGGGATCAATCGCATATACAAGCCGCTGTCTTCCATCGATTCCGTTGAATTCGGCACGCCGGAGCTTGTTGAATTTAAGAATGGCGGACAGAGTTTCAAGGCGGCCCTGATGCTGCCTCCTGGTTACGATGGCAGGCATCCTCTTCCCGCAATCGCCGTGGTCTACGGTGACTACTCATACTCGGAAGACATTAACCGATTCGGATTTACGTGGTCGGTATCCGAAGACAATGCCCACTTTCTGGCTCACCGTGGATATGCTGTGGTGTACCCCGATACTGAGCTCTCAGACGGAGACCCGATGAATCAGATTGTAGACAGGACAACGCCTGTGATTGAGCACTTGATCGATCGAAGGATTATAGATCCGAAACGAATCGGGCTCTACGGTCACAGCTATGGCGCTTACTCCGTCCTGGCGCTGATCACGCGGTCGAACCTGTTCCGGGCTGCCGTCTCTAACGCGCCGATTGCGAACCTGTCGAGTCTTTACGGCCGTGGCAGCTGGTTCTGGTTCGAAAGTGGACAGGGTGGATTGGGGAAGCCGCCGTGGGGCGATCCGGAGGCGTACGTCCGCAATTCACCGTTGTTCTTTCTGGATAGAGTTCAGGCATCCGTATTACTGGTCAATGGCAGTGAGGATACAGCCGCGGCCAGGCAGGCTGCCGAAGTCTACAGCGGCCTGCTCAGACTCGGCCGGAAGGTCGAGTGGATTCAGTATGAAGGGGCGGACCATTTCACGCCGGAGTGGGAACGCACCAAATTCGAGCATCTCTGCAATGCCATCCTCGACTGGTTCGACGAGAATCTGTAGTATCCCGTCCGGTACTTATCCTGCCCATTCTGCATATCCGTATTCTACGTTCTTTCGCATCCTACCGATCCCCACCTTGACAGCAGGCTCGAAAAATACTATACTGATGTGCAGTATTTCAGGATTTCTGAAGATTACTTTCATGGATGGACAGCATACACAGAGTAAGTGCCAGAACCCGCCAATTGTGATCGGATGGGACAACACGATGATAGCGTCGGATTGTTGTTGATTCGGTTCTGGGAGTTGTCGAGGGTTTCTCATACGGATGGATAGGTGGGGCTCAGGGTCGTTGCGTTTTTCATCCTGCTCATCCTGTGTATCCATGTTTCTTGTTGTACGTAAGGGAAATTTCCATGTCCCGCAATAGCGCCATTGAGTGGACGAACGGCACCTGGAATCCGGTTACGGGATGCACAAAGGTCAGTGCGGGCTGTGACAACTGTTACGCCGAGCGGCTTTCCGAGCGCTTTCGGGGCGTTGAGGGGCATCCGTTCGAGCCGGGTTTCGATCTGACCCTTCGACCCGCGCGCCTGGAACAACTGCTGAGTTGGCGCCGTTCCCAACTCATTTTCGTCAATTCGATGAGCGATCTCTTCCACAAGGAAATTCCCGCGGAGTACATCCATCGTGTCTTCGACACCATGGAACGCGCCGACTGGCATTTCTACCAGGTACTCACCAAGCGCAGTTTGCTGATGCGCCGTTTTATCCAGGAACGCTACCCGTGTGGGGATGCGCCATCACATATCTGGCTCGGCGTATCCATCGAAAACGACGTGGCACTTGCGCGGCTGAGGCATCTCAAAGAGACCAACGCATCGGTCCGCTTTGTCTCATTCGAGCCACTGCTCGGCTCGGTGGGTACGGTGAATCTGAAAAACATCCACTGGGTAATTGCAGGTGGAGAAAGCGGCCCGGGAGCCCGTCCGGTTGAGGCGGATTGGGTGCGAGAATTACGGGATCAGTGCGAGACGCAGGAAGTCGCTTTTTTCTTCAAGCAATGGGGCGGGCGAACGCCCAAAGCCGGCGGGAATACGCTGGATGGAAGGCAGTGGATGGAGTATCCTACCATAAACGGTTCAGCTCACAGTTGGACTTAGATAAAGCGATCACACGCTTTTGTTGGATTTTCCTCTCTCGTTGCCGCGCAGGAACCAAAAACCCGATCCAATAAACCTCAAGCGAAGAACGTGAACACGAAGTGTAGGCCAAGATGACAAACGAGCCCTTTTTCGATGTGAGTACAGAGCAGTCGCATGTAAAATCAACCATTGTGGCGAAGTATTTCGACGCTTGGTCAACGGTCATGATTAGCACTCAGGGCAGGTATAAACGTAATAAAAAGATCGCGTATATTGACTTATTTGCTGGGCGTGGGAGATATGCCGACGGGACAATTTCAACGCCGTTATTGGTTCTAAAAAGGGCCATTCAAGATGATTCATTACGTAGATCCCTAGTCACGATCTTCAATGACAAAGACGAAAACAATACGAAATCACTTAAGCGGGCAATTGGTGAACTGCCCGGCATAGAGACTCTCAAATACCAGCCGATAATCAAAACCCAAGAGGTTGGAGACGAGATCGTAAGAATGTTCGAGCAAATGCAACTGATTCCTACGTTGTTTTTTGTGGACCCATGGGGATACAAGGGACTTTCGCTTCGTCTGGTCGACTCCGTACTAAAGGATTGGGGATGTGACTGTATCTTTTTCTTTAACTACAATCGAATTAACATGGGGTTGAATAATGATGCGGTACGGGAACATATGAACGCGTTATTCGGAGAGGAACGGGCCGACATTTTGCGTCCCAAGCTCGAGTGTCTTTCACCGCAAGATCGTGAGTTGACAATTGTTGAGGAACTCTGTAATGCCATTCGAGCATTGGGGCCTAGATTTGTCCTTCCATTTACGTTCAAGGATTATGGCGGTTCGCGGACAAGCCACCATTTGATTTTTGTAAGTAAACATATGAAGGGGTACGAAATAATGAAGGAAATTATGGCGAACGAGTCGTCTGCGAGTCAACAAGGCGTCGCGAGTTTCGAATACAATCCTGCTGATGGCCGCCAGCCGTTTCTATTTGAGTTTTAACGTCCCTTAGACGACTTAGGCCAAATGTTACTTCAGGTATTCTCCGGGCAGAAACTAAAGATGTGCGATATTTATTCGCAACATCACGTGAATCGCCCGTTCACGAAGAAGAACTACAAACGGGCTTTGGCGCGGTTAGAGAAACACGGGATGATCACTGCGTCCAAACACACGAAAAATACGTTTGGCGACAATGTCGTCGTTACTTTCCCTCCCTCACCAACTATGGAAGACTCCGAATGGTGCCAACGACAGTGATGCACACAGTCGCCGCCTTCACGACACCAACCTATATCGGAGTTGTCCTAAGTTACTACAGTCTTGGCAAGCGTAGACGAAGCAGTGCTAAGGAATTATCATACACCGGCCCGTCTGAATTAGAAGGGGCTCAGATGTAAATTGGATGACGTATTCTCGCTGAAGGTCACTGACTGCTCAGGTGAATGCACGTGGCGATATGACGCCCCGGCCGGTGTCAACACCGGTTTTGTCTTTGAAAAAAGCGACAAAAAAAGAAGCGCATAAGTCCGCCCGTTGTCACTCTTGGTTATAATATTAATCCCCAATTATTATTGCCTACTGACGTTGTATCTTGCTTTATCGATTCGGGAGTCATTCGAAGAGATTCTTGCCAAGTATTTCCAGCGACGCCTAAATCCCCGGCAGTGTCTGTAACATTTCCAACTCGTTTGCATTGTATGAGAACATGTGGTCATCCTTGGAATCCCGGCTATTGGCTAGGAACCGGAGACGACAGAGGGTCGAATAGCTATGAGACTAGACCTTAAATAAGCGAGTAATG
>JAAXHE010000157.1 GCA_012271065.1 Candidatus Latescibacterota bacterium
GGGTTCGAACACCTCGCCCGCGTTGCCAACCGGACTGCCGCCACTGGTGGCTGGCGCGACTTCGCCGGGCACCAGACCCTCGATGTAGTTGGCGTAAATCGAAATAGTCTCGCCGCGCTTTATGACGATGCCGGCCATGGGTGTAAGCCGTCCTTCATCGTAACTGGAAAGCTCCGCGCCGGAATTGAAATCGAATGAAAGATTCTCGATATTCTGGTGGCGTGCGCCAACGGTGACCAGTACGGTGTCATCCATGAAGGACAGCATGTCGGCGACCGCAATGCTGTCCGTATTGGTTTCGAAGGTCTTGTGTGGCGCAGAAAGCACACCGCCCACAAACCAATCCGCGGCTGGCGGCATTACGTCTGTCGGACGATACAGGTTACTGGCAAATCCGGCAAAAAAGTTCGAGAAGCCGTACGCATTCTTGGATTCGATCGAGAAATTCGAGGCCGACACCGTCAGGCGATGCCCCACTCCTCCGGTGGTGAAATCCGCCCGGAAGCCGATCTCCGCGGAAAGAATGTCGTCCTCCCGAGCGTTGTCGAACCGGTAGGCGGAGGTGTTGCCGTCGGGTGTCGCGTTGGGATTGCTCAGGACATTAGCCTCTTCGCCGTTGCGCCCGCCCACCGCCAGCCAGACGGCCGTTTTGTCGGTCAGGTCGTATTCTCCGCGGACCACGCCGAACAACTGCCGCTCATCGGTATAGGTCCAAGGCTGCGCGAAATTGTCCTTCGCATCGGGAGGTTCGGGAATGCCGCCGAAGGGGGTTACGCTGGGTCTAGGAGCGTCGATCACGTGGTCCTGAAAGCCGATGTCTGCCGCCAGTCTCAGCCCATCGCTCTCGTAATCGAGTCCTACGGAAATCGCCGTCAGATCCCGATCCTGGCCCGCCACGGAGGTTTCGCCGTTACGCGAGGCCAGATTTACCCGAATTCCGGTCCTTGATTCCGGCCCGATCCTGCGGCCGAAGTCCAGCGCTCCATAGCCGTGCCCGTCATTCTCGAAACCGAGGGTCACCCGAGTCAGCGCCTCGTCGGGCGCACGCTTGGGAACGAGGTTGACGATGCCACCGAGGCTGCTGCCGCCAGGGGCTGCGCCATTGAGGAAAGCGCTTGCTCCCCGGAACAACTCGACCCGCTCCAGGAACTCCGTTGCGACGTACTGGCGCGGAAGGATTCCGTATATACCGTTGTAGGTCATGTCGTCGGAGAAGGCCGGGAATCCGCGGATGATGAACACTTCCTGGAAATTGCCGAAGCCGCGCGCGGCTCGCACCACCGGGTCGTTCAGCAGTACGTCGGCGACGCCTCTCGCTTGCTGATCCAGTATGAACTCCGCCGTGTAGCTGGTGCCCGCAAAAGGCGTATCCATCATGTCGAGATTGCCGAATATTCCGACGCGGCCGCCGCGCGCGACTTGCCCGCCGGCATATGCGCCGGACAGGGAAACCTGTGATCCCTCGGCTACGACAACGATTTCCTCGACCTCCTGATCTTCTTCGGCATCCTGTGCGCCGGTGACTTCAGGGATTCCCGCCAGTAGTAAGGTTGCAAGCAGCGGAAAGAAAATGCTGAACGCACCTCGGTCATTTCTTGCGATTGCGCCGGGCGTAGCAAATGGGTACGAAATATCTGTCATGGACATGACTTGCCTCCGCTCTCAAGTTGAACGATCGGGTCTTCCCTGAAGGGCGGTATGCGTAGTGCCTGTCGTATCGGTTCCGTTCCCGCGTGTTGGTATTCGGAACACCTTGTTCCGTATGCGGTCATTCGGACATTCCGGAACCGGAACATGACTGTGATCGGCAAACGGCCGATGAAAATCCTTTTCCGCCCAATATCAGAGTCTAGGCAATGCGGTCGGCCCGCGCATTAGATGAAAGGCCGGTATCTATCGCATTCGGGCCAGCCTGGGCGCGCAGCAGTGCCCGTGGTATTCAGGCAGTTTTTTCCCTCCTCGGACGCTTGGGAGGTCAAGCTAGGAGCTTGCGCCGTAGGATAGT
>JAAXHE010000292.1 GCA_012271065.1 Candidatus Latescibacterota bacterium
TCGTTATTACGCATCCGCGACGTTCATGCGGGACCGGGTATCGGAACGGACGCCCAGACACGCGCTTGTTCAACTGCTTTACAGCGGCGGTCACATTCGATACGGGACAAGCCGTTTCGAACTCTGCGGCGGATCGTTTGTCGAGAATACGATTCATATGGTGGATCTGCTCAGATTCTTCCTGGGCGACATCACGGAGGTTTCCGCGTTTTATTTTTGGCGGAAGCCCGGTGAAGGTCCCGATCCCATCAACCTGCCCCATGTGTACGATGTGAATTACCGCTTCGAAAGCGGCGTCGTGGCCAGTGTCACCACCTCGCGCGTGCTGACAAATGTGAACGCGTCCAGGCGGGAGGTGCTGGTGGTAGGTGACGATTCGCTGATGGAGTGGTCGGGGGAAAGGGTTGTGGAAAACGGAGAGACGGTTTTCGAGTCACCCGGCGCGGACAATCCGTTCGCCAGCCAGGCGCGTGAATTTGTCCACGCGATCGGTTCGGGCGACGCGTCGGGACTGAGAAACGGGTACCCGCAGGCGTTGAACAGTCTGGCCGCGGTGCTGGGCGCGAACGCGTCTGCCGCCGAAGGGGGAGCGCTGATACGGCTGGACGATTTTTTGGCGGGAGCTGACGGGAGGCGGGATCGCATCCCTTAGGATACGGTCGCGGCGCCCGACGGTTCTGGACACGGGGGTGGAGTCGATGGATGAAATCAGGTATTTTACGCCGCTGGAGGCCAATCGGACGCTGCCGCTGGTGAAGCGCATTGTCGCCGACATCCAGGCATCCGGACGCCGGCTGAGGCAGTTGGCCGGGGAACTCGGTCCTGCAGCGGCCGACGATGCCGAGATCAGGAAGCTGATTGGGTCGTTGAATGAGTTCTTCGAGGAACTGGAGGGCATCGGTTGTTCGTATAAAGATCCCAATTTCAACCTCGGCCTCGTTGATTTCCCCGCCGTGATCGACGGCGAGGAGGTGCTTCTGTGCTGGCGAAGCGATGAGCCGGCAGTCACGCATTATCACGGCCCCATGGAGGGTTATCAGGGGCGCAAACGGATTCCCGATGAATTGCTTCGGGAACCCGGAACGGAACACGGAGAGGAGCAGGAGGATGACGGTTCAGGAACTGGTGAGCCGGTTTCCCGAGATCCCGGCCGATCTGCGCAGTGAACCGCTGCTGGCGGCGTTCGCGGACGCGTTTGAAGCGCAACTGGAAGTTGCACACAAGCCCAGCGCATGCGCGGAGGAACACGACGCGGGCAATCATTTCTATCTGAAACTGATCGGGCCCATCGACATCTACCGGTACGGACTGTACGACCGCGAGCGGGTGCTGAAAGAGATCGGGCAACTGGTTGAAGGCCATCGGGCGGATCCCGACGGGTTTGCCCGCGGGCTGCTGCCGGAACAGGTTGCGCGGCAGGAGGTCAGAGGACCGGGCTGTGGATAGGCCGAAGCCCTCGCTTCACTTTCTGACGGCGACGGAACTCGCCGGGATGTACCGCGGCGGGCAGGTTTCGCCCGTGGCGGTAACCGAAGCATATCTGGAACGGATCCATCGGTATCAGCCCGGCACGAATGCCTTCATTACGGTAACCGCAGATCGCGCGCGGGCGGACGCGGAAGCCGCGGAAATGGCGCTCCGGTCCGGCAACGATTTAGGTCCGCTGCACGGCGTCCCGATCGCCTTGAAGGACCTGTGCGATACCGCCGGCATACGAACGACTTCAGGAGCCCTGGCCAGGCAGGACTGCGTGCCGGCGACCTCCTCTACGGTGGCGAAGCGCCTTGCGCGGGCAGGGACGGTGTTGCTGGGCAAGACGAACCTTGTGGAGTATGCCTTCGGTCCGTATGGAATCAACCCTCACTTCGGCACGCCTCCGAATCCGTGGGACCCGGAGCGGGTTCCCGGCGGCTCCAGCAGCGGATCCGGCCTGGCCGTCGCGGCCGGTCTGGCCGCAGCCGCGATCGGAACGGACACCGGCGGATCGGTTCGTATTCCCGCGGCGTACTGCGGCGTCGTCGGTCTCAAGACGACAACGGGTCGTATCGGTACGGGGGGCGTGATGCCGCTTTCCTGGACGCTGGATACGATCGGGCCCATGGCCAGATGCGTTGAGGACGCCGCGCTGATGTATGTGGCGATCGCAGGCGCCGAGGCCGGTGATGCCACTGCCCACGATCTGCCGGTCGGCGACGTCACGGGCGACTTGAAGAAGGGTGTCAGGGGTCTGCGGCTCGCGGTGGTCCGCGAGCCGTTCTTCAATGGCGCGGATCCCGAGGTCGTCTCGCTTGTGGATGACGCGATTCAGGTCCTGGGCAGCCTGGGCGCAAACGTGAGGGAGATGACGTTTCCGGAGGCGGTTCAGGCCGAGAGAGAGGAAGATAACCTCAGGCTTCTGCGGACCGAGGCGGTTGTCGTCCACCGCGAGGCATTGACGGAAGCGCCGGATTCATTCGGCTCAGTCGTCCGCGCGCGTCTTCAGGTCGAGCCGGGATTGCTGGCCGTCGATCTTGCGGAGATTCAGCGCAAGAGAGCCGAAATGATGCGGACGGCGGCTGCGAGGCTGGCAGACGTCGAGGCCGTCGCCGGTCCCACGATGTTGTCGCCCGCACCGCGTCTGCGCGATCTGGATCGGGGCGAGCCGCACCGTTTGCTCACGCGGCTTGTAAACTGGCTGGGTCTGTGCGCGGTATCCGTACCCTGCGGGTTTACCTCTCAGGGGCTTCCGGTGGGCCTGCAGCTGACCGGCAAGCCGTACGACGAGGCGACGATTCTTCGGCTGGCCTATGCATACGAACAGGCGACGGACTGGCGGGCGGCGCACCCGCCCGACTATTCGCTTTAATGGCGTCGTTGGCGCATCAGTTGACAATTGGGAATCAATACGGAGACTCAAAAGTAGAGGGGAGCGCGATATGCTGGTGGGCTACGTGAGTGATGAGCGATACATCGCGTTGTCCGATGTGGCTCTTGAGTTCAGAGACGCGTCGGGAAACGCGGTGCCTGCACGTTCTTCGGCGTCGGGTGCGGTATATGCGGACGTTGTGCCCGGGTCGTATCAGGTGGTTCTGGCGCTGAACGGGTACGGATCGAAGATCGTCAATATGGAGGTAAAGCCGGATGAACCCCATCAGTTTCGTCTGTTGAAGGACTGCCTCATGGGCTACGTATGGCCCAAGTGCGTCAAGTCGGGCGATCGCTCCGAATTCCGTGTGCATTCACACGAACAGTACAAGCTTGAATTGTGGCGTTACGGCTGGGAAAAGGAACTCATCAGGCCCATCGGGTGGTACGACGAGCACGGTCCGCGGGCCACCGTGCAGTTGACGCCCGACGGCGACTATACGCAGGTAGGCGCACAGTGGAACAAATTCGGATATACCAGCCCCGGTCATAAACAGCTGGTAACGGCGCCCGAACGGTCCGGTCTCTACTATTTTCACGCCAAAACCGAATCCGGCTTGTTCTTTTCGTTTCCGTGGGTTGTGGCGCCGGCGGAGCCACGGGCTAGCGTGGCCGTGCTGGCGTCGGACATCAACTGGAACTGCTATAACAACTTCGGCGGGCGCAGCAACTATATCCACCCGGACAGGATGCCGCCCACACCGACCATCAATGCCCGGCTCGAGCTGAAACGCTACACCGATCCGGAGCACGTCAATTACGATGCGGAGGAGTATCTGCCGCTTTCCTTTGAACGCCCCGAGCCGATCAATGTCGTACCGGAGGATGAACAGGTAACCGATCCGATCGAGGGCCGGGCGCCGAATCACGTGGCGCCGGCGGAATGGCGGTTGATGGGCTGGCTCGAGCGGGAAGGATTCGAGTACGACCTCTACTCGGAAACCCAACTGCATTTCGGAGCGCTCAATCTGGACGATTACGCCGTATTGATTCTGGGGCCCCATCCCGAATACTGGTCCGCGAGGATGTATTACGAAGTGAAGGACTGGGTATTCAACCGGGGCGGGAGGTTGATGTATCTGGGCGGCAACGGGCTGAACTGCGAGGTGGAATTCCCGGACGCGGACAGGATGATCGTACACAACGGAAACCTGCGGCAGAAGCGGGACGGAGGATTTGAAAGCCGCATGCACATGCGTCAGGAGTCCGAGGCCAACCTGCTCGGGGTGGTATTTTCCGATGCAGGCATCATGACGGCGGCGCCGTATCGGGCTGTCGACGCCGGCCACTGGGCATTCGACGGCACGGGTCTCGCCGACGGGGACATCTTCGGTCGAGAGTGTCAGCACATGCGAATTCCGGGCGGAGCGTCGGGGCACGAAACGGACAAGATCTCGCCCAGGTTCTCACCCGAAAACGTGAAGCTGCTCGCCCGCGGGACCAACGACAACGACGGGGGCGCCCATATGGTCATTCACGAGCCCGATGGCGGCGGCGCCGTCTTTTCGACGGGGTCGATCACCTATATCAGTTCCCTTCTGGTCAGCGAGGAACTCTCCCGGCTGACGGGCAACGTGCTGAGGCGTTTCCTGGTGTAGCGTCCGGCGTCCACACGAAATGCAAACGGAGCGCGGCATGCTTTTCGACACGCATACGAATCTGCTGTGGTATCCGGACCATCTGTCGGATGATTTCATCGAGACCGCGCTTGCGGCCAAGAAGGCGAAGATGCGATTGTCGCCCGACGTGTACTATGCCGACGACGCCAGTGACGAGCGCAACGCGTTCGACGCCAGGCCCGAGCAGTTGCTGGAGGCCACGGAAGACTGCGACCGCGCCATCGTGTTCGGCCTGCGTGCGCCGCACGTGGGAATCGACGTGCCCCAGGAACTGGTCGCCGGATTCGCGGACGAAAACCAGGAACGGTTCTTTGGCTGGTGTTCGGTCAACCCGAACGACGCGGATTGTATCGACCAACTGGTATACTACGTGGAAGACCTCGGGCTGCGGGGGCTCAAGGTGGCGCCGATCTACCAGAACTGGGACCCCCAGGATCCCCGTCACCTGCCGTTCTTCAAGAAGGCGGAATCGCTGGGTATACCCTTGAATATCCACCAGGGAACGTCGTTCGTCCGTTTCGGCCCGTTGAAGTACGCGAACCCGATTCAGCTCGAGGATATCGCAATTGCGTGTCCGGATCTCCGCATCGTCATTTCCCACATGGGGCATCCGTGGGAAGATGAATGCGTGGTGCTCATTCGGAAGCATCCCAACCTCTACTCGAACGTATCCGCGCTCCACTACCGGCCGCGGCGGCACTACCAGGCCTTCATGTCGGCGATCGAATACGGCGTGGAGCACAAGCTGATATTCGGATCCGATTTTCCGTCGGCGACGGCGGCGCAGGTCATTGCCGGGCAGTGGAAGGTGAATGACGTGGTGAGTGGGACGAATTTCCCCACGGTCCCCGACGAGGTGATCCACAATATCATCTACGAGAACTGGAAACTTGCCCTTCCGGAATATATCGGACGATGAATCCTTATCACAATGAGAGGCCTTGATGAGCCGATTGTATTACAGCGAAGAGGGGCGGGTAATGCCGTCGCTGTGCGAGGAGTTGACGACGTTTCGGCGGGCTCGCAAGACACTCGCGTTACCGGCCACGGACGCGCCGGGGATGGTCTATATCCTCGCCCGGCCCTATCCCGAGAACAAAGCCCCGCTTCGGGTGGCCGTGAACGGCAGGGAGGTCATCGCGTTCGAGCCCGATCGGCCCGGCGCGTATTCCTGGTATGAACTTCCGGTGTCAGATTTAAGGGCCGGCGACAACACCTTCGAACTGTGGACCGACGGGACGGCGATGGATGGCTGGTCCCTCGCGATGGAAGCGGGCCGCGCCGAAACCGGCAGCGGGGTCAGCGACGACGGCGGCGAGACCTGGCGGAGCGAACGGATGGGCTATCTCAACGCGGTCCTGGGCGAATACGTCGTCCGCGTGCGGCTTTCCGAGGGAGAGGACCCGCCGCCTCCCGCCATGGTCTGGGAGGTCGCGGAGTCGCCCAGGCTGCTGTCGTTGAGGCGTTTGCTGCCGCCGGTCGCAAGAGACCAGGGACCGCTGATCAACCGGGTCCGTGCCTTATCGTCCTGGCTGGCGTCCAGCTGGGAGCATACCAATTCACTCAGGGCGGGTCAATACGCGCCGTGGGACGCGGAAACCCTGCTCGCGTGGGCTCCCCGGCAAGCCGGGCATAATGGAAAACGCCCGGTGGCGATGTGCGTCCACTACGCAGCCGCTTTCGTGAGCTGCGCCCAGGCGGCGGGCATCCCGGCCCGGTGCGCTGTACTCACCGAGGCGGTCAACGGCTTCAACGGGCATTTCGTGGCCGAGGTCTGGTTCGATGAGGCCGGCAAGTGGGCGGTGGTGGATCCGAACACCGATGCCCTCTTCATCAGGCACGGCGAACCCATGTCGATGGGCGAGGTGCAGGCCACGGGAGAAGACCTGACGACCCACATAGAATACGGGCCCGGCTCGGAGTACCAGCAGACGTTTCCGCATATGGTTGAATTCGCCCGGGAGAACCTGGAGAAGGGGGTGTGTTTCGGGCACCGGAGCGTGTGGTTCCGGAGCGACCTGCTGGGGCGACCGGAGTTTTCGCCGCCCGCGCACGGTTCTCTGAGCTACTGCGAGACCGGCCTGGTCTGGGAGCAACGCGACCTGGCGGCGGGGTTCGGGATGTTTCCGTTCTTCGGCGACGAGGGGTACTTCGATGCCCCCCCGGCGGGATTGGGTGAAAGCTGAAGCGTCGACCCACGACGGTGCTCGCGGCGTCGCAAAACGAAATTATCGCCATGAAAGGTGTCTCGTGATCAAAATCGGCACACGGATCGATCCGGGTTGGCTGGACCGGCCGCAGGATCTGAGGTTCTTGAGGCAGATCGGCGTGGATGTGGTGGACGTGACGCTGGATATCTTCCCGGGCTATAAGGAGTCCGGTCAACTCCACCGCGAAAGCGTGCAGGCAGTGGTGGAAGTCGTGGACGGCGCCGGCCTGAAGATCGAGAGGGCGAATTCCACGAACGCCTTTTCACGCGCGATTTTTATGGATGAACCGGGAGCCGGAGAGGAACTGGATCGCCTTGTGGCCAACGTCGCGCTATGCGGGGAATACGGCTTTCCCGTCGTCGGGATACAGTGTTTTCAGGCGGCCCAGTTCGGCGGGTTTCCTCGGGGCGTGTTCGAGTGGGTGGAGGGCCGCGGCGGCTATCGGCACCTGAAGGTCGACTTGCGCGACGCGCTGAACAGGCCGGCGCCCGACGGCGCCCCCACGCACGAGGAACTATGGGAGCGTACGCTCGAAATCTTCCGCGCGACGGCGCCCGTCGCCGAAGCCGCGGGCACACGTGTCGCAATGCACGGGAACGACCCTCCCGTGCCCAGCCTGTATGGCGTGCCGCAGGTCCTGTACGATTTCGCGGCATTCGACCGGCTGTTCTCGGAGGTACCGTCGCCCGCAAACGGGATGACCTTCTGCGTGGGTACACGGTACGAGTCGGGCGAAGACGTTTTCGAGGGAATCAGGCGATTCGGGGAACAGGGAAAGATTTTTCACGCGCATTTTCGAAACGTGCGGGGAACCATTCCCGCAACCGGAGGATATGAAGAGGTGATTCCGGACGAAGGAGACCTGAACATGTTTCAGGTGGTCCGGGCATTGCACGACGTCGGGTTTGATGGCGCCATCGACTACGATCACATCATGGAACTGGCGGGCGATGAGGAAGGGCGGGCCTATATTGCGTTTTGCGTGGGTCAGATGCACGGGTTCCTTCAAGCGCTGGAGACAGAGCCGCAGAATCGGCCGCGCGGGAGCGATTCAGCAGTCCGATGATAACGGCCGTCCGGCCCGTTGCGCACGTGCCTGAACATATCGCGGAGCGCCTTGAAGGCGAAGACAATGGAAATGGTGGTCGAACTCGCCCGGGCGTCCCGGGCGTCCCCGGAACACGTCGGTGGAAAGGCGCGGAATCTCGGTCGCCTGCTTGTGGGCGGCTTCCGCGTTCCGGACGGATATTGCGTCACGGCGGATGCCTGTGTCCGGTTTCTGGAATACAATGGCATCGATCCAGCCGTTGCGACCGAGGAGGCGGTCGCCAGGGGTTCGTTTCCCTCCGACGTGGAGCACGCCATCCGGTCAGCGGCCGAATCGCTCCTCGGTCCGGGAGCAAAACCCGTGGCCGTGCGTTCGTCCGGCGCGTCCGAGGACGGTAGCGCATTCGCGTTTGCGGGTCAGTTCGAGACCTATCTGAACCTGACGGATGTCGCGTCTGTACTCGAACACGTCCGCTTGTGCTGGGCGTCGGCGTGGAACCACCGCTTGCGAACCTATGCCCCGGATCTGATTCCACGCATCGCGGTCGTGGTACAGGAAATGGTCGAGGCGGAGAAATCCGGTATCCTTTTTACGCGTAACCCGGTCGCGTCAGGCGCGCCGGGCATTTTTGTGGAAGCCAACTGGGGGCTCGGCGAGACGGTGGTCGGGGGGGAGGTCTCGCCCGATTCCTACGTGCTGGACCGGAACACGGGCCGGGTTGAGGAGAAACAGGTCGCGCACAAATTGTGGCGTCTTAGGCCGGGCGACCGCCGTGCCGATCCCATGCCCGAGGGGCTACGGGACGCCGAAGCGCTTTCATCGGATGAGTTGCGTATCCTGTGGAGGCAGGGCAGGAAGATCGAGGCGTTCTCCGATGGCCGGCCCCAGGACATCGAATGGGCGTTTTCCGGCGGTCGACTTTTTCTCCTGCAGACACGGCCGATTACCACGACTGTGTCCCGCCCGAGCGGCTTGTGGACGCGGGGGATCTGCGACGACCTCTGGTCCGAGCCCCTCTGTCCGATGGCCGCGTCCGTCATTGGGGGGCGCCTGAGCGAGGCCTATACGTTTCAACGTCCCGCGCGGCGCCTGGGCCTGAGTGCGCTGATACGCGACGACGTCATGAAGGTGATCGATTGTTACATGTATGTGAATGCCGACGCCGTGGCGGATGCGCTCAAGCTGGTTCCGGAAAACCTGATGGCGGACGACGCCCTGGATATTCTGCCACGGCGTCTCCAGGAGGAGGTCAAGGGTTCGACGTGGACCTGGTGGCGCATGGTTCCGGCGCTCCTGCGCCTGCCGGGCCTGCTGATCACCGAGCCCTACGGTCTGATTCACAGCAATCACCGGAGGGTCAGGCAGGCATTTCTCCCGGTATTCAACCGGCGGATTCTTGCTATAGAGCGACAGATTTGCTCGGCGAGGGTTCCGGACGTGCTTCTTGCGGCCGCAAACAGGCTGACAGAATTGGCAATGCATCAGCAACGGGATGTCAATCAGTGGAGTTACACATTTGCGATTAACTGCGTCTGGGGCCTGCGAACGATGGTGGTCCGCTGGTCGGACCTCGATATGGCTACACTGAAGGATCTGCTTCTGGTACCCGAAAGAAACAGGACTTCGGAGGCCAACACCGCACTGGAGAAATTGACGGAGGAGGTCCGAAGCGACGCCGGGCTGCGTCGGATGCTGGAAGCCGGTACGGACGCGGCGTTCCTGAAACATCTGCGCGAGGGCGAAGGCGGCTTCGCGTCCAGCTTCAACTCATTTATCGATGCGTACGGAATTCGTGCTGCAAACCGGGATTTCACGTTCGCACGCTGGCGGGAACGCCCGGAGATCGTTGTGCAGATGCTGCGCCAGAACCTCTGTGCGGGAGCCTTACGTGTACAGAGAGAGCCGCGTGAAACGATGCGGAGGGCGGAAGCGAAGGTGTGCGGGCGCCTGTCAGAAATGGCCTGGGGAAGGGCGCGCGTCGCGTTGTTTCGGTTCGTGTTGAGATATGCGAGGATCTATCTCGGACTTCGTGAGGAACTGCGATTTCACCTGGACAGACTCTTTGCCGGGTACAGGGCTGTTTTTCTTGGGCTCGGTGATCATCTTGTATCCCGAGGATTGCTTCGGCGGAAAGATGACGTGTTTTTTCTGACCTGCGACGAGGTCGAGAACGCGTTCCGGGGCGGCCCGGTCGCATCCGAAGATGAGATTCACCGGCGGATTGCGGATTTCGAGCGCGCGCGCGTTCGCCAGCCGTTCTATTTCTGGATCGAAGGGCGTGGCGAGAATCCGGTTCCCGACGAAAACCAGGATGCGCAACGGTTGCAGGGCGTCGGAACCAGCCCGGGCACGGCGAGCGGAACCGCACGGATCATTCGCGGGCCCGAGGAGTTCGAAACGCTGGCGCAGGGGGAGGTTCTGGTCGCGCTGGGTACCGACCCGGGTTGGACCCCGCTCTTCCGGCGCGTGAGCGCGGTGGTCACTGAAATCGGCGGGGTATTGAACCACAGTTCGGTCATCGCGCGGGAGTACCAGGTCCCCGCGGTGGTGGGGGTGTCGGGAGCGACGCGGCGCATTCGGACCGGAGACAGGGTTACCGTGGACGGGAGCCGCGGCGTCGTCGAAATCCACGGCGACGGAAGCGATTCCCCGGAATCGTCGGATCCGGCAGACCAGGCCGGATAAGGCCCGCGGCTTCGGCCAACTCCCCTGTACTTCCATATAATTCGCTTTTTTTAAAATAGTTAAAAGACTATTGCCGAAGCGCTCTGTCGAACTCCGGATTTGCGTGTCAGCGAATCGGTTGCCAAAAGCCCCTTCTTGTTGTAAATTTATAATTCTGCATCCGAACCGTGACTCACCTTTTTTCGTTTCGGCACAGCGCCAATGACGTCGATATCGGAGAATCTGAAACGGGTCCGGGAACGCATCTCCCGGGCCGCGGAGCGAGTAGGGCGTCAGGCGCATGATATAACCCTTGTCGCGGTATCCAAAACAAAGCCCGCAGAAGCCATTGCGGAAGCGGCGGAGGCGGGGGTTCGGGTGGTTGGCGAGAACCGCGTGCAGGAGGCCGAGAGGAAGGTCGGCGACGTCACGGATGCCGTTGCATGGCATCTCGTGGGACATCTGCAGAGGAACAAGGTAAAGAGCGCGCTCCGCCTGTTCGAGATGATCCACTCCGTGGACAGTCTGCGGCTGGCAAAGGAGATCGGAAAGCGCGCGGTGCAGGCCGGGATTTCCGCACGGACGCTCGTACAGGTGAATACATCGGGGGCCGACTCGCAGTTCGGAGCCGAGCCTGACGCAACAGTCGATCTTGTGGGGCGGATTTCGGAGCTGGAAGGTGTGGGTGTGGAGGGGTTGATGACGATCGGCCTGTTCCTGCCGGATCCGGAGGCGGTTCGACCATGTTTCGTTCAATTGCGGGAACTGGGTGAAGAGATTGCAGCGGCGCGTATTGCGGGCGTGTCGATGGCACACCTCTCCATGGGTATGACGGGGGATTTCGAGGTCGCAATCGAGGAAGGCGCCACGATGGTGCGCGTCGGCTCGGCGATCTTCGGCGCGAGGCAGTAACGGAAGCGCGAAATCCTTCCGGATGTCGTGCGGTGCGATGCGCCGCCGGAGAGGCGCCCGACGGTCGGACGTTGCAGGGCTTCCAGATGTTCTGTCCCAGAAATAGGTTGCCAAAATTCGGGAGTCGAGTCGCCCGTCTCGCAAGGCGCCACCGACCGGTGTAAGTTCGGCGAGCGAAGGGAACGCCGCGAGACGGGATGAATCGGCGGCCGAATTGTGAGGAATTTTTGGGACAGGACACGGAATAAAGGGTTGCGATGTTATACGTCTTGTTGCAGGTCATTGACTTCTTGCGTACAGCCGTCGATTTTGTGGCATTTGCCGTGGTTGTGGCTGTCGTCGTACTGATGGTCCTGCGCTGGATACTGTTTAAAACGCAGCCCTTCGGACGGCTGTCTCAGGTTGTTCGGGAGTGGACCGATCCCATGATCTGGCCGGTTGCGCAAAGCCTGCCGGCGTCCAACAGTCTCAGTATTGCGCCGTTATTTGTGGTTCTGGCAACGTTGTTGGCGGCTTTTTTCCTGAAGTGGGTCAGCAACGATGTGCTGCTGGCGCTGGAAGGGGTGTTACGGGCACTGTTGAACGTGGCTTTTCTTCAAGTCATAGGCTGGCTTTTTTACGGCGCGATTTCGGTCTTCCTGGTGTTGATACTCGCTCGTATCATCGTTTCCTGGATGCCCTTTCTGCGAAACGGACGGCTGATCTGGACGCTGTACGCGCTCACCGAGCCCGTCATGGCGCCTTTCCGGCGCATGATTCCGCCGCTTGGGATGTTCGATCTGTCGCCGATTCTGCTGATCCTGCTGTTGAATTTCGCAAAAGGGGCGGTTCTCGCGGTCTTCGGACTGGGCACGTCGTAGTGCTGGAAGTCGGGTATGTGATCGTGTAGCTCGTCCGGGCCTCCCTCCCTGCCCGGTTCTGAATCCTCAATCGCGCCTTACCTCTCCCCTCAGGGCGGAATTCCCTGCCGCCCGCTCGAGTCTACCGGCGCCGGGGACGGCTATGGAGGTGGTTCCCGTGAAGCTGACTTCGCTGGATATCCGGAAGCAGGAGTTTAAACGGGTCTTTCGAGGTCTCGACCCGGATGAAGTAACGGCCTTTCTGGATTCGGTCGCGGATTCGTTTGAGGCACTGAACCGCGAGCGCTTGCAGGCACTGGAGCGCGAGGCCGGCTTGCAGGAGCAGGTGGAACGGTACGCGCAGATGGAGACGACGTTGCAGGAAATGCTCAAGACGGCGCAACTGACCGCGGATGACGTGCGGGAGAATGCCCGGACAGAGCGTAGGCTGATCGTGAACGAGGCCGAAGCGCTGGCGAATCGCGCCGTGGATAAGGCGCGTACACAGGTGCGGCAGATGCGGAACGAGATGGTGAATCTCAAGACCAGGCGGGACATGTTCGTAGCGAGGTTTCAGTCTCTGTTACAGGCGCATTCCGAATTTCTGGCTCAGCTTTCAGACGATGAACTCGACGGCGTCGACGGAAACGACGGCGGCGAAGAAGCGTACGCGAAGGGTGGCAACGGCCAGATTGCGAATGAAGAAAATGCGGATACGGAGGACTGATTTTCGCGGTGGGCCTGGGCCGCGCGCCTTAGCGCGACGGGGTTTTCCTGCATGAGCGGAGCGGATCCATGACGGAGACGAAGACGTTGCGCCTGGGTGTGATCGGCGGCTCCGGATTCTACCGGATGGATGGCGTCAGGGTGGTGCGGGAGCACGATGTGGACACGCCTTTCGGCCGCCCATCGGATCTGCTTGTGGAAGCGGAAATCGACGGGCGCACGGTCGTCTTTCTTCCCCGGCATGGGCGTGGTCACAGGCTGCTGCCGTCCGAGGTGAGATACCGCGCCAATATCCATGCGCTGAAGCAGCTGGGCGTCACAAACGTCCTTGCGGTGGGCGCCGTGGGAATCATGAAAGAACACATCAGGCCGGGAGACATGGTCGTTCCGGATCAGGTTTTCGATCGTACCAAGGGGAATCGGCAGTCCACGTTCTTCGGCGACGGGGTTGTCGGACACGTTTCCTTCGCAGATCCGTTTTGTGCGGAAATGCGCGCCCTGGTTGCCCGGGCGGCGAAGACAAAGGGTGCTGCTGTCCACGAGGGCGGCACGTACGTCTGCATGGAGGGACCGCAGTTTTCCACCCGGGCGGAGTCGCACTTTTATCGCCGGGCCGCCAATGCCACTGTGATCGGGATGACAGCGCTTCCGGAGGCCAAACTGGCCCGTGAGGCGGAAATGTGTTACGCCGTGCTATCGATGGGCACGGATTACGACTGCTGGCACGAACAGGAAGGCGATGTCGACATCGAGTCCGTACTGGCCATCCTGAAGGCCAATACGCGGATGGCCAATGCGGTGGTGAAGGAGATTTCCGGGCTGCTTCCCGAATCTTCGGACTGCGAATGTCTCCGCGCGGCGCGGGATGCGATTATTACGGCGCCCGACGCCATTTCCGATGACGCGAAGCACCGGCTGAGCGTCCTTTATGGACACTATCTGGGCGGGACAGGATGATCGACGAACAATGGTACAGAAGACCCGACGGCGTGCCGGAAGCCGTTTCCGCGGGGGGTGTGGTCGTCAGGGTGGAGGACGGACAGGTGATGGTGGCGCTGATTCGCGAGCAGTCGTACAAGGAATATGGGCTCCCCAAGGGACACGTGGACAAGGGCGAGTCGGTCGAGGACGCGGCCCGGCGGGAAATCGAGGAGGAAGCGGGGTTTACGGAACTGGAGTTGATCCGGCCGATGGGCGTTCGGGCACGGATGAACTATCGTCGAACGGAATGGAAATCCACGCATTATTTCCTTTATCGGACCGAGCAGGTGGACGTCGTGCCCACCGACTTCGAGAATCACGAAATCGTGGACTGGTTTCCAATCGACCGGCTGCCGGTGATGATGTGGCCGGAGCAGAAGGCCTTGTTGGGGGAGAACGAGCATGGGATCGTCGCGGCGGTGAATGGTCAGTCCGACCCATAATACCGGCGACTCCCGGCAGATTACTTCCGCCTGTACCGGTCCGCATTACGGCGCGGCAGGACCGGGGACGGACGCGGTCCCGGTATCGAATCGACCGACGACGGGCAATGATCCGCAATTTCAGGCAACACATTGACGACGAATAGCAATCATGGCGACGGTTAAAGAGACAGACAGGGTGTTTGAAGACGTTTCCGGCGGGATGGATTTTCCTGGAATGGAGAAGGAGATCCTTCGGTTCTGGGAGGAAAACCGCACGTTTGCGAAGTCGGTGGCAACCCGACCGGAATCCAGTTCGTTCATCTTCAATGACGGTCCGCCATTCGCCAGCGGGCTTCCGCATTACGGGCACCTGCTGGCGTCGATTATCAAGGACGTCGTACCTCGGTACTGGACGATGCGCGGATACCGGGTGGACAGGCGTTTCGGCTGGGACTGTCACGGGTTGCCGGTGGAGAACGAGGCCGAGAGGCAACTGGGCCTGAAGTCCAGGAAAGACATCCTCGCATTCGGCGTGGATCGATTCAACGAGTTCTGCCGTGAACAGGTGCTGCAATACACGGCGGAGTGGAAGCAGGTCATCCAGAGGTGCGGGCGGTGGGTGGACTGGGACCACCAGTACCGGACGATGGATACGGACTTCATGGAGTCCGTATGGTGGGTGTTCAAGAGCCTGTGGGACAAGGACCTGGTGTATGAGGGATACTATTCCCTCGCCTACTGTCCCAGGTGTGCCACCCCGCTCTCTAACTTCGAGGTGAATCTCGGAGGATACCGGGATACCCAGGATCCTTCCATCACGGTGCGATTCCGCGTTCGGGGACAGGAGAATACGTCGATTCTGGCCTGGACGACCACACCGTGGACGCTGCCTTCAAACATGGCGCTTGCCGTCGGTGACGACATCCCGTACGTGCGCGTTCACATGGAAAATGGAGAACAGTTGATCCTTGCGGAACCGCGTTTCGACTCCCTGTTCGGCAGACGCAACGGGGAGGTGGCGCGGGTGGAGAAGGAGCCGGTCGCGGCACTGCTGGAAATCCGTTACGAACCGCTGTTCCGCCATTTTTCGGATCAAGGGAACAAGGGCGCATTTCGCGTGGTTGCGGCTGATTTCGTGTCCACCGACGACGGTACCGGAATCGTACACGTCGCTCCCGGTTTCGGTGAAGATGACTATCAGCTGGGTGTTGAAATGGGCATCCCGGTTGTGTGTCCGATTGACGAGGATTGCGCGTTTACGGATGCAATACCCGAATATAAAGGACAGTTCGTAAAGGATGTCGATCGCGAGATCGTGCGGCGGTTGCGAACGGATGGTCTCCTTTTTTCCGAGGGTACGCTGGTTCACAGTTACCCGTACTGCTGGCGGTGCGATTCTCCTCTGATTTACCGCGCGATCTCTACCTGGTTCGTGGCCATCGAACCCATCAAGGACAAGATGATCGCCTCGAATCAGCGAGTCCGGTGGGTGCCGGAACATATCAAGAACGGACGGTTCGGCCGCTGGCTGGAGGATGCGCGCGACTGGGCGATCAGCCGTAACCGTTATTGGGGTACGCCGCTGCCCGTATGGCGCAACGAGGACACGAAGGAGACGATCTGTGTCGGAAGCCGTGAAGAACTGGAGCGTTTGAGCGGGCAGAAGGTGGAGGACCTGCACAAGCATCTGATCGACCACATCGAGATCTCCAGCCCCACCGGAAGAGGCATGTTGAAGCGCGTTCCCGAGGTTCTGGATTGCTGGTTCGAGTCCGGTTCCATGCCCTATGCCCAGACACATTATCCGTTCGAGAACCGGTCGTTTTTCGAGGCCAATTTTCCGGCCGATTTCATTTCCGAAGGGCTGGATCAGACCCGGGGCTGGTTTTATACATTGACGGTCCTCGCCGCGGCGCTGTTTCAGGAGCCGGCGTTCAGGAATTGCATTGTTTCCGGTATGCTGCTTGCAGAGGACGGACGCAAGATGAGCAAGCGGTTGAAGAACTATCCGGAACCCACGGAAATGCTGGACGCGTACGGCGCTGACGCATTGAGGCTGTATCTGCTGAACTCACCTGCGCTGAAGGCCGAAGAGTTGAGAATCAGCGAACGGGGAATACAGGAGAGCCTACGTTCGGTCATCATTCCGCTTTGGAATGCGTACGGCGGAATCTTCGTCACCTATGCCAATATCGACGGCTGGACGCCTGCCAATGTCGCCGGGGCGGCGCGCACGCACGAACTGGACCGCTGGATCCTCTCGGAATTGCAGACGCTGCTGCACGAAATGAATGCCGAGATGGCCGCATACCGGCTGTACAGGACCGTGCCGGTCATGGTTTCGTTTGTGGAGAAGCTGACGAACTGGTACATCCGCCGCAGCCGCCGCCGATTCTGGAAGTCGGAAGACGACGGGGACAAGGCGGCGGTCTACGAGACGCTCTACGAGGTGCTGGTTACGCTGGTCAAGGCGATGGCGCCGGTGCTGCCGTTTGTGACCGAGAGTATTTATCAGAATCTGGTCAGAAGGGTGGACAGGGAGGCCCCCGAGAGCGTCCACCTGTGCGACATGCCGCAGGCCGACGAGGCGTTGCGGGACCCCGAACTCGAGGCACAGATGCATCTGGCGATGCGCGCGGTCGCTCTGGGCCGGTCGCTTCGCAACCGTCACGATCTCAAAGTGCGTCAACCGTTGCGGCGGGTCTACCTGCTTCCGCCGGATACCGACGGACGCGAAGCGTTGACGTCGATGCAGGGTCTGATCGCCGAAGAGCTGAATATCAAGGAGGTCGTGTTCGTGGAGGATGAGACCGAGTTGAGCGAAATCTCATACAGACCCAACTTCAGGGCACTGGGGCCGCGTTTCGGAAGACGCATGAACGAGGTGGCCGGTCGCATCGCGGAATTGGCCCCCGGGGATATCGAACGCCTGCGTACGGGGGAAACGCTCGCGGTTGCGGGAGGTGAAATCGCTCTTGGGGATCTGGAAGTCCAGCGGCGGGAGAAAGACGACGTGGTTGTGGCCGTCGAGAACAACCTGTGCGTAGGGCTGGACGTTCACCTCGACGATGAACTGATCGACGAGTGTACGGCGCGCGAATTCGTCAACCGGGTACAGAATATGCGCAAGGAGATGGGTTTGCAGGTTGTCGACCGCATTCACGTTGGCGTAACGGGAGAGGGTTGTCTGGAGCGTGCGGTTGAACGCTATCGGGCATACGTCAGCGGCGAGACGCTCGCACAGGATTTGCTTGTGGGTCAACTGCCGATTTCCTGCCAGTTCACCAGGGAGTGGCAGGTGAACGGGCTGCGCGGCAAGATCGGCGTTTCACGCAATTGAAATTCTCTCAGGAATGATACGCTCCGGGCCTGACGACCCGTCGAAGAAGCCCATCCGGGCTACCGCCGGCCCCTGCGGTCGGAATTCTGCGTTACGCTCCCTCGCCGAATCGCTGGACGGGACTCCATACCTCGCCTGCAGAGCGGCTTTTTCAACGGACTGCTAACGCACGCAAGAAGGCGGCGGCATCCGGCTCGTGCGCGCGTTTTGAATAGACAGGCGGAGAGGACGATGAACGAGAAAGATCTGAAATACTTCCAGGAGATCTTGGAAAGAAAGCGGTTGTCCATCGTTCAGGATCTGGGGATGCTCGAGCAGCGATCCATGCATGCAACCTCCGAAGAGGCATCGGGCGGGCAGATTTACTCGGATCACATGCCGGAACTGGGCAGCGATTCGATCGAGAGGGAGAAGGCGTTCCTCTTCGCTTCCCGGGACGGCGCGTATCTGGCACAGTTGGAGGACGCGCTCGAGCGCATAAAGCGCGGGACGTTTGGGGCATGCAGGATCTGCGAAAAGCCGATCCCGAAAGCGCGTCTGGAAGCCGTTCCCACAACCAGGTTGTGCGTGCCCTGCAAAGAAGGCGAACAGCGGCGGGGTGTTCGCGCCACATAATTCACTTGCTGCATTTCCGGGTGAACGGACTCAATCGGTCCGTCGCCAGGGGAGGCCGGTGTGCGGAGCCTCTGGATATCGGGTGTCGTCCTCATTCTGGACCAGGTGTCGAAGCGGATGGTGATGGAATCGATGGTCCTCGGAGACTCGATTCCCGTACTGGGCTCATTCTTCAGGTTGACCTATATACAAAACCCCGGCGCCGTGTTCGGATTGAGGCTGGGGGGAAATGTCGCACACCTCGTGTTCGCCGGGGCGGCATTGATTATCGTGGCGGTGATGTGGCTCCGCCTGCCGCCCGGCCAGCGGGTAGCTTCGGCCGGTCTGGCGCTTGTGCTGGGCGGGGCTGTTGGCAACGTCATCGACCGGATCCGATTCGGCGCGGTGGTCGATTTTCTGGATTTCGGACTCGGGTCCGTTCGGTGGTGGGTGTTCAACGTCGCCGACGCTTCCGTCACGGTTGGCGCCGGGCTGTTGATACTGGGTTGTGGCTTACTCAAGGGCGGAAAGGATGAGGCAGTTTGAAGTAACCGTCCTTCCGGAACACGCGGGCTGTCGACTCGACCGGATGCTGGCGGCCGTCTGCGAACCGCTCTCCCGGTCCAGAATCCAGGCGTTGATCGCCTCCGGGGAAGTACTTGCAAGGGGCGAACGGGTTCGATCCAGCTACAGGGTTTCGGACGGCGAAGAGATCGTGGTTCGTCTGCCCGCTCCCGAGCCGGCCGGACTCGATCCAGAGGACATTCCTCTGGACGTTTTTTTTGAAGACGGGCATCTGCTTGTCGTGAACAAGCCGGCGGGCCTGGTTGTACACCCCACGGGCCGGATGCGGTCGGGCACGCTGGTAAACGGTCTCCTTGCCCATTGCGACGGTCTTTCCGGAATCAACGGGGTACTTCGTCCCGGAATCGTCCACCGGCTGGATCGAGAAACCTCGGGCCTGCTGATGGTGGCGAAGGACGACGCGGCGCATCGGGGGCTTGCGTCGCAACTGGAGTCGCGGACGGTGGTAAGGCGTTATTCCGCCTTCGTGTGGGGTCAACCGGAAGCGAAGAGCGGCCGAATCGAGGCGGCCATCGGCCGGAGTTCCGCAGACCGCAGGCGCATGGCCGTGGTCGATACCGGCGGCCGCCGGGCCGTCACCCGGTACGAGGCAAAGGCGTTCCATGGATTCGCGTCGACCCTGGAATTGAGTCTGGAAACCGGACGAACCCATCAGATTCGCGTCCATCTCGCCCACGTCGGCCATCCGATTTTTGGGGATTCCACCTACGGAGGGGGTGCGAAACGAATTCGAGGCATCTCGCCGACCCTCCGGATTGCGGCCGGGACGGCCCTGAATCTGGCGAACCGGCAGATGTTGCACGCCGGATCCCTCGAATTCGTGCATCCGGTCACGGGCAAAGCGCTCGAGTTCCACGCGGAACTGCCTGAGGACATGCGCCGTGTCCGGGAACTGCTCTCATCCGGTTGCTGCTGACGGGACAGCGCAGTCTGGTGGCTGAGACAAAAGAAAGAGCGTCAACCGGATCGGGTTGGCGCTCTTCCCTTTGACAGATGGTAAATGACGGTCTACAATGTCCCCACGGGGATGCCGTACGCCTCTTCAACCTGCTGGGTGCCCACCATTTCGATGGCTTCCCACGGGCAGATATGTACGCACTGGATGCATCCGATACAGTCTTCCAGCCGGACTTCGCAGAACGTGCCGATGCCGTCCAGGCCGGCGTCGGCCACGTCAACTTCCTCGATACAGTCCGTTGGACAGACTTCGATGCAGGCGTTGCAGCCTGTGCAATAGTCCGGGTTGATAATGGCGATATGCCGCGGCCGCTTCTTTTTGGCCGTCATGCCGGAGCGGGACTCAAGCCAGAGGTGTTCGTGATAGTCGACGCGTTCTTTCCTGGACACTCGCTCCGGACGGTAGACCTCTGACTTCGGGGCGAATTCCAGCGTGCCCTCCGCGTGGGCGTGGCTGAGGCGGTACCGGTCCGCGGTAATGAGCTGGTCGGGGTCGTCATCGTATACGAAGCTGACCAGGTCGTAGCGGATACCCACGGTCCGTCCGGCACGCCCGTTCAGTTTGAAATGCATGCCGGGCCTGAATTCGAGAATGGCAAGGCCGGCGGGTTCGCTTTCGACTTCCGCGACGGCGGTCGCGGCTTCCGGTGCAGCTTTGGCTGCGTCGGACGCGGCTTCCGCGGCGTCGCCGGCGCCCTCTTTGGCTTTCCGCACGGCGTCGGCTTTGGCCCTGGCGCGAGCCACCCGGTCGGAGATGTTGTCAAACTGGGTAAGGTCGACGTTCACTGAATCGTAATCTCCGGTTAGAATGTGCCTGCCTGCGTGAGTCAGGCCATCCAAGGCTAAAATAAGGTCTTTCACCAGGGTTGTCAAGGGTGAATCGGCGGTTGAATGGTCAGGAATTCGAGGGTCATGACACCGATCTTGACAGCGTGTGTGGCCTCTGGTTATATTGGACCCTGTGTACTTGCGAGTCGGCTCGAGGGTTAACTCAAGGTGTTTTTTGGACAGAGGCTGTCGTATGGATCAGCAGACTCCCGAAGAGGAACTCAGGAAAATCGCTGAAGACGCCACCGCTCCGGTTTCGGACGCGGACGTCTCCCGGGCGCGACTGGTCTCGCAGTTCGTCATTTTTCCCGTGGCGATCATTCTGGTCGGGCTTGCAATATACCTGGGACTGGGGCTGTTGACGGTCGAGCGAAAGACGGCGGAAGACTATCTCAATACAATTCGGGTGGGCGGAATCAACAGCCGGTGGCAGGCCGCGTACGAACTGGCCACCGTCCTGGACCAGGAGCAGCGCGAAGGACGGATCGGCCGCAGGTTCGTCCGGGAGTTGATCCGGGTGTTCGAGGCTTCCCGGTCGGACGACCCCCGCGTGAGGCGCTTTCTGGCCGCGGCCATGGGAAGGGTGAGGGATCCCGAACTTGTCGGTGCCCTGATTTCCGCGCTGGATGACCCCCACGACGAAACCCGCATCAACGCGATGTTTTCACTCAGGGCGCAGGGAGATCCCGGGGCCGTGCCACACCTCATCAGGATCGCTTCGAACGACGATGCGGGACTGCGCAAGGCCGCCGTCTACGCCCTGGGCGGTCTCGACGATCCGCGTGTGCCGCCGGCGCTGGAGCAGGCGCTTCACGATCGTGCGCCCGACGTTCGCTGGAACGCCGCCCTGCAATTGGCCGCGGCGGGCAACAGCGCGGGCCTGGAGGTGCTGGAAGAGATGCTGAGCCCGGGGTACCTGGAAGGATTCGAAACGTTTCGCGGAGGCAAAAAGCGCAATGCTCTGGTTGAGTCGATCGCTAACTTTCTTGGCTGGCCCGAACAGCAATCTCCGACGATCAGACGGCGTATCATTATGGTCGAAGCGATAAGGGCCGTGGGCATGCTCAACGCCACGTCACTGGCCCCCGCGCTGCAGCGCCTTCGCGAGAAGGACCCGGACCTGCGGGTCCGACAGGCGGCCATTGAAATCCTGAATGGCTGGGAAGCGAATTGAGCGGCTGGAATCGATGGAATTGCAGTGGGGGATCCGGCCTGTACAGACGTGTGTCGGATCCCTCTTTCTTGTGCCCGGGCAGGCGTGAATCTTCCCAAAATCCCGCTTGACAATTCGGGGTGGTTTGGATATATTGGCCCGGTGCCGGTGGCGCCGTAAGTGATGCAATTTCCGGTATTTCTTTAACTTATATCGTTTATTATCCAGTCCTGACGAATTCCCGCACAAAAACCGACCGCCCGGTTTCCGGGGTGCCCAATGTCGGAAGATAAAATCGACCTTTCGGAATTCGACGAAATACCCGATCGGGTGGCCAGGGCCAAGGCCAAGGCGGAAGCGCTTCGCAAGGCCCGGGAGGCCGCCGTAGGCGAAACGTCCGCGCCGAAGCCGGCCGACGAAGCTCCCGCGCAGGCCCCGGCCGAGCCGGGGGGAGATTCCGGTGCATCGGAAGTGGATCTTTCGTCGTTGGACGAGATCCAGGACCGCGTTGCCCGCGCGAAGGCCAAGGCGGAGTTGATACGCAAGGCCCGTGGCGGTGGCAAGGCCGCGCCGGCCGGCGCGCCTGCCAAAAAAGCAGCGACCACCGCGGACAGGGCCGCGGCCGCCCGCGCGTTAACGCAGAAAACCGACGAGCCGGCCGCGGAACGCGTGATCGTGCAGACGTCGCCCGCCCCGCCCGCGATTCGCCCCGGGCCGGAGAGAACACAGTCCGTGGCCGAAGGTGGCATGACCACCCGCCGCGGATTTTTTACGTGGTTGACCCTGGCATGGGCGTCATTTGCGGTCGCTTCGACTGCGGGACTTCTGGGTTTCGCACGCTTCCTTTTCCCGAATGTGCTGTTCGAGCCGCCCCAGTCATTCAAGATCGGGTTCGCGGATGACTACGACCTGGGTGTGGATGAACGCTGGAAAGACAAGTTCAGCGTCTGGATTGTAAAAACCACGCACGATATGTTCGCGCTTATTTCGGTTTGTACGCATCTGGGATGTACGCCCAATTGGCTTGGAAACGAACAGAAATTCAAGTGTCCCTGTCACGGCAGCGGTTTTTATATGACGGGCATCAACTTCGAAGGTCCCGCGCCGCGACCGCTGGAACGGGCGCGCATCGTGTTGGCCGAAGACGGCCAGGTACTGGTCGACAAAACACGGAAATTCCAGTATGAAAAAGGGCACTGGGACAACCCTGAGTCCTTTTTGCGTATTTGAACAAGCTGTCGAAAATTCGCCTCCGCGGTTTTCGCGGGGGTGCAGGTACCCTTCTGAAGCCTCCTTTACGCGGTTTTCTTGTCAGTTTCAGCATAGCAGCCCGTTGAAAAAGTCCATCCGGGCTGCGGCCGGCCCTTGCGGTCGAAAAACTGCGTTGCGCTCCCTCGCCGAATCGCTCGATGGGACTCGGTTGCGCGCCTTGTCTTCGCCCACAATGGCTCGGCCTCGCCTGCAGAGCGACTTTATCAACGGACTGATAGCGGTATAATCGGGAGAACACGATATGCCGAAATTTTCCGGCCTCCTGGACCGGACAAAACGCTCTCAAATATGGAAGTCCGTCTTCCGGCACGACGTACCGAGAGACGAACGCGGCCGGGCGCAGGTGGTGTTGACGAACGTATTCCTGCATCTGCATCCCGTTCGGACCCCGAAATCAGGAATCCGGGTGCGCTACACGTGGTGTATGGGTGGGCTCACCTTTTTTATTTTTCTGATCGAGACCATAACCGGCATTCTGCTCATGTTCTACTACCGGCCCACGCTCGAATACGCCTATACCGACATCATCGACCTGGGCGAGCAGGTGCCGTTGGGAATCATGCGGGAGATACATCGCTGGGGCGCCCACGCGATGATCATTACGGTCTGGCTGCATATGTTGCGCGTGTTTATGACGGGATCTTACAAGCCTCCCCGGGAATTCAACTGGGCGATCGGCGTCATTCTGTTGCTGCTGACGCTGCTCTTGAGTTTTACCGGGTATCTGTTGCCCTGGGACCAGCTTGCCATCTGGGCGATAACCGTAGGAGCGAATATGGCGCGGGCAACCCCGTTTCTCGGTCACGAGGGGCCGGGTGCGGCGTTTCTGGTACTCGGCGACATCAATCTCGTTCACGCAGGCGACGATGCCCGTTTCGCGTTGCTTGGGGGTCGGTTCGTCGGGGAAGGCGCGCTGCTGAGGTTCTATGTCCTGCATTGTCTCTTCATCCCGTTCGTTGCGGCTGTCCTGATGGCTGTCCACTTCTGGCGGGTCCGAAAAGACGGAGGGATTTCCGGCCCGATGTAGTAACGTCCCCGGTGTGGCAGATACGGGGAATCTTCGAGGTAGACGATGGACGTTCTGAAAGGCTTCGTTAACTGGCTTCTCACGCCTGAATATTTCCTGCCGTTGTTTGCCGTGCTTTTCTTCCTGGCCTTGCGGACCCGCTGGGTCTGGACGGTCCGGTTCGGCCTCCCCGCCCTGATCATCTCCATTGTATTCTTTCTTGTAAGTTTTCAGGACGAGAATTTCCGCATCATTGTGACAAAGGGAGACAATATACCCATTGTCATGCTGCTGTTTCTGGTGGGTTTCTTTGTCTGGTACAGTCTGAAACAGGGATACGATAACGACGATCGCATCGCGCGTGGCGAAGGGCCGATCGAAAAAACCGAATTCAAGGAAAAGGTCCTCACCTGGCCGCATCTGGTCTACACGGAACTGATCTGCCTGACCCTGGCTACTGTGTTCCTGGTTCTCTGGTCCGTGCTCATCAAGGCGCCCATCGAGGAGCCGGCCAACCCGGCGAAAACACCCAATCCATCCAAGGCGCCCTGGTATTTCCTGGGGCTGCAGGAAATGCTGGTGTATTACGATCCATGGATCGCAGGGGTTGTCCTTCCCACCCTCGTCATCGTGGGGCTCATGGCAATTCCGTATATCGACCGGAATCCCAAGGGGCTGGGCTATTACACGTTTAAGGAACGCCGGTTCGCCATTACGGTATTTCTATTCGGTTTTGTGGTGCTGTGGGTGCTGCTGATCATGATTGGCACGTTTCTGCGCGGCCCGAACTGGAACTTCTTCGGACCCTACGAATTCTGGGACGTGCACAAACTGGAAGCCCTGGTCAACGTCAATCTGTCGGAGTACATCTACGTCCAGTGGCTGGGCACGGGTTTGCCATCGTTCTGGTTGACGCGCGAAATATGGGGTTTTCTGGTGGTCATCCTGTATTTTCTGGTGCCGCCGCCCTTGCTTGCGCAGACCGTGTTCAAGGAATTCTACAAGACGATGGGATTCGCACGCTACAGCGTGATGATTTTCTTCTTCCTCTGTATGGTCGCCCTCCCCATCAAGATGCTGCTTCGCTGGCTGTTCAACCTGAAGTACATTGTCGCCATACCGGAGTATTTCTTCAATATCTGAGGGTTCTCGTTTGGTTTCCGGCGCCGCTGCAACATTCCGTGGTATATCTGATTGGGCTGGTGGCGGCACTCAGGGTGTACGCCACCGCCCCGGAGCCGTTCGATGAATGAGCCGAAACGCTTCATCGATTTTGTCTACAATGTAGACAAAATGAACATGATTTTCGCCCTGTCCAGCGTGGTGCTGGTTCTGTCCGTGCTCTGGATGGTCTGGGATGACTACGACCGCGAATGGAAGGGTTTTCAGAAGGAAGCGATGGCACTGGAGGCGTTCAAGACCGAAGCCGAAATCGAGTTGGCAAAGCAGAACGTCGATCAGGGCGCGCTGAAGGCGATTGAGGATGAACTCGCGGGAATAGAGGCCTCAATTCGGGCGCACCAGGAACGTCTGGGCGCGGCGACGACCGAATTGAAGCGCCTCACACAGGCGGAGTGGTACAGCGCCGATCAGCGGCTAAAGTTTGAAAAAGCGATGTACGATGTGGCGAAGTTTGAGTATGAAGACGCTGCCAAAGCCGGGCGAGACGAAACGGCGGCAGAGAAAAAGGCCGAGATGAAAGCCATGGAAGCCCGGATGTACGAGCTCCGGCTGACCAGGGAGGCCGTGGAGGAAAAGCAGAAGGCGCAGCAGAAGATCATCGACGAGGTGGCCGGGCAGCGACAGGCCCTGGAGTCCCGTCGTCGCGCGCTACGCAAGGATGAAGAAAACCTGAGGCGAAAGCTGACGGGTCTCGTTCCCAGTTTCCCAAACGTGTTCCGAAACCTGCCGATGGTCGATTTTATCGATCCTTCCATCAAGGTCAGGCAGGTCGTTCTGGCCGACCTGAGAAACGAGCTCAACTTTACCCGGGTTCCCCGGGTGGACCGCTGTACAACCTGCCACGTGAACATCGATCGACCGGGTTACGAGCTCGATCCGGAAACCGGCTGGTTCCAGGATGAGACGCTGAAAACCTACATGGAAACGGTCTACGCGGAAGACGACGTCCGGCTTGGGCGCACCAGGACGTTCGCCACACATCCGAGACTGGACCTCTTCCTGAGCAGCGGCTCTCCCCATCCCCTCTCCGAGTCCGGATGCACCACCTGTCACCTCGGAAGGGATCGGGGCGTGACGTTCAAGAATACGGCCCATACCCCGAGCGACGATGTCGAGGCTGCCCGCTGGAAGAAGCTGTACGGCTGGAAGAAGATGAAGTATTGGGACCATCCCATGCTGCCCGGCCGCTACGTGGAAGCTTCGTGCGCCCAGTGCCACGCGGGCGTTGTGGACGTCCCTGAGGCGGACCGGCTGAATCGCGGCCTCCATCTCGTTCGTACGCTGGGGTGTGCCGGCTGCCACAAAATCGCGAAACATACCCTGCAGGATCAGCGGAAGGTCGGGCCGGATCTGCGAAAGGCGGCAGGCAAGCTGGATCGAAACTGGGCAATTAAGTGGGTCCGGGATCCCAAGGGGTTCCGGCCAACCACCAAGATGCCCAAGATCTTCGATCTGGCCAACGTGAGCGGGCCGGAGGATATCGCGCGCAATACGGCCGCGGTCAACGCCGTTGTGTCGTATATCTTCGAGAAGTCCGAGCGGCCCGAATACCCTCCGCCGCCGGTACAGGGCGATGCCGGGCGGGGCGAGCGACTCGTCGAAATGGTGGGTTGCAAGGCCTGCCACGTGGTGGGCGCTAACGACCGTCTGGGCCAGGAATATGGACTCCGGAATTTCGGGCCGAACCTGAACGACGTGGGCAGCAAGCTGTCCGCAGGCTGGCTTTACGCGTGGTTGAAGGATCCCACGGCCTATTTCCCGGACACGCGCATGCCGAATCTGAGGTTGACCGACCGTGAGGCGGCAGACATATCGGCGTATCTGCTGACGCTTCGGAATACGGAGTTTGAAGCCCGGCAGGTGGCCGCGGTGGACGCGCAGGTGCGCGACGACCTGGTCCTGAATTATCTGCGAAACCGGCTGCCCGTGAAAACCGCAAAGCGGCAACTGGCTGAGATGTCGGGTCACGAGCGGGACATCTGGCTGGGTGAAAAGATCATCTCCCGGCAGGGCTGCTTCGGGTGTCATCTCATTCCCGGATTCGAAGACGCGCAGCCCATCGGCACGGAACTGACCGAGGAAGGCAGCAAGGACGTCGACAAGCTGGACTTCGGTCTGCTGGCCAGGAAGCCGGGCGCCTACAACACCGATCCGGACGCCATTCCCTATACCCGGCACGACTGGTTCTATAAAAAGCTCAAACAACCCAGGGTCTTCGACAAGGGCAAGGTAAGGCTGTTCGACGACAAGCTGCGTATGCCGCAGTTCGGCCTGAGCGATGCCGACGCGCACGCGTTGACGACGGCGCTGTTGAGCCTGAGCCGGAGCCAGGTGGGCGCCGACGCGGTCAAACGCCTGGAGCCCGACGAAGTCGACATCGAGAAGGGACGCTGGCTGGTATACGACAGGAATTGCAAAGGGTGCCACGTTGTGGAGAACCAGGGCGGGGCGATCCGGGATCCCCTCGTGAAGGCTTACGGGGCCGAGGAAGTCTCCGCGTCCGACGCCGAGGGCTACGTGCCGCCGTCCCTGAACGGCGAAGGCAGGAAAGTCCAGCCGGACTGGTTCTTCGCTTTCCTGAAGAACGTGGAGCCAATCCGGCCCTGGCTCGAGACGCGGATGCCCACGTTCGGCTTCGAAGACCAGCACGCCATCGACCTGGTCACCTATTTTTCCCGACTGGACAAGGAACAGTTTCCGTACGCGACTTTTGTGCACAAACGGTTGAATTCAAAAGAGATGATCGGTGCGAGAAAACTGTTCAGTCAGGATATCTACAACTGTTTCACCTGCCACCAGCAGGGCGACATCAAGCCCACCGGTGACCCGGCAAGCTGGGCGCCCGACCTGAAGCTGGGTAGGGAGCGGTTGAAACAGGCGTGGATCAGGGACTGGCTGTGGGATCCGCAGAAGCTTCAGCCGGGCACCAAGATGCCCACGTTCTTCGGCGACGAAATGACGTACCTTCCCGAGGAAATGGCCGCCTATCTGAAGCTGCCCGAGGGGGTCAAGCCGGAGGACGGTTTTCTCGTTCTGCCGCCCGACGTGGTCATCGAGGCGCTTACGGACTACATCATCCACGGCCTCCATCAGGATTCACGGCTCACCAGACGATAGTTGGAACTCAGGCCGTCTTTACGATTGGAAATAATAGAGGAACGTCAGCCGGCGCCGGGCAACGGGAGTCCGGCCGGCAAACTGCAACCACAAGAAGAAGAGAGGGGATGTAGAAGATGAAACGACACGGTTTTGTCGCAACGCTCGCAGCGCTGAGTTTCGCCTGTTTCGCGTCCGGCGACGCGGTGGCGGGCGCGACGGTTTCCGGAACCATCAAACTGGAACTGCCCGGCGGCAAGAAACCGGGCCGCAAGAAAATCCAGATGGCGGCCGATCCGGTCTGCGCCGGGAAGCACCCGGACGCACCAGCGCGGAGCGAAGTCGTGGTGGTGGAAGACGACGGTGGTCTGCACAACGTGTTCGTGTACGTCAAGAAGGGTCTGGAGGGCAGAAAGTTCGACACGCCTTCCGAACCTGCCGTTCTGGACCAGCAGGGCTGTATTTATGTGCCCCACGTTATGGGCGTCAGGGCGGGGCAACCGATCACGGTGCTTAACAGCGACGGGACCCTCCACAATATCCACCCGAAGCCGCAGAATTCTGCCGAAATCAACAAAGCGATGCCGAAGTTCATGAAGAAGATCACCATTTCGTTCGCAAATGCGGAGGTGATGGTACCGGTCAAGTGCGATGTGCATCCCTGGATGCAGTCCTATATCGGCGTGATGGATCACCCGTTCTTCGCTGTCAGCGGCGAGGGCGGCAAATTCGAGATCGCGGGGCTGCCGGCGGGAACATACACAATCGAGGCGTGGCACGAAAGCGAGCGGCTGGGCACGATGACGCAGGAAGTTACGGTCGCCGACGGCGAGTCCAAATCCGTGGACTTCATGTTCAAGATCAAGCCGAGAAAGAAGAAGTAGGCGCAATCCTACGGATTGACGATGCGGAGCGGAATGTCGGGTCCGCTCCGCTCCGCGAATACACGGGAGGGGTCCCGAATGCAAGAAAAGGTGTACGGTTACTGGCTGCCAATTGACATCTCAACCCACGGCGCAACCGTGGATTGGCTGATCAATTGGCTGCATGTGTTTATGGTTGCCCTGTTTCTGGGTTGGGGCGTCTTCTTCGTCTACTGCCTTTTCCGTTACCGGAGGCAGGCGAATCCTGACGCGACCTACGATCCCATTAAAGGAAAAATGGCGAAATACGTGGAGTACGGCGTGATCGTCGTCGAGGCCGTACTGCTCGTGGGACTGTCCATGCCGCTCTGGGCCGACTTCAAACACGCGTTTCCCGACGAATCCGACGCGCTTGCGGTGCGGGTGGTACCCGAGCAGTTTGCCTGGAATATTCATTACTCGGGGAAAGACGGGAAATTCGGACGGACGGCGCCCGAATTTGTCAGCGCCGACAATCTGCTGGGCCTGGATCCCGACGATCCCGATGGCAACGACGATTTCAATGCCATCAACAATCTGCACATTGTGAAGGACAAACCCGTCATTGCGCACATTTCGTCGAAGGATGTCATTCACAGTTTCAAAATCCCCGTGATGCGCCTGACGCAGGATGCGATTCCGGGCCAGGACATCAGGATCTGGTTCGAGGCAACGAAGAACGGTACGTTCGATATCGCGTGCGCCCAGCTATGCGGATTGGGGCACTACCGCATGCGCGGGCAGTTGACGGTCGAGTCGGAAGCGGAGTTCCAGGCCTGGTTCGATGAGCAGTCCGGAGCCGCGGACGAAGAAGACGATTTTTCCTTTTAACCCGATTAATTCATGAATCGTGAGAGGATGCAATTTAAGGAAGCAGAAAGAGCTTCCGAGTGAGAAGAGAAACGAAAGAGCGGGTTCTGTGACGGATTTGTCGTGTTCGAGCCGTTTTGGTGGCGCCTGCTGGCAGCACGATGACCGTGTGGCGTCAGGTGGCG
>JAAXHE010000244.1 GCA_012271065.1 Candidatus Latescibacterota bacterium
TGCGAAGACCGCTGGGAATTTTAAGACAGCTTCTCAATCCTTGGGATCGGTTTCGTGATGAAATCAGGGAGGGCATCGAAACATCACTTGCCGTTTCAACGGGAAATACCGTAACAAATCGCATAAATGCGTCTCTTGCAGCGCTTTGAACTTGACTCGAATCCGCAATAGGACTAAATATCCGATGTACACCCTCACATCTTGAATCGCGCCAGTCGCAGACGATGGGACTATGCCAGGCACACACCTGAAAACGCTGTTGATTGAGGACAATCCGCTTCACAGCCGTCTGATTCAGGAACTGCTTGCCAAATCCGAGGGCCCCGGATTCGAGGTGGATTCGGTGGGTACGCTCGCGGAAGGACTGAACCGGCTCGCGGCGGACGGTTACGAATTGCTGCTGCTGGACCTGGTACTGCCGGACAGCGAGGACCTGGAGACATACCTGCGGGTGCGCGCCGCGTATCCTGACCTGACCGTTGTCATCCTCTCCGGTATGGAGGACATCAAACTGGCGGCACGGGCGGTTGAGGCGGGAGCGCAGGACTATCTGGTAAAATCCCAGCTGGACAGCCCCCTTCTGGTGAGGTCGATCCGATACGCCGTGGAACGCAGCCGGGCGCAGCACGCCGAGTGGGAATCGCCGATGTTCCGCCTGGCACAGCAGCAGTTCCTGAAGGCCGCTCACCTGATGGGACTGGACGATAACATCCGGCAGCGGCTGCTGTTTCCACAGCGCACCCACGTGGTCACCTTTCCGTTCCGGCGGGACGAGCACAGATACGTGGAAACGGTTGCCGGCTATCGGATTCAGCATCTGTTGACCATGGGGCCCACGAAAGGCGGCGTCCGCTACCATCGCGACGTGAACCTGGGCGAGGTAACCGCACTGGCCATGTGGATGACCTGGAAATGCGCCCTGATGGACCTTCCGTTCGGCGGCGCCAAGGGCGGCGTGCGCATTGATCCAACCGTCCTCTCCCGTCGCGAACTGCAGCGCCTGACGCGCCGGTATACGTCTGAGATCATCGACGTTATCGGACCCCAGAAGGACATCCCCGCGCCGGACATGGGCACGGACGAAAACGTGATGGCGTGGATGATGGACACGTACAGCCATCAGATGGGTCATACAGTGCCCGCGGTCGTGACCGGCAAGCCGGTTGTGCTTGGCGGCTCCGAAGGCCGCCGCGAAGCGACGGGACGGGGGTTGGTGTATCTGGTTGAAGAAGCGGCCAGACATCTCGGTATGGAGTTGAGCGGCGCGACCGCCGTCGTCCAGGGGTTCGGAAACGTGGGAAGCAGCGCGGCGAGATTCCTCGAGGCCTGCGGCGTCCGGGTTGTGGGCGTAAGCGACGTGACCACCGGCATCTACAATCCCGATGGTCTGAGCGTGGATTCGCTGCTGCGTCACGTAAATGAAAACCGGGTTCTGGAAGGATATAAGGACGGTGACGCCGTGAGCAACCGGGAATTGCTGGAAACGCCCTGCGACGTACTCGTTCCCGCCGCGATACAGAATCAGATCAGCGCCGACAACGCGGAACGGATCTCGTGCAGAATCCTGGCCGAGGGCGCCAACGGACCCACAACCCTGGAAGCGGATGAGATCCTGCAGGAAAAAGGCGTGTTCATTCTGCCTGATGTGCTCGGCAATGCCGGTGGGGTTACGGTTTCCTATTTCGAGTGGGTACAGGACACGCAGAATTATGTGTGGACGCTGGAGGAGATCAACGATCGACTCAGGCAGATTCTGCTCAACGCGTTCCAGCGGACCATTCAACGGTCCGAACGCGATGGATTGGATCTACGCACCGCAGCTCTGATAGAAGGAATACACCGCGTGACTCAGGCGAAACTCCTGAGAGGGTTGTTTCCGTAGTGTCCCGTCCGATAGGTATGTTTCCATTGCCGGGACAGAACGACAGGAAGCACTGAAATGGACGATTACGCAGACCCGCGTCTGGTGCGAATCGCCGAGATTGCCGCGCAGACGACGAATCTGATCGTCGTCATGCTGTCCATCCTGGTATTCTCCGGATGGCTGGTCAGCGCGCCCGTGGCCGAATGGATGTCTTTGTTGACGGCTGGCATGTTCGTGCTCACCGGCGTGGCGCTGTGGCTGCTGCGTAGCGGCGGGTCATCCGCGCGCAGGCAGTTCCTGGGGAAGGCAATCGGCGCGGTCGTCGTGGTCTTCGCGATTCTGGAGCTGATTGGCGCGGGACCCGTATTTATCGGTTTCGGCGCGGGCGCCGGGCATATGCTGCGCAATGAAGCGTGTAACTTCGCGCTGATCGGCCTGGCGCTGCTGTTTTGGCATTTCAGGGTGCGAGGCAATGCCTGGCCGGCGCAGACGTGCCTTTCCGTTGCCTCGATCGTATCGTGCGGTTATGCGGTCGGGCATTTTTATCTGACGCTTTCCCCGAGAGAAGTGACCTGGGATCTCCAGATGAGCGCCGTGACAACGCTCACTTTCGGGCTGTTGTGCATCGGTGTGTTTCTATCCCGGTCGGACCTTGAACCGACCACTACAATCGTCAGTTCGACGGCCGGGGGGTCGATGGCGCGCCGGCTGCTGCCGGCCGCTTTCCTGATTCCACTGGCGCTGGGTTGGCTCTGGCCCCACGGGGAAGTGATATTGGGGTTTGAGTCTCAGATGTCGCTGTTCTCTCTAGGCGTGATCGTCGCGCTGAATATCCTGATATGGTGGTACGCCCGCTCGCTCGCTTACCTGGACTTCGAACGGAAGCGTTCGGAGGAGGCGTTGCGGGAAAGTGAAGCCCGTCTGAAGCTGGCAATGGAAGCCGCCCATATGGGCAGTTGGGACTCCAATCTGCTCACCGGAGAACTCGTGTGGTCGGACCTGGTAGCGCCGCTGTTCGGCCTGAAACCGGAGGAATTCGAAGGCACGCGCGAGGCGTTCTACGAACTCGTGCATCCCGAAGACCGGGAGATGGTCCGCAGTTCGGTCCGGCGCACGATCAAGGAAGGGGTGGGCTTTGAAGTGGAGCACCGGGTGGTCTGGCCGAACGGGAAGATTCGATGGCTCGGCAACAAAGGCCGCATTTTCGGCGACAGGGCGGGGCAGTCCGTACATATGATCGGCACGGTTCGGGATATCACCCTGCGCAAGCGCGCTGAGATTCAGCTTCAGGAAAAGAACCGGCAACTCGAGAATACGGCAGCCGCCGAGCGTGAAGCCAACGAAGCGCTGAAGACGAGCACCGTCGCCCTGGAGCGTTCGGGGGCGGAGCTGCAGACGGCAAAAGACACCGCGGAGAAGGCGAATCGCGCAAAAAGCGAATTTCTGGCCAATATGAGCCACGAGATCCGCACGCCGATGAACGGCATCATGGGGATGACAGAGTTGCTGGGCAACACGGACCTGACGCCCCAACAGCGCGAGTATCTCAAGTTGACCAGGCAGTCTTCCGAGGCGCTGCTGGCGCTGCTGAACGATATCCTCGATTTTTCCAAGCTGGAGGTGAACAGGCTGGATCTGGAGTCGATTGGCTTCGACCTCCGGGATACGCTTGGGGATACCGTGCAGACGCTCGCGGTCAAAGCAACGCAAAAGGGGCTGGAGTTGGCGTGCCATATCGCGCCCGACGTTCCGGACCGGCTTGTCGGCGACCCCGGTCGTCTGAGGCAGATCGTGATCAATCTGGTGGACAATGCCATCAAGTTTACCGCGAAAGGCGACGTGCTGGTCGATGTGAAGGTGGACGCCCGTGAGGTAGACACCGTCAGTCTGAGGTTTTTCGTGCGTGACACTGGCATCGGCATCGCGCCCGAAGATCAGCGATTGATCTTCGACTCGTTCAGCCAGGTCGACTCTTCCACTTCAAGGAGGTTCGGCGGCACGGGGCTGGGCCTGGCGATTTCGTCGCAGCTCGCCGCGATGATGGGCGGACGGATGTGGGTGGAAAGCGAACCGGACACGGGGAGTTCGTTTTATTTTACGGCGGTCTTCGAGGCGCAACCCCCGTTGGCGAAACGGTCGGCGGCCGACCTGCAGACCCTGGTGGGCCTTCGCGCGCTGGTGGTGGACAACAATCGTACAAACCGGTTCATATTCGAGGAGATGCTGGGAACCTGGGGCATGGATATCGAAGTCGCGGATTCCGGTCCGGCGGCGCTCGAAACGCTTCGGAGGGCCGGCAAAGCGGATCAGCCGTTCAATCTGTTTCTTCTGGACGCGGTGATGCCGGACATGGACGGCTTCGCGCTGGCGGAGCGCCTTCGGGAAGATCCCGCGGCGAAGGATGTACCGATACTGATTCTTTCTTCGGCAGGAAGAACCCACGACGCCGTGCGATGTGACGCGTTGGGGCTTGCCCGATGTCTGACGAAGCCGGTCAAGCAGTCAGACCTGCTCGATGCCACGCTGGAAGCCCTGGAGGTAAGCGTTGTCGAAACCGTGGACGTCCCGAGAATACTGGAACCGGTACCGCCCGCCGACAGGCGTCGCGTCCTGTTGGCCGAAGACGGCCTGGTCAACCGGAAAGTGATTGTGGACCTGCTCGAGCCGCGCGGCCATCGGGTTACGGCCGTCAACAACGGCAAGGAAGCACTCGCGGCGCTGGAGAACGAGACGTTCGATCTGATCCTCATGGATATCCAGATGCCGAAGATGGACGGGCTGGAGGCAACGCGGATTATCAGGGAAGGCGAACGGTCGTCGGGAGAGCACGTTCGAATTGCGGCGATGACGGCCCACGTGATGCAGGGCGACAGGGAACGGTGCCTGGAAGAGGGGATGGACGATTATCTACCCAAACCCATCCGTGCGGGAGACCTCTACGATATCGTGGAGAACAACGTCCCATCAGACAATGCGACGCCGGCGAAACCCGATGTCGATGCCGGCACGCTGGACTGGCAGAGTGCGCTGGAGCAGGTTGGTGGCAACGAGGCGATTCTGGCTGAACTTGCCGGGCTCTTTGTTACCGAATACGCCAGGCACATTGAAGAAATGAAACGGGCGATCGGCCACGGCGACAGCACCCTGCTGCGGCGCGCAGCGCACACGCTGAAGGGCTCGGCGGCCGTATTTCTTGCCAATTCGACCGTGGAGGCGGCGCTGAGGCTGGAAGACATGGCGCGCGAAGGGGACCTGGAAGACGTGAATGAAGCGTTCGCCGCGCTCGAACGAGCGGCGGACGAACTCCTGCCCGCGCTCAAAGAAAGAGCCGCCGCGCTGATTGTGTAGTGGATCGAATGCGGACCTTGCCGACGCCAGTTAACTGACTGTTTCACCAGACAGGAACTTGCCCGTGTCAAAAGCATTTATATCCCACCTTCGAGTACGGAAAGTTGAGAACGGCCAATTCTTAGCGACTTCGGACAGCTTTCCCGGCTTGGTCGCACAAGGAAGAACAGTGGCCGAGACGACTGAGATTGCGCAGGATGTGGCGCGAAAACTGAGTGAGTCAAACCGAGAACACGGTGATCCTTTACCAGAAGGATTTCAATAATTGGACAACGAGATGTCATTTGCTTTGAAATAAGAATTGAACATCATATGGATATGCTGTATACATGAAACTGCCAAATGGCGAGAATGCCCTGATACCAATGTCAAAGATCGAGCGATACTTACTTTCGGGGACCCACACCGTAGGACGAACGAAGGCACGATTCTTCCAGAGCATCGGATATCAACGAGCGAATCCATCGGTCCTCGCCTCGGATTTAAGATCTATCGCACGTACGGGTCAGGTCTCCGATGTTGTGCATACACGTCATGGTGCCAAGTATGTTGTGGATGGCGATTTATTAACCTCAATGCGAAAATAACATT
>JAAXHE010000298.1 GCA_012271065.1 Candidatus Latescibacterota bacterium
AGCGACTTTATCAACGGACTGTTATGATACGGAGCGGCCGATTGCCTGTAAAGCGAAATCTCCCGTTCCAGGGGCATCCTCACACGGGAGATAAGCGCTTGACCCTACCTCTCCCTCCGGCTATCTTGGACCGCTGATCCATCCAGTCTTGCTGCGCCGGTTCCGGTACCACCTCGTCAGGGCGCTGACGTTGGAAGCTGTTTTTGCTGCTTCCCGGCAGCCTAGCCGCCCAGCTTGACCAGCGTCAGGCCCAGCACAATCGCGGCAATCCCCGTGGCTTTGTGCCATCCGAATCGCTCGCCCAGGAAGAGAACACCCAGGGCGGCGCCGATGACCACGGAGAACTCCCTGACGGCGAGTATATAGCTGACCTTGCCAAGGCGCATTGCAAACAGTACGAGCAGATACGTCGCCATGGAACCGGGCCCCGCCCAGAGCGCATATCTCTTGAGTCCGCGCCACGTCCGGACCACTGACGGCCGGTGCCGCAAGAGCACGTAGGGGGACAGGAGTACCGCTGGAATCAGAAAGAGGGAAAAGACGTAATGCACGGGATGAATATGCGATACGCCCTGCTTGTCCACGACGGAATAGACGGCGATCGTTACGCCGACACAGAGTGCGTACGCCAGGGACCGGCGGTTCTTCGGCGTTCGAAAATCGGCGACGCCAAGAAGGATAATTCCAAGCACGACGGTCACGATTCCCACCACACCCGGTATCGTAAGCTGCTCGTCGATAAGAATCCACGCCGCCAGCGCCGTCCCTCCCACGCCGGTGCCCCGCGCGAGAGGGTACACCACCGAAATCTCCCCCTCTTCGTATGCTTTGGCCAGCATCAGGAAATATACCGTATGGGCCAGTCCCGTAGCCGCAATAAAGGGCCATGCCGCCGCAACCGCATCGGCGCCGAGGGGGAAATAGCAGAAGGCCGGAAGGCACAGAGCCACCGCGAACCACTTGCCCACCCACAGAACCGCCAGACTGCCGGACGCTTTTCGAACCGCGAAATTCCACGCGGCATGCATGACGGTGGAGATCAAAACCAGGACGAAAGCCTGTAACGGCATCCGGCAACCTCAATTCATCGGTTAACGGCCACCACGATTCGAGACCTTTATTCACACGCCCCCACCTGCGGCGCGTGCGTCAGCCGTTTCAAATCGCCAGCGGACTAACATCAAAAGGGGATTCCGTTGTGCTTACCAGCCAGTACGCCGATTTCGATGCCTGTGAATATGAACGACGTCTGACCGGGCTCCGGGATCTCATGTCCCGCGACCGCCTGGACGCGGTCCTGATTACCACGGACACGAACCATCGCTACTTCACCGGGCACTGGACGCATCGCTGGGGGCACAAGTTCACCTCGCTGTTCGCCTTGCTTCCGCTCGAACGCGACCCGGTACTCATCGTCCCGCCACTGGAAACGGGGATGTGCGAGGAGGACGCCTGGATCGAAGACCTGCGCACGTATCAACCGCCCATCCGCGTACGGGCAGGGGTTTCCCTTCTGACAGAAGTCATCCGCGAACTCGGCCCTGGCGCCCGCGTCGGCGCCGAATCGGGCGGCGTACTCTGGTCGCGAATGCCCTACGACGACTTCGGCCAGCTGAAATCCAATCTGCCAGGCGTAGAATTCACCGATGCCTCGCAGTTGCTCTGGAAGACCCGATTCACCAAGTCCAGCGCCGAGATTGACTACATCCGCGACGCCGTCGGAATCACCAATCGGTCCTATCGCACCCTTTTCGACACCGTCAGACCGGGCATGACAGAAAGAGATCTATATAGCCTGCTGTGTGTGGAGCACCTGAAACGGGGAATGGACGCGCCCGGTTCGATCACACTGGCCACGTGCGTCCCGGGGGACGCACGCAGCAGCAACCGAAGCCTGCGCCGACACACCGACCGCGTGCTGACCGAAGGAGAACTCATCGCCCACGACGCCGGCGGCGTGTACCGCGGATACTGGTCGGACTACACCCGGATGTTCGGGCTGGGACGGGCTATTCAGAAACACAAAGACGCGTACAGAACCGTCCACGAATGCCTGCAAGCGGCGGTCGGGACGATCCGGCCCGGTATTCCGATATCGGATCTGGTTCGCGTCTCGAACGAGACATTGAAGCGGGCGGGCTACGCGGAGCAGGCGCGCCACGTCACCGGGATCGGCCATGCCATCGGACTCGACATTATCGAACCGCCCTTCATCGAACTCGAAGACGACACATTGCTGGAGGAAGGCATGGTTCTCACCGTCGAACCCTCTCTCTACACGGAAGGCGCCTATTTCATGCTCGAAGAGGATGTTGTGGTGACGGATAGAGGCTTCGAGATCCTCTCCGAACCCGCTCCCGAAGACCTGCCGGTACTCTAACGCCTCCCGGATATCCTCGTCGCACGCTTCCGAACCGGCACCGCAGGGGCCCCATTCGAAGAAGGGGCGCGCGGCGCCCCTTCTTTTTTTCTGATTTTACGTTGGTGCATTGCGGCTGTCAGAACGACTGCAGATCCTGTATCACCAGTCCTGAATATACCTTCGGATAGAAATACGTGGATTTGGGAGGCATTCGCTCCCCGGCCAGCACAACGTCGCGCAACTGTTCCATGCCGACCGGATTGAGGAAGAAGCCCGCCCGATCGGGCGCCGCCTTCACCAGGTCCAGCACCTCCCGCTCGACCTTGACGAACTTCACCTTTTCGCCCGCGGCCAGCGTTTCCTGATCCAGATCCAGCACCCTGCCCAGTATCAGTTGCAGCAAGCCCGTGTCCAGCCTTCGCCAGGCCTCCGAGTGATTTCCGCCGTCCAGATCGGAAGCCCGAACGCCGCTCTTCAATTTCAGAAAGTGAACGTCGGAACACGCTCCGTGGCAGAATCCGAATACGGCCCCGCGCACGGCGCGCCGTTTCAGCTCTCGCAATACCAATTGCGTTTTGCGGAGGGGCAACCGTTCGACGTCGCACAGTTCCGCAAGTCCCCGGATGAGTCTTTCGACCCCGTCCACTCCCAGATCCATGACCACACGGTGAATCGCATTGATGGCCATCCCTTCCGTGTCGTCCATATTCACCAGCGTCTGCATCCGGTATCCGTAGGGCCTTCCCTGCCAATCCTCGTTATCGGCCGCTGCGCATTCGTCCCTGTAGACCACCGCGGTTTCGTATCGATGATGTCCGTCGGCTATGAAAAACGGCCTGTCATGCAGCACATTGGCAACGCCGCATATTACGGCCTGATCGGTTATCCGCCAGAAGCGGTGTCCGACGCCATCTTCCCCCCGGAACGCGAAGAGCGGGGCATCATCCAGGACCGGCGCCAGGATTTCCCGCACCTGTCCGGCGGGGTCGGAGTATAACGAAAAGATCTGGCCGAAGGCCGCCCGGGTGTGCCGCATGAGCGCCAGCCTGTCGGCCCTGGGTCCCGGCATGGTGTTTTCATGCGGCAGAATCGCGCCTTTCCCCAACGCGTCCGCGCGCACCAGCGCGACAATCCCCAGCCTGGTCTTCTTTTGTTTCCCGTCGGGAGTACTGACGTCGAAATCCTGTGCGTAAAGATAGATCCCGTCGTCCCGGTCCCTCACGAGCACGCCCTGTTCGAGCCAGTTCCGATATGCATCCGCGGCGCGGGTGTAACGGTTCTCATCGATCGAATCGCCTTCATTCCCGATGCCCTGGATAATTCGCACGATGTTGTTCGGATGTGCGTCGTACAATGCACGTTGCATCGACCCGTCGATTACATCATACGGGGGCGCGACGACGTCCCCAATGTCGCCTATCCTGTCAATCGCGTACCGGATTCCGCGAAATGCCCTGATCTCCGCCATGATCGATCTCTCCGATAATTCCGTGTGCAGGTCACTCGACGCGCCTTCCCAACGCGGGGTATCCCAGATTCCGGTCCGTCTCGTTCAATAACGGCTCCCCGGCCATAAACCGCCGCAGATTCTCACAGAAAAAGTCAACCGTACGTTGCGGACGGTAGCTGGAGACGCCGGCCGAGTGGGTCGTGATGATCACGTTCTCCATCTCCCAGAGCGGGCTGGTGACCGGCAACGGTTCCGTTTCGAAGACGTCCAGTCCGGCGCCGGCGATTTCGGCTGATCTGAGTGCGTCGACCAGCGCCGTTTCGTCAACAATCGGACCCCGCGCCGTGTTGACCAGGAACGCCGATTCCTTCATCAACTGGAACGCACGTGCATTGATCAGCCTCTCCGTCTCAGGCGTATAAGGACAAGCGATAAACACCACGTCGGATGCTGCCAGCAGATCATCCAGCCGTTCCGGTCCCCACAATGCCTCGACGTGGTCCGGCCTCTCCGTCTGCTGTACGTCCACCGCAAGGATCCGCATGTCGAATCCCCTGGCCAGAGATGCGTACCGCCGCCCGATTCCGCCGAACCCGACGATCCCCGCCGTGGCCCCGTAGAGATCCTGAATTGGCGCGCCCTTCCATTTGCGCGCAAGCTGGTTCCTTACGTAAACGTGCAGACCGCGGAACAGCGCCGCCGTCAGCGCCCAGGCGTGTTCCGCCACCTGCAGCGCATGCAGCCCGCTGGCGTTGCTCAACCTGAACTGTCCCTCCCGAACGCCCGGGATGTCCATCAACATATCCATGCCGGCGCTGGTCGTTTGAATCCACTTGACCTGCGTTGCTGCGGCAATGATTTCCTCATTATACATCCCGAAAATCACGTCCGCATCCCCCACCACCGCGGGCGCTGCATCCATCGAAGCCGTCACCACCTCCGCCCCAGGCACGGTTCGGCGAACCTGTTCACATAATTCGTCGCTGACAGGCGGACAAAGCACAATCTTCATGGTTAATCCTGCCTTTCCCAGGATGTACGCGGCGTGTCGAACTGTCCCGTACGTTTAATCCGATGCGCTCCTTGACAAAACCCCAACCGCTGTTTAACCTCAATGTGAAATAAATCAGG
>JAAXHE010000075.1 GCA_012271065.1 Candidatus Latescibacterota bacterium
CGTTTCCCGACCTGCTGCTGATCGACGGCGGAAAGGGGCAGCTCTCCAGCGCGGTGGCGGCGTTGAATGCGGTGGGCGTCCGGGATCAGACGGTGATCGGTCTCGCCAAGCGTCTCGAGGAAGTTTTCCTCCCCGCTCACCCTGACCCTCAGAACATCCCCAAGGCCTCGGCGGCGCTCAAGCTGTTGCAGGCCGTCCGCGATGAGTCTCACCGGTTTGCCGTTACGTATCACCGCAAGTTGCGGCAGAAACGAACGCTGGCTTCCCGGCTGGATGAGCTCGACGGGGTGGGGCCAACCAGGCGGAACGCGCTGCTGGCGCATTTCGGATCCATGAAAAAAGTCTGGGAGGCGGGCGTCGCGGAACTCGCGGCGGTGGAAGGCATCGGGCCGAAGCTTGCCGAACAGATCGCGGACCAATTGGCAATGGATCTCTCGAAACAAAGTCAGTGAGAATGTCGGAATGCCAAAAGGTGGTTAGACGGTAGAGGGTAGACGGTAGATGAAGTCCTTGCCCGATATTTCGTGACTTATTGCCTTCGGCACGAAAAGAACCCTCACAAGGCAGGCAATCTCTCCCGTCTAACGTCTTACGTCTACCCGCTTCAGAGGGGCCGGAAGCGCGGCCCATTAACATGGAGATCACTATGAAAAACGGAAACGGCACATCATCGGCCATTCAATCCGCTGTCCTCCAGACATGCCTGGGGCAGGTTGAGGTTGCCTGGGATGGAATCCGGCTGACGTCCGTCCGCCTGGGTCGTTTCAGACGCGTGGATATCGCCCGTCCCGCGCTGGTTGAGGGCAGTCCCCCGGATCCGGCGGGGCAGCGCCTCATCGAAACGCTGAACCGTTACTTTTCCGGCGAGCCCGTGCGGTTTCAGGACCTCCCGGGAATATCCGGCTATACGGCTTTTCAGGAGATGGTCTGGCGGGCGACGCGTGAGATTCCGTACGGCGTGCGGCGCACTTACAGCGACGTCGCGACTGCCGTCGGTCGCCCGAATGCCGCCCGCGCGGTGGGCGCCGCGCTCGGGAAGAACCCGTACGTGATTGTGGTGCCATGCCATCGGGTTGTGGGGGCTTCCGGGGCGTTGACGGGCTTCGCCTACGGCGGCGAATGGAAAGCCGCTCTGCTGGCCCTGGAGGAAAACGGGAGACAGGGAGAACGCGGGGATGACGGTCGAGACCGACATTGACGTGGGCGAGCAGCGCCTGACGGCGGAATGGCGCGACGCGCTGCGCGGGTTCATGGATTACGTGCACCTGGAGCAGGGTCTGGCCGAAAATACCGTCTCGGCCTATGCCAGGGACCTGGACCGGTACGCCACCGTCCTGGAGGCCCGGGGCGTAACAACGCCCGTCCAGGTGTCGCAGGCGGACGTATCCGCGCTATTGCAGTTACTGGGTGAGCTCGGCCTGGAAGCGTCCAGCGTGGCGCGAAACCTGACTGCCGTCCGGATGTTTCATCGGTACCTGCAAGCTGAGGGGATGATCGAAAACGACCCCACCGAGCATATGAAGTCGCCCAAACTGGGCCGGAAACTCCCAGCCGTCCTGAACATATACGAAGTGGAACGCCTTATGGTGGAGCCCGACGCGGAGACGCATCTGGGGCTTCGGGACCGCGCGTTGCTCGAGATGCTGTACGGAGCGGGTCTCCGGGTTTCGGAGCTGATCGGCCTGGAACGGATGCACCTCCTGTTCGATCTGGAGGTGGTGCGCGTGATCGGCAAGGGCAGCCGGGAGCGGGTGGTGCCCATCGGATCGGAAGCGGTGGCGTGGGTCAATCGCTATCTGACGGACGCACGCGAGGAATTGAGCGGTCCGGCATCGGGAAATACGGTCTTCCTGAATTTCCGCGGCGGGGGCATGTCGCGAATGGGCGTTTGGAAGATACTGAGACGATACGTGCAGAACGCCGGTATCCAGAAAACGGTCAGCCCCCACACGATGCGTCATTCGTTCGCGACCCATCTCCTGGAGGGCGGCGCCGACCTCCGGGCCGTGCAGGAAATGTTGGGTCACGTGGACATTTCGACAACGCAGATCTACACCCACGTCGACCGTGAGTACCTCAAAGAGGTCCACCGGACCTTCCATCCAAGGGCATAGGAAGTAAGAAGGAAGAAAAGCGGGGAGACGGTAGAGGTAAGACGGGAGAAGAAGCCCGTGCCAGTATGTTCCTCCGACTAGCCTGCGGCGTGAGAAGAAACCTTACACGGCCTGCGACCTCTACCCTCTACCGTCTTCCGTCTCCCCCGCTCTTGAGGAACACGCCGTAGGCCGGGAATTTGGGGAAAAGGGGTTTTTGATTTTGACTTTTGTCTTTAGCTGACGGCTGAGAGCTCTGCCCTCGCCGCCCATTCACCGTATCTGTAGGGGCGACCGGCCGGTCGCCCTCGTTGAACTCGCCCGACATGACGGGCCATTTCGGACTTCTGTTCGCGATTGCGGCTCATTTCGCGCTGGGCGGCGTCGAAATCGAGATCTCGTACGGCTGCCCGCCCCGCAGCGGCGTGGGCGGGTCCGGCACGCTCTCCGTAGCCCTGGCCGGGGCTCTGGCCTGCGCAAGAGAACGGGTTGGAGGCGAGCGTCTCTCGCGGGAGGAAATCGTGGAGATCGTCTACAATATCGAAGACGGCCTCCGGTTCTCCTATACCGGCCTGCAGGACCAGTGCGCTGCCGCGTACGGGGGCGTAAACACCTGGCGGTGGACCTACGGAAACCCGGGTGGAAAGTTCCGCAGGGAGGCGTTCACAAGGAAATCATCGTGGTGGATGACGGGTCCACCGACGGGACCGGGGCCATTCTCGATAACCTGGACGATCACGGTATCACGGTCGTCCGCCATCCGCACAACAGGGGTAAGGGCGCGGCTGTGAGAACGGCCCTGGCGCATGTGACCGGAGACTGGGCCCTCATTCAGGATGCCGATCTGGAGTATGCGCCCGAAGACTACCCCGAACTGATTGCTCCCTTTCTGCGGGACCCTTCGATCGTCGCGGTGTTCGGTTCGCGTTTTCTGGGCCGCATCGAAGGCATGAAGCTGCCGAACTACATCGCCAACGAACTGCTTACCTGGTTTACGAACCTCCTCTTTCTCACCCGGATTACCGACCTGTGTACGGGGTACAAACTCTACCGGACCGAAACCGTGCGCGAGATTCCGCTGGTGCGGGACGGCTTCGACCTGGAACACGAACTCACGGCCAAGCTCCTGAAGCGTGGATGCCGGATCGTTGACGTCCCGATTGCATACACCGGGCGGGACGTGAGCGCCGGCAAGAAGGTGCGCTGGACCGACTTCTTCATCAACATCAAGACCCTCCTCAAAAACCGCTTCTCAAGAATATGATTTCCCGGCCTCTCAAGCTGATTCTTCCACTCTGCCTCCTGACACTGTTCGCCTTCCTGTATCTCAACCCGATGAACCTGGCGACGGCCGTGCCGGCGATGTTCTGCGCGGCGGTGATTCTTTGCATCGCCGCTCTGGCCGCCCTGCGTGCGATTCCCGGGCACCGGTTGCTGACAGCGGCCGTTACCGGCAGCGTTGCCGCCACCGGCCTGTACCTGCTCACCTGCAATGAATGGGTACACGTTATCGGCGACAATATCGCGTACATCACGGATGCCAGGCGACTGGCGCTCGGAAGGGGCGTGCTGGACAGCCAGTACGGACTCGGTGTGAAAACCATGCTGATACCGGCTGTCACCTTGTTCCGGGAGAGTGTGCCCGCGCTCAAGGCCACGATTGCGATTTCGAGCTTCCTGTTCCCTCTCTTCACTTTCCTGGTTTTTCGTGAATTCATAGACGCCAACCGGGCGCTGCTGATCGCGATGATTTGCGGAGCGTTCTGGATTGCGGTGGAATACGCCGCCGTCGTCACCGCGGACATGCCCTTCCCGGCCTTCTCGATGCTGGCCCTGTGGGTCATTCTTCGATATATCAGACAACCCGGAATTTCGTGGAAATGGCTGATCGTCGCCGCCTGCGCCGCGGGTTGGGCTTATCACGTAAAATCGCCGTCCGTATACCTGGTGATCGCGGCAACCATCTACCTGATGCTTCGAAAGGATGTCAAAAAACCCCTGTTTCTCGCAGGATGCGCCTCCGTGTGGGTCCTGCCCTGGGCAATCTACCTGAAGGTCAACTTTCCCGAGGCCCAGGGCTACCTGGGAATGATCGGCCAGATCGCCACGGGAGTCTATATTCCGGAGGGCGAAGCGGGTTCTTTCTGGCAGAATTTCTTCTACTATATCTTTACAAAAAACCCGGCCGGCTATCTGAAGAACCTGGAATACTTCCTTCTGCCCGTTGAGGTTATGGGCCAGTTGCCGATTTCCGCACGGTGGCGCCCCATCGGCTGGCTCGTTCTGATATTGATCGGCGCCGGATTTGTCCTGGGGAGAAGACCTGCGAACAAAAGGCCGCTCTCGCTTCTGCGGAGCCTGGAGGTCCACGACTGGTATTTCATGGGTTACGTTGCGACGCTCTTCGTCCTCCCCGGTTCCCCGTATCGATATCTCCTCGCCATCCTGCCGTTTATCGTCTTCTATATTTTCAGGGCGGTCGAGGTCGTCTGCAACCTCTTTCCGGAATCCATTCCTCCTGCAACACGGGCAACGCGCTCCTTTGGGATTGGGAGAATTGCGGTCGCCTTTCAACGGCCCTCCCTGGTCAGAACCTACCCCGTATTGCTGGCGTGCGTGTTCCTGCTTCCGTCCCTGTTCGTGGATTTCAGCACCATTCGAGACAGGCGGATGGGTCCGGGCTATCATCGGGCCTGGAAGACGTACTACGAGGCAAGCATCTGGATGAGGGACAACATCCCTCCACAGAGCCGGGTCACCACGCGAAAGCCGGGGCTGGTGTGGTTCTGGTCCAGGAGGGAAGCAGATGGATACCCGCGTCTTGAGGACCCCGCCGAAGCGTTGCAGGCGCTGAGCAAGTTCGACTTCATCCTGCTGGAAAATTTCCCGTTTTTCAGGGAAAAATTGAAGTATGTCGTACCTGCGTTGGAGGCCTATCCCGATCACTTCGCTTTGTCACACAAAACCGGACCTCCCGAGACGTACGTTATCAGAATCATAAAAGACGGCCCGTAAGCCGGGCCGGGGTCTCCGGGAGCGAGGGCATCCCTGCCCTCGGCGTCGACCAGGCGGAGTCATTGTGCCGTCATATCAGATGTGGTTTCGGACGGACGGGAAGCAATTGGCCCTTGAAGTGAAAATTCGCGGGTTGCTGAAAATTCGAGGGCAGAGATGCCCTCGGTCCGGATATCGGTAGGTCATGTCGCGGCTGCTTTGTTTTCCTCCCTCTCTCCCGGTGGGAGAGAGGTCGGTTAAAGGCGGTGAGCCGGAAGAGGGAAGACGGTAGAAAAAAGGCGGGTAGAGGTAAGAGGGTAGACGGTAGAAGAAATCCTTGCCCGATATTTCGTTCCTTTTTGCCTCCGGCACGAGTAGAAACCTCACGAGGCAGGTAATCTCTCACCTCTACCGGCTTACGTCTACCCGCTTCTGCGGGGCCGGGTGGAGATGTGGCTTTTGGATTTGCTTTTCGTCTTCTGGTTTTAGCTGACAGTTGATAGCACGAAGAAAGCCCGGCGCGCATTCCCGCCGGGCTTTCTTCGTGCGAATCTTCTCGGCGACGTGAACCGCCGCCTGTCGCGTATGGCTTTCTACTCAGGAATTTTAATCGTAAAGATCGGATGGTATGTTCCGCGCCGGACAAGAAAATCGGCATTGCGGGATTACAGCTCGACTTCCTCAATTCGTCCATCCCGGTAGATGCGGGCTATAAAAGGCGGGTCGTGTTGCTCGGCAAACGTTACGACACGGTTCATCGCCTTCACGACTATTGATGCCAGTTCTTTGGAAGACGCTTTTTTCGCGGTTATTGCGAAGAATGAAGCTCGGGAGTCCTTGATTGCCTGTTTTTCGGCTTGGTTGTACCGGATTCTCAGATCACGAGACAGGATCAACCAACCGCGCTGTCCGATTTCTCCCAGCCACTGCGCATCCGATATCTCACCGACAGTATCGAATTCGGGGAATTCCTCCATATGGGAACGAAATTCGAGGCCCAGGTCGCGTGTGATCTGGGCCTCGCGCAGTTCTCGTAACAGAACACCGCTCGCCAGGTTGCGGTCAACAAATATGTGTATAGGGGATTCAGGCGGCCCGGCGGATCGCGGACTCATACCTTAAGACTTCCTCGATCTGAACGGGTGTGAGGCGATAATCCTTACACATTTCGCTGATGGTGTCTCCCGCAACGAATCTGTCATAAGCAACTTCAGTGGCTACACCAATACCAGTGATGGATGGGCGACCGAATGATACGTATGGGCTGATAAGTACGGTTCGTTTTTCTGCTCTCTTCGAATTTACTTCCGGATCTACGGTAAAGGGATGAAGGCGTACAGGGCCTATCTCATCCCGGTCGATGCGCCGCAGGTAAACCCGGATTAGTTCGCCCACCTCCATCTGACTACCCTGGTTGAGATTGAATAGCTGGCCGAGTTTCTCTACCAACAGGTACTTTCCATCCGTGAAAAACTCTTCTGTTGCCAGCGGGTACCCAACGTCGGGCCACTGATGTCGCAATTCGTCCAGCGCGATTCGAATGCGCTGCATAGAAAGACCGAATTTCCCCCGAAGCGCGGACAGGACATGGGCTTCAACAAGATTCAGGAATGAAAGCTGAGTCCGCTGTGCTGCGGGAGGTCTCAGCAGCGGGTTACCCTTCAGCCATACTCTCAGCGTCCCGGGATGCATCCTGAGAAAGCGAGCAGCCTCAGCCACCTGATATGTAGCTAAAGTTCTGTATTTGGGTTCATAGTGGTTCAATTCAGAGACCCCGGTTAGGAGTTTTCGATCCGTCATCGGCGACCTGTCTTCAGGGACGGATTGAATCTGCTTACCACATAATATACTCTGTTTTTCCCTTTTGTTACAAGGGTTGTTTTCGATCATTCGCCTGCCCTCGGTCCAGATATCGGTAGATCATGTCGCGGCTATTTTGTTTTTCCTCCCCCTCTCCCCTGGGAGAGGGGGCCGGGGGGAGAGGTTCCGCTGGCAGCACGAAGAAAGCCCGGCGCGCATTCCCGCCGGGCTTTCTTCGTACGAATCGATCTGGCGGCGCGAACAGACGCGCCGCGTCTTCCTTTCTACTCAGGAATCTTCATCGTCAGGAAAAGGTTATACGTTCCCCGCCGGACGAAAAATGCTGCGTTGCGGCCCTTTTCGAGTTCGGCCAGAGATGCCTTGAATTCGGCGACGGAACGCACTTTCCGTTCCAAATTCCCCTGTCTGACCTTGAAGACGACGTCTCCCCGCTGGAAGCGGGCCCTCGCCGCACGGCTTCCCGGGGTCACCTCCGTTACGAGAATGCCGTCAATCCCGTCTTTGAGATCCCATCTCTCAGCGATTTCAGGGGAGATGTCGTTCACCGTGAGGCCGTGAAGCTCGGTCTGACCTGCCTGCGTCCTTGCCGTGGCAACCTCGCCGATCTGCGCGGGCTTTTCTCCCAGTTTGACTGGAAGGGTGATCGTCCTGTTTCTTCGTCTGATTTCCAGTGCGACGTTTTCCTCGGGATGTTTTCGAGCAATCAGGCTCTGGACCTGGTTGGGTCGATTCACCGGCTTCCCGTCTATGCTCAGGATGATATCTTCGTCCTTGAGGCCGGCGGCATCGGCCGGCGTGTCCGAGAAGACGTTTGCGATGAGTACGCCTCGGGGGCCGTCGAGGCCGAACGCGTCGGCGAGCGACGCATCGACGCTTCTGAGGTTGATACCCAGAAAACCCCGGCGGACCCGGCCATGGGTGATGATATCATCCATCACCTTCCTGGCCAGATTGATCGGAATGGCGAAACCGTAACCGACGAACCCCCCGGTCCCCGATGCGATAGCCGTGTTGACGCCGATGACTTCCCCGTCGAGGTTGATCAGCGCCCCTCCGGAGTTGCCGGGGTTGATGGCCGCGTCGG
>JAAXHE010000011.1 GCA_012271065.1 Candidatus Latescibacterota bacterium
CGCATGCAAGGTGAATCTGGTCGCGTGGCATGCCGCCCTGTCCCGATTTCAGCTGACGTCAGGTGGCGAAACGGCCCGAAAGCCATAGCCGCACAGTGCCCTAACTTGGTTTCCAGCTATGGAGTTAGATTAACAAGAGAATCTGGAGCCGATGACCAGGATTGAACTGGTGACCTCGTCCTTACCAAGGACGCGCTCTACCGACTGAGCTACATCGGCCGCGTAACCCGAAATGGAGCGGGAAACGGGACTCGAACCCGCGACATTCAGCTTGGAAGGCTGACGCTCTAGCCAACTGAGCTATTCCCGCAAATAACACGAAACGGACCCCCGTGGGGCCGCGCCTGAGCCCAGGCCGGCCCTGAAAGTTTCCAGACTTAAGAAGTTATAATATAGAGGCATGGATGTCAAGAACTTTTATTGGGAAAACGGCTTCCACAGACTCGAGAAAAACATTCACGTCTCCGCACTCTCGCTCTCAGGGGGCGCCCCGACCCACGCTGTGCGGCCGCAGGCCGGACTCGCCGCCAGGGATCCCGGCGGGCGATGGACGTTCCCCGGGCACACAACAAAACCCCTCCGATTGAGGAGGGGCTCAGAGCCCGGGAAATGGTGGGGAGGGGCGGATTCGAACCACCGAAGGCGTCAGCCAACAGATTTACAGTCTGCCCCCGTTGACCGCTTGGGTACCTCCCCACTCTCTATGAAATCAGGGCGAAAATTATACATGCGGACGCCTGGAAAGTCAAGCGGAAAAGTGCGAATTGCCGATTGACATAACCCGTTCGAATGCGTATTTTGGCACCGCCATTCCTCCGGGCCGCGCGCATATCGGGATATCCCAACGGACCTCTTTATACGTGTGCAGACTGGAAGATATCGGCTTTCCGTTTCCATTTTTCGAATCGCCTCCCGCGCGAATCGGCCCGTAGGTGCGTCAAGCCAGAAAGGAGTCCCGGTTGTGACCGAACCCATTCAGAACTATGCTCGCATCGGCATCGTCCACTTTATGGCCTACAAGTCCTGTATCGGAGGTGAAGGACCGATTCTTGAAACGCTTGATAGAATCGCACTGGACCCGTATTTCCAGGCAGTGGAAGTCACGCATATGAAAGACGGAAACGTACTCGCAAGAGCCGCCGATTTGCTCTCGGCGGCCCATATGGACGTGGCTTTCGGCGCTCAACCCATCCTGCTTGGCGGCAAGCTGGATATCAATTCCGAAGACGAGAACCACAGGCTGGGCGCCGTGGACGCAGTCAAGGCCGGGATTGAACAGGCCGAGGCGCTCGGGGCCCCCGGGGTTGCGCTGCTTTCGGGCACGGACCCCGGTCCCGATGCCCGCGAGCGGGGCGTGGACCTGCTGGTCGACTCACTTTATCGCCTTTGCGATGACGCGGCGGGCAGAAACATGAACGTGGTACTTGAGACGTTCGACCGGCTCCCCTTTGGCAAGAATTGTCTCGTAGGCCCGAACGCGCTGGCGGTTGAAGTGTCTTCGAGGGTAAGGCGGGAGTATTCCAACTTCGGATTGATGCTCGATCTGAGTCATTTCCCCCTGCAGGGCGAAACATCGGAATATGCACTGAGAATTGCTCGTGACCATCTGGTGCACGCCCATATCGGCAACTGCGTGATGCGAAACCCGGATCACCCGGCCTACGGCGACAACCATCCTCGCTTCGGTTGCGAAGACGGTGAGAACGACGTACCGGAAGCAGTGGAGTTTCTCAGCGAACTGCTCGACATCGGATTCCTGGACCCGGACAAGCGCCCCATTCTGAGCTTTGAAGTCTCCCCGATGGACGGAGAATCACCCGAAATCGTCATCGCCAACGCGAAACGGGTACTCGATACGGCATGGGCGCAGGTTTGACCACAATTCCCGTCGATCTGCTGGCGAAATTCGAGCCAATCCCGCATTGATCACGGCAATTGCAGACCGATTGGAAGCTTCACGCCTTGTTAAACCGCAGGCTGCGGCCCCTAACGCTTTCCTCGAAACTGAAACGGACGACACAGAGATTCCCGTCCCGTCGAGATTCTGGAGGCTGCGACACCCGCCCAAGGGCGGAGACAGACGCCAACCTTGCAACCATGAACCAGCGGATTGTTTCCCTGATTGCCAGTGGTACCGAGATCGTGTGTGCTCTCGGTTTCGAGGACCAGCTCGTCGGCCGTTCTCACGAGTGTGATTTTCCATCCTCCATTGAACGACTGCCGGTCTGCTCGTCCTCGAAGGTCGACGTCGCGGCAGACAGTTCGGAGATCGACAGTCAGGTACGCTCGATCGTCGCCGACGGACTGTCTGTGTACGACGTGGATCCACGCATTCTGGATCGTCTGGCTCCGACGACAATAGTCACACAAAGCCAGTGCGAAGTCTGCGCCGTGAGTCTCCATGACGTCGAAAGAGCGGTCTGTGAACTGGTCGGTTCCGAGCCGAGAGTCGTTTCGCTGGAGCCGATGTGTCTGCGTGACGTATGGAAGGGTATAAGGAAGGTCGCATCGGTTCTTGGCAACCCCGAACGAGGCGATGAACTCGCCGCTCGCCTGTCCGGTCGACTCCAGGCGATACATGCCGGGCCCCAGACATCGGAGTCCCGCCCGTCGATCGCTTGTATCGAGTGGATCGACCCCTTGATGGTCGCCGGAAACTGGGTTCCCGATCTGGTGGATTGCGCTGGAGGCACGGATGTATTGGGGCGGTCTGGAGAACACGCAGACTGGATCGAGATCGAGCAGCTTCTGGAAGCCGATCCCGATGTGATCGCCATAATGCCCTGCGGTTTCGACATCGAACGCGCCAGTCGCGAGATGGCGCCGCTGGCGGAACATCCTGAGTGGGAAAGGCTGTCCGCGGTCAGAAAGGGAAGAGTCGTAATTACGGACGGGAATCAGTATTTCAATCGACCAGGTCCGCGCGTGGTCGAGTCGACGGAGATTCTCTCGGAGGTGTTATATCCGGAGCGGGCCGATTTCGGACACCGTGGAACCGGATGGATTAACTGGAAGGAATCTGATCCGTAGGTCAACTCCGCCATTCTGCATCGTGGCCGGCGCAACCTGAATCTACCGGCCGATGGCCCCATTTCCCCATATGATCAGCTAACGGGCTCCCGCGGCCGGGGAATCTGAACCCCTGATCCCGATCAACCACCCGAATACCCAGGCAAAGACCACCATCAGATAAAACGAGCCGATCGACCCGACGAACATGGCCACTGGCGGCACTGCTCCCAGTATCAGATTCAGGAAGAGCAACAGCCCGAAACAGAGGTAGAATCCCAGACACGCCTGCGTATACCGCCCGCCCCTGAACGCTCGCCCCACGTCCGACAGGATCGCGCCCGGATCGAACGAAGCCCATATCTTGCGCTCGGCCGCAAATCGGGCGAAAACGATGGGCAGCAGCCCGTAAAGCATCATGGCGGCGCCGATCGCCAGCAACGTCACCGCACTCAGCCGGGTTGGATCCTCTCCCGGAGGAAACAGGCCGAAAACGGCCATCACGGCAAGCGCCCCCAGGCCGACCAGGAACAGATATCCCAGGTAGATCACACCCAGTCGGATCCCCACGCCAGCGTAACTCCGCCAATCGCTCCACTCGGGAAGGCGGCGGAATTCCAGACCGTTCAACGCGTCGACAAAGACACGATAGACGTATCCCCAGGAAACGACTGTTGGAAACACGAAGAAAACGACCGCCACGGGCGCGAGCATCCTGGAGACTTTTCCCAATGCCATAAAAACGGCTAGCAGCAGCGCCAGATTCGGCAGAAGGGACAACAACCCGCCCACCAGCACCTTTTGACGCCAGCGCTCATCCTGCAAGGGCGCGCGTAGCGCGAATGCAAGAAACGGACCGAACATACGCCGCAACGGGACGCGAGCCACGTCCCGACTCCTCCTTCCTCTAGCCAGTCTCCAAGGCCCGTTTCACGTCGTCAATCAGGTCTTCCGCGTCTTCGACCCCGACGGAATAGCGTACCAATTCGTCGCTGATCCCCACGGCGATCCGGTCTTCCCGGGCCATTTCGTAATAGGAAATGGTTGACGGATGCGAGACGATGCTTTCCACCCCGCCCAGGCTTGCGCCAATACAGGGAATCTCCAGGCGATCGAGAAACGACATGGTTCCGGCCAGGTCCGCGTCGAGATCGAAACTCACGACGCCGCCGTACCCGTTCATCTGCTCCCGCGCGACTCGGTGATGCGGGTGGCCCTCCAGCCCGGGATAGTAGACCTGGCGCACCCTGGGGTTCCCATCCAGAAAACGGGCAAGCGCAAGCGCCGTCTCGTTCTGACGCGCCATTCTCAACGGGAATGTCTTGATGCCCCTGATCAGCAGATACGCGCAGTGGGGGTCGATCACACCGCCCAGGATACCGCGATAGTCCTTGATCGCCGAAACCAGCGGCTCGGGCCCCGCAACGGCGCCCGCGATCAGGTCGTTATGCCCCCCCAGATATTTGGTTGCGCTGTGAATGACGAGGTCGACACCGAACTCGAGGGGACGCTGGTTGAACGGTGTGGCGAACGTGCTGTCGATCACGACCTTCGCACGGTTCGCCCTGGCGATGGGGACCACCTTTTCGAGGTCCATTACGTTAAGATGCGGGTTTGTCGGCGACTCCGCAATCACCACCCTCGTGTTTTCCTGCATGGCAGCCTCCAGCCGCTCATAGTCGCCCGCGGGCACGAAGGTGGTGGCGATCCCGAACTTTTTCAGCATCTGTTCGCAGAACTGCGCAGTCTTCCGATAACAGTCGTCGGTGATCACCGCGTGGTGTCCCGTGGACAACATGCCCAGAAGTGTCGTCGTCACGGCGCTCATTCCGGACGAAAACAGCAGCGCCGAATCCGCGCCCTCAAGTTCGGCCAGCTTTCGTTCGGCAATCTGCTGGGTCGGGTTTCCGTAGCGTCCGTAATCGAGACGGGCAGAACGCCCGGACACGAAATCGTCCACCGCCCCTGTATTCTCGAATACGTAGGTTGACGTCTGTGCGATCGGAACCGTCAGGGAATGGCCCCAATGCCCTCCATTTTCCCCGGCGTGGACGGCACGGGTTGAATTGCAGGTGCCATCCTTCGACGGCTTCTTGTCCATTGCATCCTCCGAAATGACAAAAAAAAACTGAAGCCAAAAAGCCCCAGAGAACCTGAATACGCAACCAGCTATCGTATGGGTAATCAGCTTTTTAGCGATTTCTTTATAGTGGCTGCAATATGCCTCAAATCACCACTACGCTGAATCTGGTCTACGAATTTAACCAAATCCATCGCCGCTGTCAACCGCCGTTCAAGTCGAGCGTCCGAAAGATCTGATCCCGGACCGGCCCGTATTCGGCCGGCAATTCGACGGGCAGGTTGGCGTAATTCGGGTCCACATCGAATGCGCCGAGTTCCGCCTGGTGGTACCTGATCTTGAAATCAGCAAATTTCAATCCATGGGCGGTGGAAATCACCACAACCCGCTCATCCTTCCGGATGACGCAGCGGTCCACCAGCTTGAAAAGCGCGGCAAAGGCCACGCCCGTATGCGGGCACGAAAACAGTCCCGTGCGATCCGCCCTCGCCGCCGCGTCCGCCAGTTCCTGATCGGTGGCCTGCTCCACCACGCCGCCGATGTCTTTAAGTGTCCTGATCGCCTTTTCGGTACTGACCGGATCACCAATCTGGATGGCGCTGGCCAGTGTCGTCCGCGCCTTGAGTGGTTCAAACGCGTCGAAATCGTGGAGAAAGCTCCGGTAAAGCGGATTCGCACGGGCACTCTGCGCAACAGCGATTCGGGGCGTACGGTCGATCAGGCCCATTTCCTTCAACTCGCTGAAGCCCTTTCCCAGCGCACTGACGTTGCCCAGATTGCCCCCTGGAACGACGATCCAATGCGGCAGATCCCAGTCGAACTGTTGAAGCAGCTCCACGCTGACAGTTTTCTGCCCCTCTACGCGAAGCGAGTTCATCGAATTGGCGAGGTAGATGTTCTCGTTGTGGCAGACTTCCTGAACCAGCTTCATGCAACCGTCAAAGTCCGTATCCAGACTCAAAACCAGCGCGCCGTTGGCCATGGGCTGCACGAGCTGAGCCGTGGAGACCTTGTCACGCGGCAGAAACACGACCGCCTGTATACCCGCGTGCGCGCAATAGGCGGCCAGAGCCGCCGAAGTATCACCCGTCGAGGCGCACGCGGCGGCGGGAATGCGCTGACCTTCGGCGACCATTTGCTTTACCATTGATACCAGCACGGTCATGCCCAGATCCTTGAACGAACCGGTGTGGCTGTTTCCGCATTGCTTGACCCACAGGTCCTCCACCCCGATCTCCCGTCCGAGTCGCTCCGCCCAGAACAGGTTGCTCCCCCCTTCATACATCGAAACCACGTTCTCGTTGTCCACCACGGGACAGACCATTTCCTTCTTTCCCCACACCGAACTGCCGTAAGGCCAATCCGTACGCATGTACCGTCGATCGAACAGTTGACGCCAGGAATGGGGTGGCCTGGCGCGCAGTGCTTCCACATCGTGGCGAACCTCGAGCAAACCGCCGCATTCCGGACACGCATAAATGACCTGCGTCAGGGGATAATGGCCGCCGCAACCCTTGAAACATTGGAACCAGGCCCTGAACGACATCACGCCGGCTCCCTGATCAATTGATCGGTCGACACACCTTGGAAAACCGGTCTTCCGTGTTCGTGACGACCGGAATCCTGCGCATCGCACGCGTATGAGTGCCCGTATTTCACGTTTCAGATTATCTCCATCGCAGTCCCGGGCAGCCAGCCGCCAATACCGTTTGGCAACCTTACAAGATACCAGCGGTCTTCCATCCGTTCGATCGTTACCTTCGTGCCTTCATGAATCGTAAATACGAGCAGATAATCGTCCCCCGGTCCACTGCGTCCCCTTACCTCGTCGGCAATGACGATCGCTTCCGAAACGGAGGATTCGGTATAAACCCTGTAAGTCAGGAGCGCGCCCGAACCGCAGAACCCTATACCCGCGAGCACCAGCAACCCGACCCACAACGAGCGGCGGGAAGCCGACAGAAGCCGGATCACGGCGGCGGCCGCCAGCAAAAACAAACAGACGCTTCCTGACACGGCCAACACATCAGCGCTGAGCAGCCGGTACCCGGACGACAGAATGCGGGTTGCAAGATTGAGGTCATCATCCGGACTCTTGTCTTCCTTGACGGCGTTCACGAACCGAAGATTCGCGAGAACATCCGCATCGTCCGGCATCAACCTGAGAGCCCGCTCGTATGCAAGAATGGCCCGACCTGTTTCTCCGGCCTTGAAATAGGCATTGCCAAGATTGAAAAAAACGTTGCCGTTTCGCACGCCCCGGGACACGACCTCCTCGTACCGGCCCGCCGCCTTCCTGAATTCGCCCTGCCTGTACAGTGCGTTCGCTTCATTATAAGTGCTCGCTCCGGTCCCCGCACCGTACGCACCGCCAGCAAAAACAACGAATATCAGTGCCGTCATCGAGACCTTGTCCGCCGAAGGGATGGCCGAGCCCAGAGCCCCGCAGACCCGCCGAAAACAGCCGGCCGGTGCGCGCCTTCCCGTCATATCCTGGCTCCCAGCGCGTCGATCAGGGCCGCCGCCGCGTTATAGACTTCCTCCCGTTCGCTCTCCGGTATCCTGGCCGAGGCAAAGCGTGCGAAGTCGCAACGCAGGAAGACATCCTGCACTTCCGAGACGATCGGGTCAGGCACCTCCTTCTCTCGAAGCGCCCGCGCGGCCGACTCCCGGGTGATGGCAGCGACCGGCAGGTTCAATCGATCGGCCAGAAACTGGGCAAGCGCCCGGTCGATTTCAACGTGGAACGCCACTGTGTCCTTTTCGCGGAGCCGTTTTCGGGCCTGCGTCAGGCGTTTCCTGGCCTCAGAACCCGAACGCCGTCTTCGGGCATACGCCACGTCTCCCATGAGCCGGTCCCGGTGGCGCTTATATGCGAGAATGCCGAAAAAACCGAGTACGGGCACGAACTGAATGCTCCAGAACCAGGTGGTCGTGATGTACGGCCTTCCGTGATCGTCCAGATGTCCGAGATCCGGCTTCAAGTGACGAATATCCCGGCCAAGCATTTCGATCTCTTTCCGGCTCATCACGGCCCCGGAAGCTGCCAGCTGCTTACCGCGCTTCACGTTTACCGTAACCGCCTTCGAGCGCGTTGTGCGATATCGCCTTTCCCCGGGGTCGAAATAAGCCAGCATGAACGGACCGATCCTCCAGCTGCCGGCCCGGTTGGGAATCGCGANNGACATATTCGAAGGTCTTTTCCCCGCCGATTCGTCCGTCCGAGTCCCCCGTGCTTACCCTTGAATTCGGGTCGTAGAACTTGAACGCGTCCCGGTGCGGACGAGCGGGTTCGCCTACGGCATTGAGATTCCCCTTCCCGTGTACCTTGACCTTCACCGCGATCGGATCTCCTGCCTGGACCGACACTGGCGACGCCTCGACCGATATGTCGAACCGGCCCACCGCACCGCTGAACCCGGAGGGGGCGCCCGCGGGCAGAGGGGAGACTTCGATCTTCACGGCTTCCGATCGCGCGCGCACTTCCCGGCTGGCGCCGAATCTGAAAAAGTCATCCATATCGAACAGGTTTCTGCGGCGCGTGCGCTCCTGAATCTGGCAGACCACTTCGAGCGCGTCAAGCGACTGTACTCCGGACGCGGTGGGAAATAACGCCATCGTCTTCAACAGCATCACGTCGAACTCGCGGCCGTTATGGACCTCGCGGTCAAAACTGGCGCGCTGCGCGTCAAACAGGGTTTCCGACCAGAAACCGGTATAGGCGGGCAGGCGGCCGTAGCTGATATTGCGGAGTGTCCGGCGTGTGTAGAGCTTATACGCAACGGTCACCTGCTCTCCCACGTAAACCTTTTTCTTATCTACCGTGGTTACAACGAACAGGTCATCCTTCAATTCATCCACATCCGAATCGCCGGAGTTCTGTCCCGGCGCCGGCGCCGGGCGCGTGCTCGGCGCCCCGCCGCGCTTCAGGACATTCACCCGAACCTTCGACGATTCGTGACGCCTACCCTCATGCATCACGTGCGCCGGGCCGATCACGAAACTGCCCTCGCGCCTCGCCCTCAGGGAATACACGTACGAGTTGTTTCGCGTGGTTACGACCCGACCGTTCGTAATGTTGAGTTCCTGGGTTGTATATGTCGAACGCCCGATTACGTCGAACGCCTCCGGAACCGGCAGTTCCGGCGCAACGACGTCTTCGCCGGCCGTTAACGTTACCGTCAGCGTGACCTGTTCACCCACCTCCACGCGCGTACGGTCTACAGAGACCCGGAGACGCGGCGTTTCGGCCAGCGCAACGCCGCACGCAGCCAACAGAACGAACAAATGAACACAGACGGGCGGGCGTAACATACCTACCACTCGTTACCCTCGTATCGTTTGCCGGAAACGCGCAAACGGCGGTGTTTCTGGGACTTCGTTTCCCTGTCCTTCATCGCGTCCAGCAGGCGCTCAGCTTCTTCCCGACTCAATGCCCCGGACGGTGATTCGGACTGCGTTGATTGCTGATTCTGCTGCTGCCGGGCGGGGTCTTCCGGCTGACCGCGCTGTTCCTGCTCCGAATCATTCCTGGGTTCCTGATTCCGATCACGATCGCCGTCGGCGTCGGTGTCCGGATGATCCTCGGACTGTTCCTTGTTCCCACCGTCATCCGGTTCCCTTTCGTCCGGCTCGTTGTTGTTTTCATTCTGATCACGATCGTCCTTTCGGTTTTCCCCTTGCTCCTGTTCACGCTTCTGATTCTTCTCCTGCTCCCGCATTTTTTCCAGAACCCATTCCAGATTCACCTTTGCGTCCAGGTCGTCCGGCCGTAACGACAGCGACCGCCTGTAGGCTTCGGCCGCCTGCTGCAGGTTCTGCTGGCGGACGTGGACATTGCCCAGATTGTAATACGCCCTCGCGAGAAACGAGGGGTCCTGGCTCTTCAATGCCTGACCGAACTCCTGAAGGGCGTCCTGAAAGGCGTTTGTCTTGAAATAGGCGTCGCCGGCATTGAACCTGAGCTCCGGCGCTTCCGGATTCTCCACCTGGGCCTCACGGTAATACTCGAGCGCTTCCTCGAACTTGCCTTCGTGAAACATAAGGTTGCCCTGCCTGTTCTTGTCCGCCGCCGGATCCAGAAACGTGAAGCCGAGAAGCGGTACAACGACAAGGCCCATCAGATATCGATACACGAAGCACACTCCTGGTGAATCCGGTTTTACTGAAACCGCCCACGCCAACGCGTTCGCACCCTTCTCCGATCCGACAACATCGCCTCGCCGGCAAAACAGGCCACGGCGACGGCCAGCGGCCACTGGAACCGGTGCTTATACTGCGTGTATTTCCGCGATCCCAGCTCCTTCTTCTCCATCTGTGAGATTTCGTCGTATACCCTGTCCATGCCCACGCCCCCCGCCTGAGACCGGAAATAGACCCCGTCGGACACGCCTGCAACCTGTTGCAGACTCGCCTCGTCAAGGCGTGACTTGACGTAGTTTCCCCGATCGTCCTTCAAGAAATCCGTCCGTCCGTTCTGTCTTACCGGGATCAACTCTCCCCCGGGCGTCCCCACCCCCACCGCGAAGATCCGCACACCGGCTTCCGCCGCCTCCTTCGCGGCTTCTACAGGATCGCGGGCGTGGTCCTCGCCATCCGTTATGAGCACCATGACCTTGTATTTCCGTTCCTCGCTACCGAATGCCCGCGTGGACGCGCGAATGGCTTCGGCTATAGCCGTGCCCTTCACGGGAATGATATCCGTGTCGATCGAGTCCAGAAACAGCTTGGCGGCGCTGTAGTCCAGGGTCAGGGGGCAGAGCGTGAAGCTGCGTCCCGCAAACGCGACCAGACCGATCCTGTCGCCTTCCAGCCGGTCGATAAAGGACTCGATCTCGAAGCGTGCGCGCGTCAGTCGATTGGGCCGGATGTCTTCTGCCAGCATGCTCAGAGACGTATCCAGCGCGACAATAACATCCACGCCCCTCCGGTGCAGCAGTTCAAGCCGCATTCCGTACCTGGGCTGCGCCAGCGCCAGAATCAGAAAGACGAGTCCGCAGACCGTCAACGCGGCCTTCACCCACTGCCGCTTCCAGCTCGTGGCCGCCGTCAGCTTCCGCATGAGTTCCGGACTTCCAAAACGCGTGAGCGCCCGGCGTTTTTTTCGAAACGCGACCGCAAAGAACAGCGTTGCCGCCGGCACGATCAAGAGGAACCAGAACGCCTGAACGTCGCCGAAACGCATCCTATGGAATCCTCCGGAACCTCGTGTTCGCCAGCATCAGTTCGACTCCCAGCAAGACAAGACCCGGCCAGAGGAAGAGGGTGAACAATTCGGAGTAGTCCACGTAGTCGCGTGTTTTTATCTCCGTCTTTTCCATCTCGCCGATCGCACGGTAGATTTCCTCGAGTTTCTTCTCGCTGGTCGCGCGGAAATAACGCCCACCGGTGATTTCGGCAACTTCCTTCAGGGTCTCTTCGTCGATTTCGACCCGGACCCGCTGCTGGAGCAGGCCCTGGCCGGTGACGATCACGCCGCTGCTTCCCGCACCGATCGTGTAGATCCGTATGTCCACCGCCTGTGCCGCCCGGGCAGCCGTAACGGGGTCCACCTCTCCCCTGTTATTCACGCCGTCCGTCAACAGGATAACCACGCGGCTGCTCGCTTCCGACCGTCGCAGGCGGTTTACCGCCGTGACAATGCCGGTTCCGATGGCGGTGCCGTCCCAGGAATCGTCCGCGAGCCGTACTTCCTTCAAAAAGCTGAGAAATATCCCGTAGTCGAGGGTCAACGGGCACTGTGTATAGCTCTCACCTGCAAACACGACGAGCCCGAGCCGGTCGTTGACCCGCCCGCGCACAAACTGGCTCACGACCTCCTTGCTGACCTGCAACCTTGTCTTCCGCTGACGGTCCAGATCCTTGTAAGCCATGCTGCCGGACACGTCAAGGGCGAGTACGATGTCGATTCCGCGGGTCAGGATTTCTCTCCCTTCCCGCCCGGACCGCGGTCGCGCAAGCGCGATTATCAGGAGGATCAACGCCAGACATCGCAACGCAATCAGGCCGTGGCGCAGCCTGAGCACGACCGACGGCGGAATCCGGCCGATCAGACCCAGGTCCGGAAAACGAATGCTGCCCTGCTTCTGCTTCTGGTGGCGTACGTATCGATAGATCAGAAACGGCACCAGAACCAGGGCGAAGAGCCACTCCGGGTCCTTGAATTCAATCATGCCGTCACTTCCGCCGGCGCGACATTCACCGTTCCGTCCCCACCCGGCCGAAGCTGCGCGTCGAGCCGGCGCATGAGATCCAGAACCCTTTCCGCGGCCTTCGCCGCAACCTCATCGTGGGGACGGAGCTTTGCGAACTTCACCAGATCCGCCTCCGACAACAGCACCTCCAGCGCCGATACTTCCGCATTTCCGAGCGGTATCCGTTCGAGGTCTTGCACGAGTTCGTGTGTAGTACGCTCCATTGCGTCCACCCGGACGCGATCTTCCAGGTAACGGCGCATCACCTCGGATAGCAGGCTGTAAAAGCGTTTGTACTCGCCGTTTTTCAGGAGCTGCATCCGCAGAATCTTCTCGACTTCCCCGGGCCAGTGGACCGGCGGCGGCGGATCGATCACCGGCTTCCGCCTTCGCCGGTACCAGAACCAGATTGCCGCGGCCACGAGGCCGGCCAGTACAGCAACAGCGAGCCAGAACCATTCCGGTATTCTGGCCTCGATGTCGACCGGAGGTTTTACGTCCCTTATATCCTTCATTCCCGCGGGCATGACGCTGCGTACCAAAACCGGTATCGGCTCGGATGCGACCAGCCCGGAGTCGCCCGCGGCCGTCCGCACCTGAAGCACCAGAGAGGGTACTTCGATCACACCCAGACGGTACACCGCGATTTCGAAGGCCAGTATCTCCTCCACGCCACCGCCCGGCACCTCCCGAACGATTGACGGCACCTGTCGACGCACCTCGAAAGGCGCGAGGAAATCCTCGTTCTGCACGAGCGCAACGGCATCTCCCGGTTCACGCCTGATCCGCAACTCCAGGAGAACGGGATCGCCCAACGTAAGGGTATCCCGGCTTACCGTCGCATCGAACGAAACCCCGGCGCCGGCGTGGACGCAGGAAATCAGCAGGCCGCAGGCTCCGATCCACGACGATATCAGGATTCGGGCCATATTTCAGCGTTCCGTCCCGTAAATATGGCGCCATTCAACCGAAACCCCAACCGTACGGTATCGGGTCGGACCACGTCCGGTTTCACGGGCACGAGTTCAAGCTTCAGTTTCGTCAGGACCTTGTGGTCGATTCGGGCGACCTGGGGACGGTGTTGGCCCCGCGCGTACACCTGGCCGTCCCTTTCACCGATAATCAGTCTCTGCGCAACGGCGCCGCCCCGCCAGGCGGTGACCTCCAGTGCCGGACGATCGAATCCGAATGCCTCCGGCGACTTCAGATCTTCGGCCGCGAAATCATCGGCTTCGAGCAGTTCGATGGCACGAAAGAAATGTCGTATACGATGTTCCAGGACAATGTGCAGCTTTGGTTGCAGCACCTGCCAGGTATCGCCGGCCTTGTCCCTGACGCACTCCACGACACGGTCCCGGTACGCCAGCTTCAACCGGTCGACTCCCGAGGCATCGAACGCAAATATACGCTTGAACCTCAGGTCCGAGGCCGTTTTCCTGATATCCACGACGAAGGTCGAATCGACCAGAAAAACCATGGGACTGGCCGAAACCGCCGCAAAAAACGGCGGAAACCGGCTTCCGTCCTTCCTGTGTCCGATCATTATGGTCTTTGTCCGCTCCGGGTCTCCTTCGAAAACCGTTACCGTCAGCGTTGGATTCTCCAGCCCGTATTGCACCCGCTCCCGGGACGCCTCCGCGACAACACGCGTGAATTCGGCCGTCCGCAGCCGGTTGATCAGCTTTCGGACCTCGTCCTCGTCGGTGCGGTCGTTGACGGGAAACGTCAGGCGCCATGCTTCCGTAAGCTTCTCCACGACGACCCGGGTATCGCCTCTGGCAATTTCGACCTTCCGAACGGTATCCGGATTGAATTCCGCGACCCGCTTGTCACGCAGCTGAAACAGTCCTTTCTCAACTCTCAATCTGAAAGGGGCGCCCACCGCGAGTATTCCCGGATGACCGGACCACCTGACATAGCCATACCGTCCAGTCGGACTTCGATCGCCCCAGAAGAGTGAGTCCACGCGGTCCCCCCGCGCTATTTCCAGCGCCAGATTCGGCCTGTCGAGGCCGAAATCAGAGAGACGGGCCTGGCCCCGCGCGATACGGACGCTGTCCGCCACAACGCGCTCCAGGTCCACGGACCCCAACGTCCGGATCAATCCGACGATTTCGCCGTCGTCGCCGCCGGTGGCAACAGGTTGCAGAATTCGCCACGTGTCTCCCGACTTCCGCATGACGATGGTTGTATCGCCCCGGTGAACCGTCAGCCCGCTAACCGCGTCTTCATCCAGATGAAGGAGGCGCCCCGCCTCAACGCGGGCCCTGTAACGTTCGTCGGCGCCCCGGATTTCGTAAAAGTAGACAAAACCGACCACGACCGCCAGAAGCAGCACAAGACCACCTGTCGTCCTTAAATTCATACAAGATTCCCGTCGGATTTCCCCCTGCAGCCACGCGTCAGCGCCGCCTGCGCCAGACCCCGATGCCGACAACGACGGGTATGGCCGGAATGATGACGACGGAAAGCCACGAAAGCCACAGGAGGTCCTCTGCCGTCATGACCACGCCCCTGAACGCCCACATCTTGGGACGGATGGAGATCAGATCTCCCTCCTCCATGAGCCAACTCACCGCGTTCATGAACAGGTCGCCGTTGCCTACCGTGTCAAAGAACTCGTTGCCCGCGAAATCAGAGTCTCCAAAGACGACGATCCGGGTCTGGCGCAATCCCACGCCGGATGGAAAACGACGAAATTTCGGTCTGTCGAGCGTGGCGACCGCGACGGATGCCGGGCCCTGCAGATCCCTCCCGGGATCGTAGACCGGCGAGGCGTCGGGCAGCTTCTCTTCCCGCCAGCTGTTGCGCGGATGCGTCGTCACCAGTTCGCGAGTCTGCATACCGGCGGTGCCCTCCAGCAGGGCGACGGATCGCGCAAGCCTGTAGAAGGTCCTCAGATTGCGTTTTCGGTGTTTCTCCGTAACCGGATGCCTCGCATACCAGACCGAGCCCGGCATCGAGGGGTCGCCCGGTCCCCAACCCAGGACGTAGTCATTGTTGACCTGGATAGCCCATCCCGCCAGCAGCGACTCGAGACCGGTTTCGCCGCCCGGGTCGAGCATAAACAACCCGGAACCGCCTCCGGCGAGATAGTTGCGGATCGAATCCGCCTCGGTCCGGGAGAATGCAACCGTCGGTCCGGCCACGATCAGCAGATCGCAATCCGCAGGCACGCCCTCCCCCTCATCCAGGACAAGGGTGTCCCGAACCCCGTACCCCGCTTCCCTCAATGCCTGCCCGACGCGGATGAAATCCCCTTCAGGCGCTTTCAGCGTCCGTTCTCCATGTCCCGTTGAAAAGTAGACGGTTTTATCGCGTTTCCGGACGACCTTGGCCACCGCATTCGTCAGGTGATTCTCCTCGGTTCCCGAAATCCGTTCTTCACGTTCGGCCGAAATCACCACCGAGATGCGTGGTTTGCCCACGCCGTATCGCCTGGCTTCACCGGGATGTACCGCCGGGTCGACCATTTTAAACGTGAACCTGCCGGAGTAGTAGGCGTAAGCTTCAAGTCTCTCCACGAATCCGGCCGTTTCCGGGTCGGTATCGTGGAAAAACGCCAGGACATGCACGTCCGACGTCAACGAATCGAGCAGTGTTGCGGTCTGATCGGAAAGGCTGTGCATACCGCCCTCGGTCACGTCGAACCGTTGGTGATGGCGCGTGGCCAGATAGTTGATCGCAACCACAATCGCAAGCAGCGCGAGAACGGCAACCATGGTACTCGAACCGTATTTGAACAGACGTGAACGGAAGATTTCCATCATCCTCTATCGCCTCCAGCGGCGCGATTCAAGCGCGGCGTGCGTCAAGAAGAGAAAGAAGAATGTAAAAGTCAGAAAGAAGATCACGTCGCTGCTGTCGACCACACCGCGCGCCATATCCCTCGTGTGATCGATCAGCGAAAGATAGAACAGAACGGTTGCCCATTCGCGCCCGATGAGTTCGGGCGAATACCGCACGACAAAGAGCAGAAGGAGGAGGACAAACGCGATGACCACCGCGACGATCTGCTTGTCGGTGAGCGAGGATGCCAGAATGCCCACGCTGATGAACGATCCTCCCAGCAGCATGATCGCGGCGCTTGCGGAGAGTACCCGCGCCCAGTTCAAATCACCGTAGAACGACACGACAACGATCAATGAGAGAAGCAGCAGTTCGATAATGACATACAGGCCGAGACAGGCAGCGAATTTGCCGAGTATGATCTGCCACGTGGTCAGAGGAGACGTCATCAGAAGTTCGATCGTCCCGGACCCCTTCTCCTCCGCGAACAGTCTCATCGTCAGCATTGGCGTCACCACCAGCCAGACGAGACACTGGCTGAGGAAGAAATGGAAAACGACGTCCTCGTTCACGTTCGGCGGATCGACGCCATGCTCCTGATGCTGAAACGTATAATTCAGGCACTTCGCGCGAAACTCCACGACCTCGCTCTGGAAGAGATATCCCATCATCACCAGGAACCCCGTCGCAACCACGTAGGCGATCGGCGAGCCGAAGTAGGAACGCATTTCCTTCCAGAAAATCGCGGCGATGTTTCCCATCAGGAGGTCGCCTCCTCGCTTGTCGTCAATTCGTGGAAGATGTCTTCCAGTCTGGCGGTAATCGGCCTTAATTCCACCAGCCCGAGGTCGCGCTCCACCAGCCTGGACGCAATCGCCGGACGCATATCGGTATCGCCGGAAACGTCGACCTCCAATGCCGGGTTCTCGCTTGCGCGCCTGACGTCCACGACACCGGGGACTTCCCCGATGGCGTCGGCGGCAGCATCCAGGTCGCCCGACACCGCCACGTAATACCGCCGGTTGCCCGACGCATTCGCCGTGAGGTTTTCAGGCGTATCCACGGCCGCGATCCGACCCCCGTTGATGATGATCACGCGGTCGCAGGCCATTTCCACCTCGGGCAGTATGTGTGTGCTCAGAATCACCGTGTGTTCGCGGCCCAGTCCGCGGATTAACCGGCGAATCTCCTGAATCTGGTTGGGGTCCAGTCCGATGGTCGGCTCATCCAGGATAATGACGTCCGGATCGTGCAGAATGGCCTGGGCGATTCCCACCCGCTGGCGATAACCCTTCGACAACTGGCCGATCAGCTGTTTCGCCCGATCCGTTATCCCGCATCGTTCCATCGCGATGTCCACCCGAGACCTTCGATTATGTGACGGCACGCCCTTTATCTGCGCGACAAAGTCCAGATACGAACGCACGTACATGTCGCTGTAGACCGGCGGATGCTCCGGCAGGTACCCGATGCGCCTCTTGACCTCCATCGGTTCGTCGAAAACGTCGAATCCGGCGATCCGGGCGGTCCCCAGCGTCGCCGGCTGAAAACACGTCAGAATGCGCATGGTGGTGGTCTTTCCCGCGCCGTTGGGACCGAGGAATCCGACCACTTCCCCCTTTTCGACATTAAACGTCAGGTCCTTCACCGCCACCAGCGACCCGTACTGTTTGGTCAAATGATCAACTTCGATCACAACGGTCTCCTTATCACTCCATTGAAAGAGCCCGTCCGGACTGCTAAGCCGCGATCTGTTGCGCCCGTTTCCTGAAGAAACGCATCAACGCTTCCACGTACGTCGACTCGGTATGGATATCGACGCGGTCGATGCCCACCGAACGGAACACCTGATCCCTGCGTTCCTCCGCCCTGTCGTTCAACTGCCTGAAGAGATACCGAAACTCCGGGTCGGACGTATCGACGAGCATCTCCCGTCCCGTCTCGGCGTCTTCCAGCTCAACCAGACCGACATCGGGCAATTCACGTTCTCGCGGGTCCTGGAGAACGACCGCAATCAGGTCGTGTCGCTTGCCGGACACCCGCAACGCGGCCTCATAGCCGGACGCCAGAAAGTCGGAGACGAGAAATACAACGCTCTTTCGTTTGTTGATCCGGTTGAGATAGTCCAGTGCCGCGCCGATGTCCGTACCCCGGCGACTGGGTCTGAAGTACAACAATTCCCGGATCACGCGCAGCACGTGCATCCTGCCCTTTTTCGGCGGGATAAACACCTCCACGTCGTCCGTGAAGACGATCAGGCCCACGCGATCATTGTTCTGAATGGCCGAGAATGCCAGCAGAGCGCAGATCTCGACCCCGATTTCCCCCTTCATCTGCGACACCGTGCCAAAATCTCCGGACGCGCTGGCGTCAACCATCAACATCACCGTCAGCTCACGTTCTTCGTCGTACACTTTGACGAAGGGGTGTCCCATCCGGGCGGTGACGTTCCAGTCTATCGACCGGATATCGTCTCCCAACTGGTACTCACGGACTTCGGCGAACGCCATCCCCTGCCCCTTGAAAACGGAATGGTACTCTCCGGAGAACACGGTGTCGACCAGGTACCGCGTGCGCAGTTCGATGCGACGCACCTTCTTGAGTATTTCAGCAGGAATCATCGTTTCATGGCACCTCGACATGATCGAATATCCGGCGGACGATGTCCTCCGAATCGACCTCTTCCGCTTCGGCTTCGTACGTTACGATCACCCGATGGCGGAGAATGTCCGGACCCATGGCTTTCACGTCCTCCGGCGTCACGTAACCCCTGCGCCTCAGGAAGGCGTGGGCCTTTGCCGCGCGCGTCAGGAAGATGGAGCCGCGCGGCGAACATCCATATTCGATCAGCGCGTTGAGATCCTGGATACCTGCGGCCGCCGGATCCCGGGTTGCCATCATCAGGTTCACGATGTAGTCCTTGATCTTATCGTCGACGTACACCCGGTCGACGACCGCCCGCGCCCGAATGATGTCTTCAGGCCCGACAACGGGGTTCGCGGCCGGGGGTTCACCGCCCTCCATCCGGTCGATGATCTCCCGTTCCTCTTCACGCCGCGGATAGGTGACGCGGACCTTCATCATGAAGCGGTCCACCTGCGCCTCGGGAAGGGGATAGGTTCCCTCCTGCTCTATTGGATTCTGAGTGGCAAGGACAAGAAACGGATCGTCCATGAGGAAGGTCCTGTCGCCGATGGTCACCTGGCGCTCCT
>JAAXHE010000307.1 GCA_012271065.1 Candidatus Latescibacterota bacterium
TGCTGTTTTTTTCGGATTGAGGTTAGTCGTGGCGCGCATTCGTTCCGAATTCAGCTTTCGTTCTTAGAATCGCAATTCCAATCAACTCTTGCGAAGGAGCTTCGATATGAAACGAGTGATTTCGTCAACACTGTTCGTTTTGATAATGGCCATGCACGGGTCCTCGTCTGCACACTGTGAAATTCCTTGCGGGATTTATGGTGATGAAGCCAGGTTTATGGCCATTGCGGAAAACTTAAATACGATTGAAAAGTCGATGAAGGAAATCGTGCGCCTTTCTGCTGATGTGCCAATTAAAGCATCTACGAGAGACGGCATGCAAATGCAGGTGATAACGATGACCAGGAATTCGGCCGATGCGTACAAGAACTTCAACCTTTTGGTGCGGTGGGTCAATAACAAGGAAATGCACGCGGATCAGATTCGCGAGATTGTAGCGCAGTACTTCCTTGCGCAGCGCATCAAGGCGCCTGCGAACGACGATCCGACTGCCGGCAAGGCTTATTCCGACAAGCTGGCGCTGCTTCATCAGATGATCGTTTCGGCGATGAAATGCAAGCAGACCACCGACACGGCCCATGTGAGGAAGTCGCGAGAACTGTTACAGGCGTTCGAGGCGCTGTACATGAAAAAATGAAGTACCACGGGCCTGTTTCGTCCCGATTCCGCAGAAAAAATCACACCGGGCCTTCCACGGAATGCCCGGTGTTTTTTCGTGTACCGGCCAGATTTTCCTTGCTAAGATTGCGCCGGTGTGATATATTGGTTGCTCGCTGGCACTCAGTATGCCAGAGTGCTAACAACGGACTGTTAACCATTTAAAATCAATAAATTTAACGCCAATTCCGTCTCAATTTTTCAAGGAGGAAAGAGACATGGCAGTCAAGGTGAAGCCGCTGGGAGATCGAGTGCTGGTCAGGCCCCAGGAAGAAGAGGAACAGGTGAAAGGTGGCATCATTATTCCTGACACGGCGAAAGAAAAGCCTCAGCGCGGTGAAATCGTGGCCGTCGGAGATGGCAAACTGGACGATTCCGGCAACAGGATTGCACCGTCCGTCTCATCCGGCGACGTGGTGCTCTACGGCAAATATTCCGGCACCGAGGTAAGGCTGGACGACGAGGATCATCTCATTATGTCCGAGAGCGATATCCTGGCGATTATTGAAGACTGAGACGGTTCAACTGAAGATACGTCAAGGAGGACGATATGCCGAAGCAGCTTGAATTCGATGTTGCGGCCAGAGATGCGCTGAAGCGCGGCGTGGACCAGCTGGCTGAGGCGGTCAAGGTAACACTGGGCCCGAAGGGCCGAAACGTCGTGCTGGACAAGAAATTCGGTTCGCCCACGGTCACCAAGGACGGCGTCACCGTGGCGAAAGAGGTGGAACTGGAAGATCCGTATGAAAATATGGGTGCTCAGATGGTGAAGGAAGTCGCCTCCAAGACGTCCGACGTCGCCGGCGACGGAACCACGACGGCAACCGTGCTGGCCCAGTCAATCTACAGCGAAGGGCTGAAGAACGTAACCGCCGGCGCCAACCCCATGGATCTGAAGCGGGGCATCGACAAGGCGGTATCCACGGTGGTTAAGTCAATCCAGGATATCAGCAAGCCGGTCGCCGGGCATACCGAAATCGCACAGGTCGCGACGGTTTCCGCCAACAGCGACACGGCGATCGGAGACCTGATCGCCGAGGCCATGGAAAAGGTCGGCAAGGACGGCGTCATTACCGTTGAAGAGGCTAAATCCATCGAAACCGGCCTTGAAGTCGTCGAAGGCATGCAGTTCGACCGCGGATACCTGTCGCCCCATTTCGTGACGGATCCGGACAATATGGAGGCGACGCTGGAAGAGGCCTACCTGCTGATTCACGACAAGAAGATCTCCGCGATGCGCGATTTGCTGCCGGTTCTTGAAAAAACGGCTCAGACGGGCAAGCCGCTCCTGATTATCGCCGAAGATATCGAGGGCGAAGCCCTGGCCACGCTGGTTGTCAATAAAATCCGGGGCACGCTGAAGGTTGCCGGCGTCAAGGCGCCGGGTTTCGGCGACCGCCGCACGGCAATGCTGGAAGATATCGCCATCCTGACGGGCGGCCGCGTGCTGTCCGAGGACGCCGGGTTCAAGCTCGAGAACGCAACCACCGCGGATCTCGGGCAGGCCAAGCGAGTCACGATCGACAAGGACAACACGACCATCGTCGAAGGCGGCGGCGAGTCCAGCGATATTCGCGGGCGCGTCGGACAGATCCGTCGACAGATCGATGAGACGACTTCCGACTACGACCGGGAGAAGCTGCAGGAGCGTCTGGCCAAGCTGGCGGGCGGCGTTGCCGTTGTAAACGTGGGCGCGGCAACGGAAACGGAAATGAAAGAGAAGAAGGCGCGCGTGGAAGACGCGCTGCACGCGACGCGGGCGGCCGTGGAAGAGGGCATCGTCCCCGGCGGCGGCGTGGCATTTGTCCGTGCGATCGAATCCCTGGAACGGACCCGGAAAGAGGCGCGCGGCGACGAGAAGATCGGCGTGGAAATCGTGCGAAGGGCGCTCGAAGAGCCGCTTCGTCAGATCGCCGACAACGCAGGTGTCGAGGGCGCCATTGTCGTACAGAATGTCAACGCCGGCGAGGGTGGTTATGGCTTTAACGCCGATACCGAGAAGTACGAAGATATGAACGCTGCCGGATTGCTGGATCCCACGAAGGTGGCGCGCACGGCTCTGGAGAACGCGGCGAGCATTGCCGGGTTGCTCCTGACCACCGAAGCTGTTGTGGCGGACATTCCGGAAGAAGAAAAGCCTCCGCCAGCGCCTCCGGGCGGCGGGATGTACTAGAGAAGCAATGCCTCCGCTTTCTGCAACGGAGGCCGGAAAACAAAAGAAACGCGCCTTTTTTCAAAGGCGCGTTTCTTTTTTTCGGAAAGCCCGAGTGTGTCAATCGTCCGCGGCTTCGTGTTGCGTCACGCCGCTGCAGAAGGCGACGTAGTCGATGAGTTCGGTGATTTCGGGGTTGTCGCCACAGACCGGGCAGCCGGGGTCGCGGCGGATTTTAAACGTGCGGAAACTCATAGCCAGCGCATCGTACATGAGCAGCCTGCCGATAAGCGGTTCACCCTGGCCGAGAATCAGTTTAACGGCTTCGGTCGCCTGGATCAACCCAACGGTTCCCGGAAGCACACCCAGGACACCCGCGTCGGCGCAAGACGGCGCCAGTTCCGCGGGCGGGGGCTCGGGATAGAGACAACGGTAGCACGGACCTTCCAGATCGCAGGGATAGACGGTTACCTGCCCCTCGAAACGGAAGATGCTTCCGTCTACGATGGGCTTGCGCGCGAAGACGCAGGCGTCGTTTACCATATAGCGCGTGGGAAAGTTGTCGCATCCGTTCACCACGATGTCATAGTCCGCGATAATGTCCATTACGTTATCGGAACTCAGGTACTCGACATACGGGACCACCTTGCATCCCGGGTTCAGGTCCTGCAGGGTTTCCCTGGCGGAGATGGCCTTCGGCCTGCCCAGATCGGATGTGCCGTGCAGGATCTGGCGCTGGAGGTTGGTGACGTCCACGACGTCCGCGTCCACGATGCCCAGGGCGCCGACACCCGCCGCGGCGAGATAGTAGGCCGCGGGACATCCGAGTCCGCCCGCGCCGACCATCAGGACCCTTGCGTCGAGCAGTTTTCCCTGGCCTTTTTCGCCCACTTCGGGAACCAGCAGATGCCTGGAGTACCGCTGGACTTCGGCCTTGCTGAGCGCCCTGTCCCGTTGAACCGGGAAACCCGCTTCCACCCAGGCGTCGTAACCGCCCTCGATGCAGTCGACGTTTTCATATCCCATATTCTGCAGATCTCTCGCCGCCAGCGCACCCTGGTTTTCGTCGCCGTACACAATGATGGCGGTTGAGCGGTCGTTCGCGACGGTCTCGATGCGCAGTTCGAGGAATCCCCGGGAGAAGTTTTGCGCGCCTTCGATATAACCCTCGGCGTAGTCCTCCCGTTCACGGACGTCGAGCAGCAACACGCTGTCCAGCCGCTCCCGCGCTTCTTCCGGCGAAATGCCCCGGACCTCGCTTCTGACGCTTACCATCAGGGTTTCAAATGCAGTGCTCATAATATTCCCCCCGGTGCAAAGTGGTTGGAATCATGTTCTGGTAATGTATCCAATTCAGTGTCGGAACGCAAAATTAAATGCGGCATGTAACGGCAGAATAAAAGAAAAAGGAAGAAGGATCAAGAGCCGGAAGAGGTAAGAGGGTAGAGATCGCCTGCCTTGTATGGTTTCTTCTCAGGCCGGAGGCATAGAAGAGGAACCGATCGGGCAAGGATTTCTTCTACCGGCTCCCGTCTCACGTCTTCCCGGTTTTTCACGATATCGTAATTCTCGGTCCGGGCTGCTCGTGCGCGTCGATCTGGTCCATGATCTTCTCTGCGATTTCGAGGAACGTCCGGGCCTCGCCGGATTCCCCTGCCGCAATCGGATCGCCGGAGTCGCCGCCCATACGTATGGCCGGCAGAATGGGCAGCTGGCCGAGCATCGGGACGTTGAAGGCCTGGGCGATTCGGTCGCCGCCGCCCGCGCCGAAGATCGCCGCGGATTCGCCGCAGCAGGGACAGGTGAAGGCGCTCATATTTTCCACGGCGCCCAGGATGGGGACGTCAACCTTGCGGAACATCTCAACGCTTCGCGTTACGTCTTCCAGGGCAACGTCCTGCGGCGTGGTGACGATCACTGCGCCGCTGAGCGGGACGGTCTGGGCGAGAGTGAGTTGCGCGTCTCCGGTTCCGGGCGGAAGGTCGACCACGAGGAAATCCAGCGCTCCCCATGCCACGTCCGACATGAACTGCTGGATCATTTTTCCCACGATGGGTCCGCGCCAGATTACAGGTGTATCCTCTCCGGCGATGAGTCCGAGAGACATCAGTTTCACGCCGTGGTTTTCAAGCGGGATGATCTTGCCGCCTACGGCCCGGGGTTGCTCCCCGGCGCCCAGCATCATCGGGACATTCGGTCCGTAGATGTCGGCATCGAGCAGGCCGACGTCCTGCCCCTGGCGGGCCAGGGCGACGGAGAGGTTCACGCTGACGGTGGTCTTTCCCACGCCTCCCTTGCCGCTGGAAACGGCCACAACATGCTTGACGTCGGGGATGGGGCGAGGTTTTGGCATGCCCGGTGGCATTTGCATGGGTTCGTTCCTCGAAGGTTGTGGATGTCGTTGGATCTGTATGCCGGTGAAATCTACCTGCGCCGCCTCTTCGCCTCGGAATAGGGTGAAATGTCACGCAGGCGTCCGACTTCCTCAATGACGCGACCGGCCGCCCGGTCGATCTCGTCTTCGGTGTTGAACCTTCCAATGCCGAATCGGATACTGCTTTCCGCAAGGCGGTTCGGCACGCCCAGGGCACGCAGTACGTAAGAAGGTTCCAGCGAGGCCGACGTGCAGGCGGAGCCGGACGAAAGCGCGATTTCCTCCAGGCCCACCATCAGGCTCTCGCCGTCCACGCCTTCGAAGCTGACGTTCAGGTTTCCATCCAGCCGCTTCTCCGGATGTCCGTTGAGGAAGATATCTTCCACTTCGTCGAAAAGAAGGGTTTTCAGCCGCTCGCGCAATCTATGAAGCCGGGCGCCTTCAGCGGCCATTTCCGCGCTCGCAAGTTCGCACGCCGTTCCGAGACCCACGATGCCGGGCACGTTGAGCGTGCCAGAACGCATGCCGCGTTCGTGACCGCCTCCGTCGATTTCCGCCACGAGCCGCACGCGCGGCCGGCTCCGAACGAAGAGTGCGCCGACGCCTTTGGGTCCGTACAGTTTGTGGGCGGAGATCGAGAGCATGTCGATACCGAGGGCCTCCACGTCCATGGGCAGTTTGCCCACGGCCTGCGCGGCGTCGCAGTGGAAGAGGACGTTACGCGCCCTGCAGACGGCGCCGATTTTATCCAGCGGCTGTATTGTACCGATTTCGTTGTTGGCCGCCATAATGGAAACGAGCAGGGTGTCTTCACGTATCGCGGCCGAAACGGCTCCCGGTTCGACCTGCCCGTAGCGGTCCACGGGAAGGACAGTCACTTCGAAACCACGCCGTTCGAGCGCTCTGCACGAATCGAGGACGGCATGATGTTCCGTGGCCTGGGTGATGAGGTGTCCGCCTCGATCCCGACACAGGGCGGCCACGCCCTTGATGGCCAGGTTGTCCGACTCCGTCGCGCCGCTGGTAAAGATGATTTCCCTGGCGTCCGCATGGATCAGTTCCGCGATCTGCTCGCGGGCCCGGTCCACCGCGGCTTCGGCCGCCCACCCGAAGCTGTGGGTACGGCTGGCGGCGTTGCCGAAATTCGCCTTGAAATAGGGCAGCATAGCGTCCAGAACCCTCGGGTCGACTGGCGTTGTGGCCTGATTGTCGAGATAGATGTGTGTCATATCAGGAGTCGGGTAGAGGTAAGACGGGAGACGGTAGAAGAAACGCTGGTGGCCGGGCGCCCACAAGGGGCGCCCCTACATAGTCAAACATCCACGAATTGAACGCTCTGGGGCCGCGGCGAAGTCGCATTTGTAGGGGCGCCCCTTGTGGGCGCCCGCTCTTGAAGTCAATCTCCTTCAAAAAGCGCTGTCACGAAGGCTTGCGGGTCGAAGTCACTCAGATCGTCCTGGCCTTCGCCCATGCCGACCATGCTGACGGGGAGGCCGAGTTCGTCGGCGATGGCGATAACCACCCCACCCCTGGCAGTGCCATCCAGTTTGGCAAGAACAAGGCCGGTAATTCCGATGTCCGCGTGAAACTGCCGGGCCTGCGCGACTGCGTTCTGTCCCGTGGTCGCGTCCAGGACCAGCAATGTTTCGTGAGGGGCGTCCGGCAGGCACTTGCCAAGGACGCGACGGATCTTCTTGAGTTCCTCCATCAGGTTGATACTCGTGTGCAGGCGCCCCGCAGTGTCTATGATGACGACGTCCATATTGCGGGACCGGGCGGCGGCAACGGCGTCGAAGGCCACCGAAGCGGCGTCCGCGCCGGGCCGGCGCCGAACGATGTCGGCGCCCGAACGTTGGGACCAGATGGAAAGCTGGTCGATCGCGGCGGCCCTGAAGGTGTCGCAGGCGGCCAGGAGCACCCGCTTGCCTTGCGCGTCGTACCGGCAGGCCATCTTGCCAATTGTGGTCGTCTTGCCCGATCCGTTGACGCCGGCGACCAGGATGACGTGAGGTCTGGTCCGGGAAGGCTCGGAGTCCGGGGGCTGGACGGCGCGGAGAATCTCCAGCAGTTCGTCTTCCAGCCGCGCGCGCACCCAGTCTTCCGTCTGATCGGGCGCCGGTTCCTCCCGCAGGCGCTCGCGAAGACGGTCGATGATCCGCAGTGTCGCATTGACGCCCACGTCGGCCCGGATCAGGACTTCCTCGATCTCCTCGAGGGCATCCTCATCCAGTCCGGGGCTGCGCCGCAGGACTTCGCGGATTTTTCCGGACAGCCCCTCCCGGGTCTTTGAGAGACCCTGTTTGAATCTTTCCAGAAAACTTCCAGGCATGCTGCCGGCGGCTCCTCGTGCGGCGCTCGGGTTCGCCCCGCGAACGGACATAATCAGAAAGGGCACGGCGCGCCGTGCCCCAGGGCGGATTCTACCAGCCCGTTGAAAAAGCCCATCC
>JAAXHE010000131.1 GCA_012271065.1 Candidatus Latescibacterota bacterium
CCTCGGCGCCTTCGACCTGGACCAGGCGCTCGAGCGTCGTCCCACCTTCCTCGAGCCGGAGTATCCGTTCGAATGGACCGGCGTCTATTCGCTCGATATCGGGCGCTACGAACTCAGCCTCGCCGATGGACCCGATCCGGCGATGTCCCTCGTCGTCGCGCCCGACCAGGACACAAGTGACGCCGCCCTCCGCGAGGGTGCGGAGTGGTGTGTACGGCGGTTCGGCGAACCCGCGAAGCTCATTTGCCCGGGGGACGCGATTCCAGTCGGAAGGCACGTGAACCTCCGGCTCGACTCTCCAGGGCGCAAGTCGTTCTTCTTGACGGTCGATTCGCAGGCGCGGGTAGGCCTCTACGCCCAACACATCGCGGAGGAGTTCGATCTCAAACTGAAGAACGCGGATGGGGCGACAGTCAGCCTGGAGGACAGTCCACGCTCCGGGATCACCTCCAAGGAGAACGGCGCCCCGCGCATAAAAGGTGCGGTGGTTCCAGTTGAGGTCGAGCGGACCTGGGTCGCACAGCACGAGCACGACGACGAGGTGGGCTCGATCGCGATCGAGAGGAGTGGCGACGTCGATCCTGAGAGTCTCAACGCCTGGCTAGGCAAACTGCTCCGTGAGCGCGGTGTGGACATCTTTCGAATGAAGGGCTTCATCAGCGTGGCAGGTGAGTCACATCGCTTCGTCTTCCAGGGGGTTCACATGCTCTTTGACGGCCAGCCGGATCGTGAATGGGGGGACGCGCCCCGTCGCAATCAGCTCGTATTCATCGGCCGCAACCTCGATGAGCAGAGCATGCGGAAGGAATTCGAAGCATGTCTGATTTAAATGACGGCAGGAGGCGTCTGCATGATCGGTACCGAGAGCAGCGAAGTCGTCTATGATGTCGTGGTCGTCGGCGCCGGCGCCGCAGGCGTGGGTGCCGCGGTGGCTCTCAGGCATGCCGGCATCGAGAACTTCATCGTTTCCGAGCGTCACTCCGTTGGCGCATCGTTCGCCTCATGGCCGGCCGAGACTCGGTTCATCACGCCTTCGTACCCAACCAATTCGATTGGCATGCTCGACTTGAACTCGATCGCGATCGGGACTTCACCCGCGTTCAGTCTGGGGATCGAGCATCCAACGGGTGAAGACTACGCGGCGTATCTGCGTGCAGTTGCACACTTCTTTGAGGTACCTGTACGCGAGAATACGGACGTGCTGCAGGTCGCAAAGGACGGCGACGGCTTTCGCATTGATACGGCCGACGAGACCTTGCAAACCAGGCACGTGATTTGGGCGGCTGGCGAATTCCAATACCCACGCGTAAGTGGGTTTGATGGTAGCCAGTTGTGTTGTCACACCGCGACCATCGCCAGCTATGAAGAGCTGGACGGAGACGACTTCATCGTTGTGGGCGGCTATGAGAGTGGTGTCGACGTGGCCTACCACCTGGCATGTCGCGACAAACGGGTGCGGTTGTTCGACAAGGATTGCCCGTGGGAGGACGAGAGTTCCGATCCCAGCGTCGCGCTTTCCCCGTTTACGCTCGAACGGATGCGTGAAGACTGTTTTGTTGAGCAGGTGGAACTGTTTCCGCACACACCTGTGGAATCGGTCACTCGCGTGGACGCTATGTTTGAAGTCAAGGCTCGGGACGGGCAACGTTTTCAAACCCGCGTGCCGCCGCTGTTGGCAGGCGGATTCGAGGGGAGTCACAAGTTGGTGGCCGATTTGTTTGAACGACGCGACGATGGCTCCCTGCTGCTAAGCGAAGACGATGAATCGACCATCGTACCGGGAGTATTTCTCTGCGGCCCCGCAGTTCGCCATGACAATTTCGTCTTCTGCTTCATCTTCAAGTATCGACAACGATTCGCCGTTGTCGCCAAAGCAATTGCAACCTCGCTAGGGCTGCCGGCCGAAGCGTTGGAAGAGTACCGCAACTGGGGCATGTATCTCGATGACCTCTCCTGCTGTGGGGAGGAGTGCGTATGTTGACGGGAAACGACGAAGGGGCCGGCGCGTCCGGCGCGGGGCGACGCCGGCGAAACAGGGTGCGGAGCGTCGCATGGCTCGGACAAACGGCTGCCAGCGTTTGCTGGATTGGCAGCATGCTGACTTACGGAGTCAGATCCAGTGGGGATTGGTTGCAGTTGTTTGCCGCATCCGCATGGCTGTTGGCCAACATCGCAGTGATTGCGACTGCGGAGGCTGATTGAGATGTCGGTAGCACTTCACGGAGTCGGCAGCCCGAGGGGCGCGCTCCGCCGGGGCTGGTCTGCGGAGGTAGACGACTACGCCATCGCCGGGGGCTGGAGCCTGGGCGGTGAGGCGCTGATGGTGGGTGACGCCGCGGGCGGCGTCTGCGCATTCGACGGCAGGTCCGGGGCGACCGCCTGGGAGCGGCGCGGGGTTCATGAAGGCGGTTTACTCGCAATGGCGATCCACCCGGGCGAAACCGCGTTCGCTACGGCCGGCCAGGACAGCCGGGTCTTGATCTGGAGCGCCACGGAAGGTCGGGTAAGCCGGACCATCGACGTTGGCGGCGGTTGGGCAGAAAACGTGGCGTGGTCGCCGGACGGCCGATGGTTGGCGGCCTCCTGCTCCCGGCAGGTTCACGTGTATGGTTTGGAAGGCGCGGAGATTTGGCGATCTGATGATCATCCCAGCACCGTCAGCGCGATCGCCTGGTCGAGCGCAGGCGAACTGGCGACGGCCTGTTACGGTCGCGTGACGTTCTTCGACGCGTCCACCGGCGAGATCCGCCAGAAGCTGGAGTGGCAGGGATCCCTGGTGTCGATGGTACTGAGCCCGGACGGCGGCATCGTGGTCTGCGGCAGCCAGGACAATTCGGTACACTTCTGGCGTCGTGCCACGGAGGAGGACTCCATGATGTCAGGATATCCCGCGAAGCCGTCGGCCCTGGCTTTCGATGACACCGGCGCCCTCCTGGCCACCGGCGGAGCGGAGGCGGTGACCGTCTGGAATTTCGCGGGAGGTGGCCCCGAAAACACGCGGCCCGGCGTCCTGGAATTTCATATTCAACCCGTCACGACACTTGCCTTCGCTCGCCGCGCGATGCGCCTGGCATCGGGGGGACGCGATGGCGCCGTGGTTGTGTGGTCGATTCGGAGAGATGGCAAAGGCGATCCGATCGGGACGGCGTCTGTGGAGGGCACAGTGGCCGAATTATACTGGCGGCCGGACGGTCGCGCCCTCGCCGCGCTCGACGCACGGGGTGGCGTGACGGCCTGGCGAGTGAGCAACGCGTAAGGCACGCCAATGAATGCTCAGACGCAACGCATCCGTGAAACGCTCGCCAGAGAAGAGACATTGGCTCCGGCCCGAGACCGCGTTCTTGGGCAGATCGTGTTCTGCGAAGGCTGTTGCTGCGGACGGACGGAAAACGGCTTCCCGCCGGTGCCCCGCGACTGGATCAAGTATCAGTGGAAAGTTGAAAGACTCAGCAAGTCGGTGCAACTGACGTTCTCCGGATGCCTTGGACCGTGCGATCTGGCCAACGTCGTCTGTGTCATCTCGCCTGAGGGAATGCAGTGGTTTGGGGGCCTCCAGGAACAGTGGCAATACAACCTGCTCCTGGATTGGGCGATTGCTTCGCGTGACGCGGGCGCCTTAATCGAGCTTCCTGCCGAACTGAATCGCCACCGGTTTGAACGGTTCGCCGTTTCCGACCCCCGTGAGAAATCCGATTGCATGCGGTCAACCACCCAGGGCCGCAGCTTTCAGGATGCATCCCCGTAAACGACAGTCCCACAAGCCATAGGCAAATCCAGCGTGGGGGGCCATTCGCGACGCCCCCGGTACGTCTTGCGTCCATCGACGTCGTCGTCAGATGCTTGGCGTACCTGACCCGCGCCACGGCGTCAGACGTGGCCGCCAGCGACCCACGTGCAGGCAGCAGGTCTCGTACGACCCTCCGAATCTTCGACGGAGTCTCGGCTCCTCATAGAGCAGCACGTTCAGGTGGAACGCTGCGAGCATCACCCCGGCGTACGCCAACAGCCCCGCCTTGCCGAAGAGCAGCGTCTGCCCTGAAATGATGATTAACAGGGAGATATACATCGGGTTTCGCACGAACCGATAGAGGCCGGAAGCGACCAGTACTTCGGTCTGCGCCACCGGCGCCGGTGTGCCACGTCCTTCGAGGGCGAAACGGGCGAAGCAGTCCAGCAGGCAGGCCAGACCCGCCACGACCGCCGTTGCCCCCACTACTCGCTCGCCGGGCAGCCCGAGCAGCGGTGCCTGCATCGTCCAGCCAACCAGTGCGAACGGGACGACGCCGGCAACGACAGCCGGAGCGACCCAGAAGAAGACGAACGACCCAACGATCGCACGCGTCCGTGTGCGCTTCACGTTTCAGTCCTTGATCTGAGCGTCGTGTCAATCATGTTGGAAAACATACGAGCGACAATTACAGAGCCCGGAAGGCTTCCCGGCATGCTGTATCTCGTGGCGCCGTACCGTGTACGTACGGCATCGATCTCCTCTGTTTCCAGGTCACCGGCGAACGCGACAACGGACGAACCCCATGGCCGCGAGCCAGCGATCTCGCGGTGTACGTATCGGCTGCGGGGGACGTCTGCCGGGGCAACGCTTTCCTGTAACAGCATGACGTCAGCATTGCACTTCGTTTCGAGGTAATCCCATGCGTTCTTGCGCTGCTGCATGGTCCGTTTCCAGTGGTCCATGTTCCAGGTGCCTATGGACAGGCATCGTTCAACTGTCGGTGGACCATTTTCTCTATCACCTGCGGTCATTCAATTCCACCTTTTGCGCCAGTGGAAGATTCTCACGGCGCACCGGCAACTGGTCACTGTCCACTGCCTCTGTGCGTTTCGATTCCTGTTCTGATGGAAGATTCACAGCCAGCCCTTTGACGTCGGTCAGGGACCAGCCCCGGATTCGGCGCTGGTCTTCACCTCAATGATCATGCGGCAGTGGTCGCTTGGCCCCCATTCATTGATACCGTTCATCGCCCGCACCGAAACCCTTTCGTGGAAGCCGCGCGACGCGAATGCGTAGTCAAGCTGGCGTGACGCGGTTGCCGGCGTCTCGCGAGATGAGTGATACGTCGGAACGTTCTTGCTGTCGTTGGGAAGATCCTTTGGCCACGGACACACTTGGCGTCCGTTGGGCGCCTGAGGACCGATAAAGGACAGCCCTAACGCCTTCATTCTCGTAAACACGTTCTCGTAACGTCCTGCCCAGTAGGCGCTGCCATGCTCTCCGTAGCCGTACAAAATGTTCAAGTCGCCTGCAGCAAGAATCCTGTGTGTGGCCGGATCCTCATGACCGATGAACGCCGACAGGTCCGAGATGATTCGATGCGCTGAGGCGTCGGAGTAGCCAACGCTCCAGTTGGTTCCAGTTGACGGATGAGGCTTCAGCCAGCGCCCATATATTGAAATAGCGACGAATGCTTCTCCCTTACTGTCAACCGGTTTCACCTTCGCGGCGGCGATCGTCCCGATTCCGCTTACGCCGATATCGTTGTCTCCGAGTTCACTGATCGGCGGCGCCTGACAGTAATGTTCGACATTGATTCGATCGGACAACTTTACGACCAGGGGCCAGCGGTCGTAAAGCTGCCGGTTCCCGAACACCGCATCTACATCTTCGACCAGATGCACCAGGTCGCCGGGTGGACTGACCGCTTCCTGCAGGAGCGCCAGATCGACGTCGTCCATTTCCGCCATCCGAACCAGTTCGCGCCACGGCTTAACCCTTTTGCCGATGTTCCAGCTCACCACCTTGATCATACGATCGCCTCCCCGTCCCCCGTTCCAGTTTCATTCGATCATGCTGCAAGCGCCCAAACCCGAAACAGTGCTTTCGGCGTGAATCGACTGCGATACGCGATTTTATAGTCAAGCATGCGAAACTTTCATCCGTTCAACGGTCAGTGACTGTTATCTCAAGTATCGAACAGTTCGCGCAGCCAGACATTGGCCTCCGGAATACCGTCTACGTCGAAAACGAACTCCTGCCCACGGCCAACCGTTTTGGCGTATACCCACGGTTTGCGGCGTCGCCAAAGTTTCCTTTCGTAGTGGTAGCTGTGCAATGGACGACCGCCCTTGGAAAAAACCACGATGCCAGCCGCCATCTGCTGCGATTCGCCGATCGCGACGCCGTCCGGAAAAATGGGGCTCCGAAAACTGCGCCGTGTCGCGTTTCAATCCGCTCCCCCCACCGAAGTGAGGGGAGATTTCGGTCTCAGACCACTAGACTCAAATTAAGCGAGTTTTTTCAGATATAAATGTACAAAAGTACCGGAAAGAC
>JAAXHE010000291.1 GCA_012271065.1 Candidatus Latescibacterota bacterium
GCCTGCTCGTAGATCTCCACGATGCGGGCGATGTCCCCAGTGGGTTTTTCTCCCGCCCTTCCCCCGCTGCTGTACCAGAGTCCGTGGAGCGGCGCCCAGTACGCCGTGGACGCCGACGGGAAGAACCACACGGGATCCATCAGCGGCCGAAACCCGCCCGACGCAGCGTAGACGGAGACGTGGTGTTCGCCGGCCGTGGCGCGCGTCACCCACAGCGCCACGTCTTCGGGTTTGACCGTGGACTGGATCCCCAGCGCGGTCCACTGGGAGGCCAGCAGTTCGGCCACGTCCACGTAGGCGGTCCCCGGCGTGAATCCGGCGATGGTGAACTTCAGCCTCTTGCCGTCGGGACGCAATCGGTATCCCGCGCCGTCCCGCCTGTCCAGCCCGATATCATCGAGTAGACGATTCGCCCGGTCCGGATCATATACGGTGTACAGTGTATCGGTACTGGGCACACCGTGCAGTTCGTCAGTGTACGGGACGACCTGCCTCGGCTCGGTCACTCCCATATAGAACAGATCGATGATCTGTCGCCGGTCGATGCCGAGCGACAGCGCCCGTCTGAATCGGCGATTCCTGAGCAGGGCGCCCATCACCGAGTCCTGGTGGGTGTAGTTCTGATTCAGATACACGGTACCCTGACCCGTGGTCGCCGGCTTCCAGCGAAGAACGCGGTATCCACCGCTCTCCCGGTGTTCCATCAGTAGCGGGTAGTTCATGAATTCGACCCGCCGGCTCTGCATGTCGATCTCGCCTGCGATGGCCTTGAGCGTCACCGTCTCCGCGCTCTGCACAAGCGTCATCTCCACCCTGTCGATGTACGGAAGCTGGTTGCCCGCCGGGTCCACCTTCCAGTAATACGGGTTGCGCTCCGCGATGAAGATGGCCGCATCCGCTCCGGTCCTCGCCTGCCAGGCGCACAGGACGGGCCGTTCCGGATTCAGAAATGCGGTGCTCTTGGTATCGTACAGCGCCATCCAGGTGTCGTACCCTTCCTCGATCACGACGGCGTCCAATTTCTCCTTCGAAACGTACCTGGGGTGGAACTGCTTGAGATAGTGCTTCGGCGGCGGGCCGGCGACGATGTCCGTCCAAGAGGCCAACCACTGCAGGATCACGCCGTTGGGTTTCACGAAACGAAACCGGATGGTATGGTCGTCCACCCGCTCGACAACGCCCAGTTCGCCGGCGATTGTGAGCCAGCTCGGCTTGACGGGATTCAGATCGTCGTTCAGAATGACGTCTTCGTACCAGAACATGTAATCGTTGGCCGTGAACGGCGCGCCGTCGGACCAGCGAATCCCCTTCCGCAGATGGAAGGTAAATTCCCGGCCGTCTTCCGAAACCTCCCAGGCGTGTGCGAGATTGGGCTGTACACTGGCGTAATCCTTTGACCAGCGCAGAAGCGGATCGTAGGTCAGCCGCATCCACCCGGCCCGGTCCGGCATGCCCATGTGCACCCGCCTCCACGTCCCGCCGTACTTGCCGATCCGTTCCACGGGCCGCACCACGGCCGGCGCCTCCGGCAACCGATCCCGCAACGCGGGAAGCTGGCGGTTCCGGACGCGCTCTCTGAGCATCGGCGCTTCGTTCAGCGTCCTGAGAGATGCCTGCACTTCAGCGGCGGCGGGCGAACACAACCAGGCGAACAGAATGACCGGACTCGCGAGGATGCCCGCGGTGCGGCAGACTATTTTGCGGAAAACTTTCATGCTTCGATGCCGACCAGGTTTAACGTATCGCTGAAATGGCAGCGGACGAAATGCGGGTCTGAATCCGCCGGCGTGACGTTGACGAGCTCGGGCGACTCCTCCCGGCACACGTCCTCGACGTACGGGCAGCGCGGGTGGAAATAGCATCCCGACGGAGGATTGGCCGGATCGGCCACTTCACCCTGCAGCAGAATCTTCCGCTTCTTGTACGCCGGATCGGGTTTGGGGACGGCCGAAAGCAGCGCTTCGGTGTAGGGATGTTTCGGCGTTGCAAACAACGTCTCCTCGTCCGCCAGTTCCACGATCTGTCCGACGTACATAATTGCGATCCGGTCGCTGATGTGCTCTACCACCGCCAGATCGTGCGAAATGAACAGATACGTGAGCCCCATCCGCTCCTGCAGTTCCTGAAGCAGATTCAACACCTGCGCCTGAACCGAAACGTCCAGCGCCGAAACAGGTTCATCGCCGATGATCAGCCTGGGTTTCAGCGCCAGGGCCCTGGCGACGCCGATCCGCTGACGCTGGCCGCCGCTGAACGCGTGGGGATAGCGACGCATGAACTGCGGATCCAGCCCAACGACCCTGAGCAGTTCCGCCACGCGGTCCTCCAGCTCGGCGCCGCGCGCGATCCGGTTCACCACCAGCGGCTCCGCCACGATGTCGAAGACGGTCATCCGGGGATTGAGCGAAGAATACGGATCCTGAAAAACCATCTGCATATGTCTGCGGAACGTCCTCAGCTCCCTCCGCGACAGCCGGCAGACGTCGACCATCGTTCCCCCATCCTCAAAGAGCACCTCGCCTTCCGTGGGCTCGATCGCCCTGAGTATGCTCCTGCCGACTGTTGTCTTGCCGCACCCGCTCTCGCCGATCAGGCCCAGCGTCTCCTGTTTCTTCACCGCGAAACTGACGCCGTCCACGGCCTTCACCTGCCCCACCACGCGTTTCAGGAACCCTTCGGTGATGGGGAAATACTTCCGCAGGTTCTTCACGTCCAGGAGTACGGAATTACTGTCGGACATGGTCAACTTTCCTGGCGTAGGGGCGAATTCATCGCTTTGGCCCGAAAAGTAAGACTTCAACGCAAAATGCGTACATTTTCGAGCAGACTACCTGCGTACGGTAAGGCATTGAAATCCCCCCACCGCATCAGCCGTCGCCGGCCCTTCGACAAGCTCAGGGAAGGCTCGGCTTCTGCGACTCCCCCTCAAGGGGGGAGTGACGGAACCATCAAACGGGCGCGGCCGTTCATTGCAACCTGTTTGGTTGCGGCTAAGCATTGCGAGACCGCGCGAGGGCAATTGCCTTTCATACGGTTTATCCCTTTCCTCGGGACTATTCTGATCATCCTGTCAATCCTGTCCATCCATGTTCATTCGCCTTTTCCGCATCTACCCGGCTAATCAGGATCGGAATACAGGAAACAACTCACGCCGTGTTCGGAACCGATTTTCGTCAGCTCCGGCTCGTACCGGTCACACACGCCTTCTATCCGGTCCGGACACCGCGGATGAAACATGCAGCCTTTGGGCAGCTCGTACGGATTCGGCACAGATCCTTCGATTGACAGCAGTCCTTCCTTCGCCTTGCGTCCCAATCTTGGAATGGATTTCAGCAGGGCGCGGGTATACGGATGTTTCGGATCGTTGAATATGGTCTCGCAACGCGCAAACTCGACGACTTTGCCCAAGTACATCACCATCGCGTGGTCCGCCAGTTCCGCCACGACTCCAAGGTTGTGCGTAATCATCATGATGGAGGTATGGATCTCCTCCTGCAACGCCTTCAGCAGGTCCAGGATCTGCGCCTGCGTGGTCACGTCCAGCGCCGTTGTCGGCTCGTCCGCGATCAGCAGGCGGGGCCTGCAGGACAGACTCATCGCGATCATCGCGCGCTGCCGCATGCCCCCGCTCAACTGGTGGGGGTAGGCGTCCACCCTCCGTTCCGGTTCGGGGATACCGCATTTGTGCAGCATGTCGACGGCGATCTCGCGCGCTTCCTTCCGGTCCGCGCTCCGATGAAGCCGGATGGCCTCTTCTATCTGATTCCCGATGGTATGGACCGGACTCAGGCAGGTCATGGGCTCCTGGAACATCATGGCGATCTCCTTGCCGCGGATATTCCGAATCGCCCTGCCGTTCGGCTTCAGCCTCGCCAGGTCGACGACCTTCCCATTGGCCTGCAACAGCACCTCCCCCGAGACGATCCGGCCGTTCTTGGGCAGGATCCGGAGAATGGATTGGGCCGTCACGCTCTTGCCGCAGCCGCTTTCTCCCACCACGCCCAGCGTCTCTCCCTTCATGATCCGGAAATCCACCCCGTCGACGGCCCGCACCGTACCCTCGTCGGAAAAGAAATGAGCGCGCAGACGGCGGACTTCAAGCAAAATCGATGGATCCATGGTTCCCTTCTACCGTGAATACGGATCGGCCGCGTCTCTCAGCCCGTCTCCAAGAAAGTTGAACGCCAGCACGGCGACGATCACGAACCCGCCCGGCAGCAGCAGCCAGGGGAAATGCGCCACCGCGCGGATGTTCATCGCGTCCTGCAAGAGCACGCCCCAGCTGATCGCCGGCGAACGCAGCCCCAGCCCGATGAAGCTCAGCGCCGTCTCGCCCAGAATCATCTGCGGCACCGCCAGCGTGAGGGCGGCGATGATATAACTCAGAAATGAAGGCACCATGTGTTTCGCGATAATCCGGCTCTCCCGGGCGCCGCCCAGGCGCGCCGCCATCACGAAGTCCTCTTCCCTCAACGCCAGAAACCGCCCGCGCACGACCCGGGCGAGGCCGGTCCAGCCCACGAAAGCTAGGATGATCGTGATGCCGAAGTAGACGCGGATGATCGGCCAGTCGGGCGGCAGCGCCGCGCTGAGCGTCATCCAGAGCGGCAGGCCGGGGATTCCCATGATGAACTCGATCAGCCGCTGGATCACGTCGTCGATTCTCCCACCGAAATAGCCGGAAATGCCGCCCATGATCAATCCCAGCACGAAGCTGATGGCGATGCCGATGAGGCCGATGGACAACGATATCCGCGCCCCGTAGGCGATTCGCGAAAGCAGGTCCCGGCCCATGCGATCCGCCCCCAGCAGGAACAGGCGTTCCCCGTGGTCGAGACCGATCACGTGGCGCTCCATCTGGACCCACCCCCACAACCTATAGGGATCACCCTTGACAAAGAACCGTATCGGGAAGCGCTCGGAGTGGTCTTCGTGATAGGAGAGGCGGAGCGTGACGGGGTCGCGCTGCTGAATATGCCGGTATACGAAGGGCCTGAAATGAAACGCCCCCTCTGCGTCGAAGAGTCGGACCTTTTGAGGAGGCGCGTGTATATACTTCGTATTCAGGCGGTGCGGATCGTGCGGCGCCACGAACTCGCAGAATCCCGCCACGAGATAGAAGAGAATCAGGACCGCGCCCGCGATTTTCGCCAGCTGGTGTTTCCGGAACTTCCACCACATCAGCCGCCACTGGGAAGCCACCAGCACCTGCGCTCCGGTTCCTTCGTCGGCGGACCCGGACCGCGAACGCCCGGACAACCCGGGGATCCCGTTCGCCTTTAATTTCCGTAAGGCGTCCTTCAACGACTGCGCCACCGGCGGCAATCGCCTGGAGAGCCTCTTATTGTGCGGTCTGGTTGTAATTACAGGCGACTCCTTGAGATTTTCCGACGTACCCGGAGATCTACGAATAGCGAATTCTCGGGTCCACCCAGGCGAGCAGAATGTCCGAAATCAGCGTCCCGATCACGGTCAACGTACTCAGGATCAGCATGAAGCTCCCGGCGAGGTACATATCCTGATTGGTGAGCGCGCCGAGAAGAAGCGGCCCGGTAGTGGGCAGATTCAACACGATGGACACCAGGATCTCTCCCGCGATCAGCCGGGGCAACAGCCAGCCCAGGGTGCTGAAGAAGGGATTCAGGGCGATCCTCACGGGATACTTGAAGAGAAGCTTGAGTTCCGACACCCCTTTCGCCCTGGCGGTGACGACATAGGGTTTGTGCAATTCATCCAGCATCTGGGCGCGGATCACGCGGATCGTCCCGGCTGTTCCCGCGGTACCGAGGATCACCATCGGAATCCACAGGTGCGCGAGCAGGTCCAATGCCTTGCCGAACGACCAGGACGCGTCGATGTATTCCGGGGAAAAAAGCCCCACCAGCACGCTGCCGGTGGACACAAAGACGATCCACAGCGCGATCAGGGCCAGCATGAACGGCGGCGTGGCCAGCCCAAGGAACCCCAGAAACGTGAAGATGTAGTCGCCGATGGAATATTGCCGGACGGCAGAATAGATGCCGATGGGTATTGCAACCACCCAGATGAAGAGCACCGAACTCGCGCTCACCATCACCGTGAGGCTGACCCGCTCCCACAGCAGTTCGCTCACCGGCCTGCCCCACAGCAGGGACATCCCGAAATCGCCCTGCGTGATGATGCCCGTCATCCAGGTCCAGTACTGAACGTAGACCGGACTGCCCAGCCCGTAGCGCGCCCGGAGCGCCTCGATGACCTCTTCGCTTACCGTCTCGCCCATCGAGGTGAGCTGCGCCAGGTACGACGTGAGGAAATCTCCCGGAGGAAGCTGGATGATCAGGAATGACACGATCGATATGGCGAATAGCGTGGGAATCATCATCAGAATTCGCCACGCGATGTATTTCAACATCAAACCCTCTCCGGCATAATCATCGTCCCGATTACCCGCGTTCGCGGGGGCCCGTGCAGATCCGCCCAAAAATTCCAAATATAACGCCAACCGGTGGGGCTTACAAGATAATTCCTTTACCTTAAAACGATTCCGGGACGTCTGTCTCTACGCACTTCAAGCACACCAGCAGCGATGTTTTTGTCCTTCACTCCCAGGGCATGGTCAACGACATCACGTATGTTTTTTGTCGACCGGGGTACGTGAACGGCTCTGTGCACGCAGGCTATCATTGCCAATCGATCAACTCTCTCGATTCGAACTTTCGTCGTAAAAAAAAAGCCCTGCCGAACTGAGCAGGGCAAATGCATTTTTCTACAGGCTCTAAAGCGCCATCGTGGCTGCCAGGCGCCGTTTACGGTTCTCCAGAAGACAGCAACCGCCTCCCCGTCATCATCGAAGAAGTCTTCAAAGAAGCCGTTGCCGTTCAACGGCGGCGGATAAGCATATCGCTCACCTTCATCTCCATACTCGGTAACCCAATCTCCCGGCTCACGGGAGTCCACGACCTCGAACAACTTCGCGGGAAACAGATAAGGCCGTCCCTGATCGCTCAAGACACGCAAATCGCCCGCTTCGATCCCGATGACCCCATATTCCTGTCCGGGAGTCAAATCGGGATACTCTGCAACTCCTTTTCGAAATTTAACCGTCATTTCGGGCGACCTTCTTTCGCTTCAGTTCGACATGGATCAGAATTGTATCCACAATGTATTCTCTATCAAGATGCGATATCCCGCCTGCGATGTCAATACTCGCAAACGTTCTCTAAAATCCCCTTCGGCCTTGCTCGACGTGGGTTTTGTTCCTATCTTTCGCAGAGAGGTTGCCGTGGCATGAAGAAGGGGCCCCGGTCATTCTGAACGCGCAGGCGGACGTGCTGCCTCTCGGGCGTCGTCACGTGCACTTCGCGCAGGTGTGAACCCATGCTGCTGCAGTAGATCCTTCGTCGGCCTGCTCTGAATGGCACTCTGTTCTCACGTGTAACGGACGTGTTTCGCCGACGACGGACGCAGGCCTCCTCTGGATGACAGTTCAGGCGAACACTTGACGGATACATTTCGCTAATGTCCATTGAAGTCCGGAAGTCCGGAAGCATTCTCACTACCATTCTGATCCTGTCCCTGGCATTCCCGCCGTCTCTCTTGGGGGCCGCCGAAAGCGTGTCGAGACTGCGGGTCGACGGACACAGAATCGTCAGCGCGAGGGCCGCTGACGCGGACTTCGACGGCGGCGGACAGGTGGACCTTCCGGACTTTCTTCTGTTTGCGGAAGCCTACGGTTCGTCCACCGAAGAATACGATCTCGACGGGAGCGGCAGCGTCGATTTCGCCGACTTTCTGGCGTTTGCGGACGTATACGGTCAGAACGTGGACGTTGTGCTGCGCGGCGTGGCCGTGATCGATCCGTTCTTCCTGCACGCCTCGACGCGACGCGGAATGGAAGCCCTCGACCGGCTGGCGGACGACTGGAACGTGGACGTCATCCGGGTCCCCATTCATCCCGACCTCTGGGACAGGTATCGTGACTATATCCCCGTGTTCGTGGACCCGATCGTCGACTGGGGACAGCGGCGCGGCGTCTACATCTTCCTTGGCTGGCACGCGCACGGAAACCCGCTCACCGGGCAGACGGAGAACCCCGAATGGGGGTACCGGCACCCCTGGCGCGGCAATCCATTCAACCCCGACCTGTCCCTGGCGATCGAGGCGCTCGACGCAATCGCCCGGAGATACAGCGATTTACCGCACGTCATCTACGGCACGTTCAACGAACCCGCTTTCATCACCTGGGCAGAATGGCGCCCTGTCGCCGAGACCCTGGTGGACGTCGTCCACAACGTGGACCCTCGGGCGCTCGTCCTCGTTTCGGGTACGGACTGGGGGTACGACCTCAGCGGCGCCCTGGACGACCCGGTGGACCGGCCTAACGTCGTGTACGAAACGCATCCGTACCCATGGAAAGGCGAAGCGTGGAAGGGCGTTCTCTTCAACCTGGACAAAACCGAAGCGGTCTTCCTGGGTGAATGGGGTTACGGTCATTCGGAGGACCCCGGGAGAGTCAGACAGGAGTATGCCCGGGCCCTCGTCGATTTCTGCGAGACCCGCAGCATCGGGTGGACGGCCTGGATCTGGCACGACGAGTGGACGCCGTCCATGCTGACTTCGTTCAGGACCTTCGACACGACCGACTTCGGCGACTTTGTCAAAATGGTCCTCAACGGCCGGGAATAAGTGACGGGACGACACGGCGGACAGAAAGAGGAGTGGCGATACGTGGACCGGAATATCCCCGATACAACCTCCTGGGGTGAACCCGACTGGGGCATCAGGGTACCGCCGCGCGACGAGCGTGGCATCTTCCTTCCCGACTGTCTTGTCGGCAGGCCGGGCGCGGTTCCGGAACTGGCGCCGCCCAACCACGGCCTGGCGCAGCGGGGCTCCGTCGTGGACCCAAAGACCCCCGACTTCGACTTCGGCATCGTTCAGAAGACCGAGGTCTGGGCCGAGAACATCGCCGACCTGGTCGAACAGGCCAAACAGGGCCAATGGAACGCGACGACGGATATCCCCTGGCGCGACCTGCCCGAGCTCGAGGAAGACCTGGAACGCGCGGTCTGCCAGGTCTGCACGTTCATGATCCAGAATGAATACCTGGCCCTGTACCTGCCCGCCAAGTTCATCGGCCGCATCGACCCGTGTTTTTCCGAAGTCATCCTGTTTCTCTCCAGCCAGGTGATGGATGAGGCCAGGCACGTGGAAGTCTTCACCAAGCGCGCGCTGGCCAACGGCGGCGGGCTGCAGTACGTCTCCTCGGCCACGGAGTGGTCTCTTCAAAGCCTGCTCGCCCAGGAAGACTTCACGGACGCGTCGTTCCTCCTCCACGTGCTGGGCGAAGGCACGTTCATGGAGCTTCTCAGGTTTCTGGAGGAGGTGTCGCCGGACCCCGTCACGGCCCGGGTCTTCAAACTCGCCCGGCAGGACGAGGGCCGCCACGTTGGCTACGGCCTCTCCCACATCGGATATCACGTCCAGCAGCGACCCGAGGTCATCACCCGGCTCGCCCGGGCAGCCGAAAAACGCACCGCCTTCCTGCAGCAGGTTTCCGGCGCCGGCCCCTTCGTGCTGAATGCGTTGATGACCCTCGCAGGCGGCGGGTCCTCGCCCGATCAGATCGAGAAGGGCCGTTCCCTGGTGCGCGATCTCTACAGTACCATGCACAACAAACGTATTCAGGAACTGGTCCAGGTGGGCTTCGACGAAGAGACCGCCGCCCGTATCTCCGAGCTCCACGGCAGCGGCGTCAGGAACTTCATGTAAACGCATGGGACGGCGTACTCTGAAGGGTTTCCATGGGCGTTATACATCGGTTTACCGGCGAGCATGGCAACTACGCCTGGGAAGGCGTCGAAGTCGAGACCTACGACAGGGGCGGCGCGGTGGGCGGCAGCAAACAGGTCGTCATCGGCAAGCGGGACGGGGCCGTGAACTTCGGCATGCGGTACTACGAAATCGCGCCCGGCGGGCAGACCTCGTTCGACCGTCACGACCACGACCACGGCGTCTACGTCCTCAGAGGCACCGCCCGTCTGCTGATGGGCTGGGAAGTCTTCGAAATCGGCCCCGGCGATATCGTCTACATTCCGCCGAACGAGCAGCACCAGTTCGAAAATACCGGAGACGAAACCCTCGGCTTCCTCTGCGCCGTGCCGCCGAGAGACTGAGTTTCGACGTCTGAACTCCGCGCGTATGACGTACCGCGAAAGACCGCAATCCCTTGACAAAAACGGCTGATTTGGGTAGATTTCGCGCACTTTGACGAGGTGACCCCGTCGTTCAGTGGCCTAGGACACCAGGTTCTCACCCTGGAAACGGGGGTTCGACTCCCCTCGGGGTCACCAAGATTTATGCGTAAATTATTAATTTTATTTTTCTTATGTATTTTAGGGGAGACTGACTATCCTTTCAGTTATCACAAAGATAACGTACGGATCTGCTATTTTTCGAATTCCTGCTGGAATGCATGCTTTCGTGAAAAGCCGAAGCTCGCTTATCGGTTGTTGCCAATGCCATAGGAATCCAACACTGCCTTTAACGCCGCAACTTCCTTCCTGTCAACAGTCAACCCATATTTCTTCTTCACAAGAGTCACCCAGGATGCGATCCAACATCGGTTGATGGGCGGCATCCACTCGCCTACATCCTTACCGGCCTTCTTAGACCTATTCACTGTTGAGTCCTCTCCGAAAACGGGTGTTAAGGGGACATCGTGAACGTGGTCAGCGTTGGAACTTGAGAAGTATCGTGTGTCGAGGGAAAGCGGTGTAAGTGTGGCCTGCCACAGCATGGTCAAGTGACGACGTTGTTCAGGGCGATGGTATGGAGGTTTTTCGCAAGAAATCCCCACTTATGCGGGGAGCATCGGGGGTGTTATGAGATAATTCTTGATCCGAACGAGATTGACCCATAAGCCACGACAGTGCGCCCACAATTGGTGTGGCATCAGTCCTCGATAGCGGGTTTTGCCATTGTTGGTGTGATAGCTCAACTGGAAGATGCTGGCTTCGACGTTATTGCGTCGGTTTCTGATGTGTTCAGGCAGGGCTTCACTCTGTTTGCGTTTGATGTGGTTGTCGATGGCCTGTTCTTTAAAGTACCGGGGTTTGCCATCAATGATGAGTTTGTATTTCCCCGGTTTGTATTCTTGGGCAAGCTGCACGGCTCCGGTATTTCGATCCGTGACTTCGACGCCTTCTATTGTTCGTCGATAAATGAAACGCCCTGGGGTTCCTTGCAGGCCACTGTAATAGAATTGCTTGTCGTGTTCGTTTGCGTACTCGGCGTTGGATTGATCATTATAGGCTCCATCCATCGACACGTCTCGAACCTGCCCTACCACGTGCTGTGTGCGCCCTATGGCCGCTTGCACAAACGCGTTGTCGGGCGCTGTCGCGGATTTGACGTCAATGTCCGTGATCAAATTGAGGCCCTCCTCACCGCAGGTCTCGGTGAGGTTGACACTGTATCCTTTCACCTTCGCTTCGCCTTTCTTCCGAAAGGCCGCATCTTCGTCATCGGGGGACTGCAAGGAGGATGCGGAGATCTCGTCAGGCGGCTTGGGAAGCACCTGTTTGGAGGAGGATAAAACCGTATACTGGTCTCCAAACACACGCGCCATCACACCATAGTGATCGCTGTCTTTCTCGGTATAGGTCGCTTGAAGCCTGCTCAATTTAACTTACTGTCCATTCGGATTTGCTGACCCAACACGCCAAAGGCATCCGCCTGCGTCTTCGTTAAGCTGCTAAAGGTCTCGCCAAAAAGATCCCGACCGGTTTTCAGTTGATACGCATACAGGGACTGCTTGAACAGATAATACGTCGACTCCACAGGCGCCTCATCAGACAGATTCATCAACCCCAATGCCCGCATCGCCAGGATATTGAACCGACATTGCTCGAACAGTTGCGCATCGCTCCACCCGAAGCCCTCCTTCAAGACCATCATCGCCGCCAACTGACGAATCGGGGCATTGGGCCGGCCTATGCCGGGATCAAACAACACGGAAAACACATCCTCGTCGATCCCTGAAGTGATGTGCTGGTAAAACAGATTATGCCACGACTTCGGATCATTCAACTGCGCCTGCTTCCGATCCGTGAAATGCGACTCGAAATTCGAAAACAGATCTGGGTGACTGCACGACGCACTCCGCTTAAACATCTGGCCTCTCCCACGCTCTTTACAATTGTACTTCTCAAACCTTCATCCTTGCTGACTCTTCACACTTCGAATTTAGTACTTTCACCAGCATAAGTAAATGCGACTTTTCGGAGGGGACTCAAGGTTAACTGGCACATCACGTGACGTTCGAGAACGTAGCATGAAATTACCTGTTACGATGGTCTTTCGCTCTTTTGGCATGCAACTGATTCGTAACTCTGGAAATGCACCCCACCCGCAGCACCTTGCAGAACGTGACGCGGGAGCAAGCACCGACCGAACGAGGTTAGAAGGAGATGCAAATCGACGAACGTGATCAACAGATAGCAGACCACCGTGACCGCCTGTCGAAGTTGAGCGAGGCCAGCCTTCGAATCAATGAGAGTCTCGAGTTCGACGCCGTTTTGCAGGAGGTCCTGGACAGCGCCCGACCGCTGACCGGTGCGAGGTACGGCCTGATGGTACTGCTTGACGATGAGGGGCGGGTGCAGGACTGCAAGACGTCCGGATTATCGCCCAATCAGTCCAGGCGTTTGTGGTTGCGGCCGGAGAGGCACAAGCTCTTCGAACACTTCACCCATATGAGGGAGCCGCGGCGGCTTCGGAATCTCCACAGCTACCTCCGGTCTGCTGGTCTGCCCGAGTTCCGCCCTCAAATACCTCTGAGTCCCTCTCCCGCGGCGTTGGCAACGCCGATCCGCTACCGCGGCCAGAGTGTGGGGACGTTCAGTCTCTGTGAGAAGGGAGGCAACGATACGTTCACGGCGGCAGACGAAGAAACCCTGGTGATGTTTGCGTCGCAGGCGGCGCTGGTCATCGCCAACGCACGCCGGCACCGGGACGAGCAGAAGGCAAGGCTCGATCTGGAGACACTGATCGACACCTCACCCGTCGGGGTCGTGGTTTTCGACGCCAGGTCCGGTGCGCCGCTGACGTTCAACCGCGAGGCGAGACGGCTCGTGGGCGCCCTGCTCACGCCGGGCCATCCGGAGGAGCAGCTACTCGAAGTGATGACGTTCCGGCGCGCCGACGGTCGGGAGGTCTCCCTGGAAGAGTTTCAAGTGGCCGAGTTACTGGGCTCAGGAGAAACTGTGCGTGCGGAGGAGATCGTCCTCCAGGTTCCCGACGGCCGGTCCGTGACGACTCTGGTCAATGCCACGCCCATCCGTTCCAGGAACGGCGATATCGAGTCGGTTGTCGTGACCATGACCTCGTACTGCCCGGCACGGACGGATTCGAACTGATGAAGGATATCCTGGAGATCGACAGGATCCCCGTCATCTTTCTTTCCGGATACGGCCAGGAAGAGAACATCGAGCGGGCGTTCGCGTTGGGCGCGTCGGACTATATCGTGAAGCCTTTTTCTCCTACTGAGCTCGTCGTACGAATCAAGGCGGCGCTGCGCAAGGAGCCAGGCCCGTTGCGAAAGGACATTGAAGAGCCGTGCGTATTGCAGGACCTGACCGTCAATTTCGAGGAGCGGAGCGTGACCGTCGGTGGACACCGCGTGGAATTGACGGCACATGAGTACGAGTTGCTGTATGAACTCTGTGTCAGCCCCGGTCGGGTTGTGACGCACGATGCGCTGCTGCGTCGAATCTGGGGCAGGCGACGCGGCGTGGATCTGCGCCGGGTCCGTACGCTGGTCAAGCGGCTACGGCGTAAATTGGGAGATGATGCCGACGAACCTCGATACATTTACACGGAGCACGGCGTCGGCTACCGCATCGGCAAGCCGGAGGGTCCGGAAACAGCGTCCACATAAACGGCAACACCCCAATTGAATATTAAAACAGCCCTGCGCCCGCCCATCCGATGTGATGGGCGGGCGCAGGGCCTTCGTCAATGTTGGGCGTCGTTGTCGGTTATTGCAGGGTGTATTATCCCGCCAGACCGGCCGCGTGGCGCCCCGCGGCGGGGTCGCCGGCGGCGTGGTACCGCCCGTCCACCGGGTCCACGTAAAGCATGACCGGGGTCGCGATCGGACCGTCGCTTGTCGTGACGCGATGACCGCGAGCTGCAAGTTCGGAGCGTACGTCCCGGCTCACGCGGTCGCTAATGTTCAGCGAACCGACCTGTTTGAACGTCGCGGGACGATCGGGATTCGGATCGAACGAGTCCTCGTGATGGGCCGTGGCGAAGCGCGGCGCGGTGACGGCGTCTTTCGGGACCATATCGAACTCGATGAAATCCAGGAGCAGGTTCAGCGTCGCCTGGTCCTGAAGGTCGCCGCCCGCGACGCTGATCGCCAGAATCGGCTTGCCGTCCTTAAGGACAAGCGTCGGCGTCAGCGTGATCCGGGGGCGCTTCCCCGGCTGGATGCAGTTGGGATGGCCGGGGGTCGTATTCAGGCTTCGCAGGCGGTTTCCGTACGACACTCCGGTCCGCCCGCCAAGTGGTGTTTCCCCACGATATACGTTCGCGCTCGGCGTTGCCGAAACGACGTTTCCCCACCGGTCGGCGACCACGCACGTCGTCGTACCGCCGATACCCGGTTCGAACACGCCGTCGCCGCGCAGCGCCTTCATTCCGTACGGGTCGCCGGGACGGGCTTCAAGCGAGGCTTTCTCCATATCGATCAGCGGCTGCCGGATTTGTGTGTATTCGTCAGACAGCAGGTCTGACATCGGCACGTCCACGAAGTCCGGATCGGCGTAATACGCGTCCCTATCGGCCATGGCCAACTTGAGGGCTTCCACGGCCACGTGCACGTAATCCGCGGAAAGGTGGCCCATGGATTTCAGGTCGAAGCCCTCCAGAAGGCGCAGCGCCTGGCAGAGGTACGGCCCCTGCGTCCACGGACCGCATTTATATACGTCGTATCCCCGGTAGTTGACCACGACGGGATCTTCAATCAGCGTCCGGTGGGCCGCCAGGTCCGATTTACGAAGAAAGCCGCCCTTTTCCACGTAGTCCGCTTCCAGCGCGTCGGCGACGTCCTGGCGGGCCCCGTTTCGTCCGTAGAAACGGTCGCTCGCGGCCGCCACCTTCTCCTCGCGGCTTCCACGCGCCGCCTGTTCGGCCTCAACCAGCCTGCGCAGCGTGTCGGCAAGCCGGGGATGCCAGGATTCCTCGCCTTCATCCAGGATTGCCAGCGTGGGGGAAACGATCGCTTCGAAGGACTGCGTGCCGTAACGGATGAGCAGCGTCGTGCACAGATCCACGACCGACGGGACCGGCGCCATCTTGATGTGCTTGTCCGGAATGCCGTTATCCATGTACCAGTCGATCGCTTCCTGCGAGAGCGGCGCCCGGCCCTGCCCGGAAAGCGTTTTGACCTCCCGGTTGCCGGCATCGTAGATGATCACCGGCACCTCGCCGCCGATCGAACACGCGCCGTGATCGGTCACGTTCAGCGCGAGGATGGTCCCCGCCGCCGCATCGGCCGCGTTCCCGCCCTGTTCCAGAATTTCGATCCCCGCGGCCACGGCGCCCGCGCCCCCCGCGGCAACCGCGCCCGTACTGCTGACTGCATTCCAGCCTATGTTATCTTCATTCGGATGTGACATCTTCATTCTCCTTAACCGGATCCATGCCTCTTCAGTATTAAAACGGGCGCCCACAAGGGACGCCCCTACGAATGGCGCGGCGGCGCGATATATTCAGACATTTCGCTGCGTGCTACGGAATTCGGGCACTAGGCCTTAAATAAGCGAGTAAT
>JAAXHE010000220.1 GCA_012271065.1 Candidatus Latescibacterota bacterium
CCGTCGAAGTCGGCGTTGAACGCGGCGCACACCAGCGGATGTATGCGAATCGCTTTCCCTTCCACAAGTACGGGCTGGAACGCCTGGATGCCCAGCCGGTGGAGCGTCGGCGCCCGGTTCAGCAGGACGTAGTGATCCTGGATGATGTCCTCCAGAATATCCCAGACCTCGACCCGTTCGCGCTCGACGAGTTTCTTCGCACTCTTGACGGTCTGGACCAATCCACGCTCTTCCAGCTTCTTGATAATGAACGGCTTGAACAACTCAAGCGCCATGTGCTTCGGAAGCCCGCATTGATGCAGCTTGAGGTTGGGGTCGACGACGATTACCGAACGTCCGGAATAGTCGACACGCTTGCCGAGCAGATTCTGGCGGAACCGGCCCTGCTTCCCCTTGAGCAGGTCCGAAAGCGACTTCAACGAGCGGTTGCCGTCGCCGCGTACCGCTCGAGATCTGCGGCCATTGTCGAACAGGGCGTCGACCGCTTCCTGCAGCATGCGCTTCTCGTTGCGCAGGATCACCTCCGGCGCCTTGATTTCGATCAGCTTCTTCAGTCTGTTGTTCCGGTTGATGACACGCCTGTACAGATCGTTCAAATCCGACGTGGCAAACCTTCCGCCCTCGAGCGGTACCAGCGGCCGGAGGTCCGGCGGAATAACGGGAATGACGTCCAGAATCATCCACGACGGATGGTTATCGGACTGACGGAATGCCTCGACCACTTTGAGCCGCTTCAGCGCCTCCTGCTTGCGTTGTACGGAGGTTTCCATCCGCGCCTGCGTGCGCAACTCCGCGGACAGTTCCTCGATATCTATTTCGCTGAGCAGCTTTTTGAGTGCGACTGCACCCATATCCGCCTTGAAGCTGTATCCTTTCGCCTCGAGTTCATACGCTTCATCTTCGGAGAGAAGATCCTTGTACTTGAGATCCGGCGCGTCCCCGGGATCCAACACGACGTAAGACTCGTAATAGATGATTCTTTCAAGGTTGCGGATTGTAATGTCCAGCAGATACCCCATCCGGGATGGCAGCGACTTGAAGAACCAGATATGCGTGACCGGCACTGCCAGTTCGATATGGCCCAGCCGCTCGCGCCGCACCTTCGATTGGGTGACTTCCACGCCGCACCGGTCGCAGACCACGCCCCGGTAGCGAATCCTTTTGTACTTGCCACAGCTGCATTCCCAATCTTTAACCGGACCGAAGATGCGTTCGCAGAACAGACCGTCGCGCTCGGGCTTGAACGAACGGTAATTGATCGTTTCCGGCTTGGTCACCTCGCCCCGTGACCAGCCCCGGATCGTCTCCGGTGACGCCAGTTGAATGCGGATCGAGTTGAACTCTGTGGGCCGCTTGGAAGTGTTGATGTCCGCCACGGGCCTTACCCCCTTTTTCCGATCGAAATCATAAGAAAAGATGACCCCGCTATCAGTTCCTACCCGCCCTGACCGTTCTCCAGTACCACGTCCAGACAGAGGCTCTGCAATTCCTTCACCAGCACGTTGAAGGACTCGGGAACCCCCGGTTCAGGTGGATTCTCGCCCTTTACGATCGCTTCGTAGATCTTTGAACGTCCTGCAACGTCGTCGGACTTGACCGTCAGCATCTCCTGCAGCATATAAGCGGCGCCGTAGGCCTCCAACGCCCACACCTCCATCTCCCCGAATCGCTGGCCGCCGAATTGCGCCTTGCCGCCGAGGGGCTGTTGGGTTACCAGCGAATAAGGTCCGATGGAACGCGCATGGATCTTGTCGCTGACCAGATGCGACAGTTTCAACATATATATATAGCCGACCATGACTTCCTTGTCGAATGGCTTTCCTGTCTTGCCGTCGTACAGCACCGTCTTGCCGGATTCCGGCAGACTGGCCTGGTCCAGCGCAGACTTGATATCCTCCAGGGATGCACCGTCGAAGACAGGCGTGGCGACATGGACGTCCAGCGCCCGGGCCGCCCAGCCGAGGTGGGTCTCCAGGATCTGACCCAGATTCATCCGGGAAGGCACACCCAGCGGGTTAAGGATAATGTCGATCGGGGTACCGTCGGGAAGGTACGGCATATCCTCCTCGGGTACGATGATCGAAACCACCCCCTTGTTGCCGTGGCGTCCCGCCATCTTGTCGCCGACCATCAGCTTGCGCTTACGTGCGATATACACTTTGACAAGCTGTACGATTCCAGGCGGCAGTTCGTCGCCACGTGCGATTTTTTCAAGTTCCCGCTCCAGTTCGTCTTCCGCTGCCCGGGTCAGTTTCTCGGCAAGCTCGATAATGCGGTCGACTTTCCGGCTGGCCCCGGTGTCGTCGACCCAGGATTCGTCGGGCCGTACAACGTCCAGGTCGAGCTTTTCAGCCAGCTTCTCGTCGAATACTCTTCCGGATCGGGCTGCTACCGAGCCATCTTCCGTATGCCGCAGCAGATTCAGCTTCTTGCCCCGCAGCACATCCGCCACCTGTTCGTTCCTGCTGTCCTTGATTGACTTGATTTTTTCCTGGATCTGTTTCCTTACCGCTGCTGTCTTTTCCTTATCCGCCTTCCGGGTTTTTTCCCTGTCTTTTCGTGAAAAAACCTTCCTGTCCATGACCACACCGTCCATTCCGGAAGGTGCCTTCAGGGACGCATCTCTGACGTCTCCGGCCTTCTCGCCGAAAATCGCGCGCAGGAGGCGTTCTTCGGGCGAGAGTTCGGTTTCTCCCTTGGGCGTCACCTTGCCCACGAGAATGTCTCCGGACGTCACCTCGGCGCCAGCCCTAACGATACCCTGTTTATCCAGGTTGCGTACCGCCTGCTCGCTGACATTCGGAATTTCCCGGGTTATCTCCTCCACGCCCCGCTTGGTGTCCCGCACCTGGAGCTCGAATTCCTCTATGGAAATCGAAGTGAAGATGTCTTTCTTCAGCAGTCGCTCGGACACGATGATCGCGTCTTCGAAATTGTACCCGTTCCACGACATGAACGCGCAAAGCACGTTTGCTCCGAGGGCAAGGTCCCCGCGGTCCGTGGCGCACCCGTCGGCCAACAGGCCGCCTGCTTCAACCCGGTCTCCGACCTGCACGAGCGGCTTCTGGCTGATACAGAAATCCTGATTGGACCGCTTGAACTTGATCAGGCGATAGACATCTTCATCGAACAGGTCGATCATCTCCACGTCCCGGCCCTTGCGCCGTTTGACCACGATCCTGTCCGCGCTCACATACGTAACCGTTCCGGGGCTCCTCGCCGTTACGACCGCCTTGGAATCCACGGCGACCGCATGTTCCATTCCGGTTCCCACGAACGGCGCTTCAGTCCGGAGCAGCGGCACCGCCTGTCGCTGCATATTGGAGCCCATCAGCGCACGGTTGGCATCGTCGTGTTCCAGAAACGGGATGAGGGACGCCGCCGTACTGACCAGCTGGCAGGGAGAGACGTCCATATAGTCCACTTCCGATGGCGCAACGAGCGGGAAGTCGCCTCGCCGCCGCGCCTGGACTGCTGAGTCCTGGAACCGCCCGTCGGCGCCGAGCATTGCGTTTGCCTGGGCGATCGTGTGTTTGTCTTCCTCGTCGGCGGAAAGATATTCGATCCTGGAGGTAACCCTTCCGTCTTTCACAACCCGGTAGGGCGTTTCCAGGAATCCAAGGGGGTTGATCTTGGCGTAGGTGGAAATATTCGCGATAAGTCCGATATTGGGACCCTCGGGCGTTTCGATGGGGCAGATACGCCCGTAGTGGGTATGGTGCACGTCGCGAACCTCGAATCCGGCCCTGTCGCGCGTCAGACCGCCTGGCCCCAGGGCAGACAGTCGCCGCTTATGGGACAGTTCGTCCAGGGGGTTGGTCTGCTGCAGGAACTGGGAAAGCTGGCTGCTGCCGAAAAAGGCCTGCACCACCGTCGATACCGTCCTGGCATTGACCAGATCCTGCGGCGTTATCTGCTCCGTGTCCCGGAGACTCATCCGCTCTCTGATCGTCCGGGCCATTCTGACCAGACCGGTTGAGAAGTGATAGGACAGGAGTTCGCCCACGGTCCGGATGCGTCGATTGCCCAGATGGTCGATGTCGTCCGTATAGCCTTCGCCCTTGAACAGTACGAGCAGATATTGAATTACCCTGTGAAAATCTTCTATGCACAGTGTGGTAAATTCGAGGGGAATGTTGAGATTCAGTCGCTGATTCAAGCGGTAGCGCCCGACCTCGCCGAGTTGATATCGCTTGGGGCTGAAGAACTGGCGTTCGAGCAGGCCGCGGGCGGTCTCAAGATTCGGCGGATCACCCGGACGCAGCAGATTGTAGATTCGGGAAAGCGCTTCCTCTTCGTTATCGCATGGATCTTTCTGCAGGGTATTTGCAATCACGCCGCCATCGTTCTCGGCGTCCACGTCAAGTACAGTCAGCCGACTGACGCGTGCATCCTTCAGCGCCTGGAGATGCTCTTCCGTAACAGTCTGGTACGTTTCCACGATGACTTCGCCGGTTCCCCTGTCGACCACGTCCTCCATTGCGACCGCGCCGACCAGTTCCTCGTTGACTCTCGCCTTCGTGTTCTCGTGAAAGAGGCCCAGTATCTCTTCGTTCCGGCTGAAACCCAGTGCACGCAGGAACGTGGTAAACGGAAGCTTCCGCTTCCTGTCTATGTGCACGTACATGATATCGTTTATGTCCAGACTGAATTCCAGCCAGGCGCCCTTGTAAGGAATGATCCGCGCGGAATAGAGCCGTTTCCCGTTAGGGTGAATGGTCTCGTCGAAAAAGACGCCAGGAGACCTGTGAAGCTGGCTTACAATTACCCTCTCGGAACCGTTGACAATGAACGTGCCCTCTTCGGTCATCAGCGGCAGCTCGCCCAGGAATACCGTCTGCTCCACGATATCCTTGATCCGAAACTCCTTGTTGTCCTGCTTTTCGCGGGAAATCAACCTCAGCGTGGCGCGGAGAGGAACCGCGTAAGTGGTACCACGCTCCAGACATTCACCCACGTCGTATTTGGGTGTGCCAATGGAATAATCGACAAACTCGAGTGAAAACAGCCTGTGAACGTCGCTGATGGGGAAAATACTATGGAAAACCGCCTGGAGGCCCTGTCTGCCACGTTCGCCAGGCGGTAAATCCTTTTGCAAGAACCAGTTGTACGAATCGATCTGGATGTCCAGAAGATTCGGCATTTCGATGGCTGAAGCGATCTTACCGTACGACTTCCTGTCTATAAGTCCATTTTTCGCCAAGATGATCACGCTCCTCAGGTGAAATCGACCAATGATTGACGGCAGGAATGCAGTTCGGTCCGGCTATTTTATTTCAACCACGGCTCCAACCTCCTCCAGTTCGGCTTTGATCTGGTCGGCCTCCTCCCTTGAGACCCCCTCCTTCACGCTGCGAGGGGCGCCGTCGACGAGTTCCTTGGCCTCTTTCAAGCCCAGACTTGTGACGCTGCGGACCACCTTGATTACCTGAATCTTCTTGTCGCCGATGGCGTTCAACACCACGTCGAATTCCGTCTGCTCTTCTTCCTCGGCCTCTCCGTCCGCTCCGGCGCCGGCGCCGGCCGCGGGCGCGGCGACCATCGCCTGGGCGCTCACGCCGAATTTGTCTTCGAGCGCCTTGACAAGCTCGGCCAGTTCCAGGACGGAAAGCTTCTCAATCTCATCGATAATGTCTGCGATTGCCATGGACGTCCTCCATACGTCTTAACCTGATGATGGAAACGGATTGAAATGCTCCGGAGTGCCTAATCCTCCACCCCGGCTTCACCTTTCTTCGTTGCGATTTCGTTCAAAACCAGAACCAGGCTCTGGAGCAGGCCGCCCAGACAGAAAACCAGCCCGGTCAACGGGCTCTGAACCGAGGACACCAACTGCCCCAGCAACACTTCCCTCGGCGGAAGCTGGGCAAGCGCTTCCAGCTGATCCTCTCGAAAGACCCGACCGTCCGCGAACCCGCCCTTTATCCTTGGCAGACCTTCGGTTTCCGACGCGAATTCGTGTAGCAGCCTTACCGCCGCGATCGGATCGGTTTCGGAACTTGCCAGGCCGGTCGGGCCCTGCAATACCTCGTCCAGTCCCTGAATCCCTGCGTTTTTTACGGCTATCAGGGCCAGACGATTCTTGACGACCCGATAGGTTATGTCCTCGTCGCGCAACAGTTTCCGCAACCGCGTGACATCGGGCACATCCAGGCCGGTGAAATCGGTCAGGTAAAACCCCCGAGACCTGTCCATGAGACGGGTCAGTTCCTCGACAGCGCTGATTTTTCCGGCCGTTGGCATCCTCTTACCTTCCGTTGCGCGGATTACCGCGGTCAGTTAGTTACGCTGGACCGATCGATCCGTAAACCCGGCCCCATTGTGGTCGCCAGGGTTACGGACCTGACATACTGGCCCTTGGCAGATGAAGGACGCGCGCGTAGAATCGTATCGAAAAGTGTCCTGGCATTCTCGACCAAACTGTCTTCTTCAAACGACATTCTGCCCACGGGCGCGTTAACGTTCCCGTTCCTGTCCGCACGATACTCCACACGTCCCGCCTTGGCTTCAGCGACCGCACGCGCCACGTCTGGGGTAACCGTGCCGCTCTTGGGATTGGGCATCAGCCCTCTGGGGCCCAGGATCCTTCCCAATCGCCCGACAACGCTCATCATGTCCGGCGCCGCGATGGCCACGTCAAAATCGGTCCATCCACCGTTAATCCGTTCGGCCAGATCGTCGGTTCCCACAACATCCGCTCCGGCAGTTTCGGCCGCCGCCGCCTGCTCGCCCTTGGCGAACACAACCACGCGAATCGTCTTTCCAAGCCCGTGCGGCAACATCACCGTACCGCGGATCTGCTGATCGGCCTGGCGCGGGTCCACGCCCAGCCGGATCGCCATTTCAACCGTTTGATCGAACTTCGACGCCGGCATCTCCTTCAGCAGCGAAATTGCATCTTCGATAGAATATTGCGCGCGTCGATCGATCCCGGCAAGCGCCGTTCTGTATCGTTTCCCGTTGCGCCCTGCCATAATAATGGTCCTCCTAATCCTCCACCGTAATACCCGCGCTTCGCGCCGTACCTTCGATCATGCGCACGGCGGTTTCCAGACTGCCTGCATTCAGATCTTCCATTTTCATTTCGGCAATCTCCCGTACCTGATCGCGCCTGACACTGCCGACTTTGGTTCGATTGGATTCGGGCGATCCCTTCTCCAGGCCTGCGGCCCGCTTCAACAGCACCGCGGCGGGCGGGCTCTTCGTAATGAAGGAAAAGCTGCGATCCGCAAAAACGGTGATGACGGCGGGAACAATCAGCCCCTGCTTGTCTTTAGTCTGTGCGTTAAACGCCTGGCAGAACTCCATAATGTTGACGCCGTGCTGGCCAAGCGCAGGCCCCACCGGGGGCGTTGGGGACGCCTGTCCCGCCGGAATCTGAAGTTTGATAATTGTCATTACTTTCTTTGCCATCGCGCTATCCTTCCACGGCCTCTTCGACCTGCAGGACGTCCAGCTCCACAGGCGTGTTTCTTCCGAAAATGCTCACCATCACCTTGATCTTTCTCTTCTCGGGGTTTACGACGTCGACCATGCCGATAAACTCGCTGAAGGGCCCGTCGATGACTTTGACCCGATCTCCCACCTGATAAGGTATTTCCTGATCGTCCTGCTCCTGACGCCGGTCCACGTGTCCCAAGACGTGTTCCACCTCTTTTTCATGGAGCGGCTGGGGGCGCTTACCCGGTCCGACAAAGCTCGTAACGCCCGGTACGTTGGTCACAAAATGCATGGTTTCCTTATCCATTTCCATTTCGACCAGAATGTAGCTGGGCAGAAACTTCCTGAAGGAGGTCGTCTTCCTCCCGTCCTTCATCTCCACGACCTCTTCGGTAGGAACCACAACCCGGTTGATCCGGTCCGCGACCTCGGTGCCTTCCTTGGCGCTTTCGAGATAGGAACGCACCTTGTTTTCGTGTCCCGAATAGGTATGCACGACGTACCAGCGCATTGCCATGGGGCATCACTCACTGTTGAAAAAAATGAGGCCGTCAACTCATTCCGAACCTGCGAACCAGGGAAAGCACGAAATCCACAGCGAAAATAAACACGGAAAGGACCAGCGAAACCACCAGTACAATCGTCGTGGAAGCAATCAGTTCGTCCCGGGTCGGCCAGGTGACCTTGCCCATTTCGAGCTGAACGTCTTTAATGAACTGTGCTACTTTCGCGAACATCGGGTATACCGTCAGGGAAACGCCCCAACATCGGAAGCAGCCCGGGAATGAACATTCGGGTGCTGAAATCGACGCGGATTGGCGGGCATTCGTAAAAGAAACCCGGGGCCTGTAGCTGCTTGCGGAACTCAGGTGCGGGCCAGGTGGCTGTTTCGGAGGAAAATGGCAGGGCAGGCAGGAATCGAACCCGCAACCGCCGGTTTTGGAGACCGGTGCTCTACCAGTTGAGCTACTGCCCTAACCCTAACAATTCGTTGATAAAGTCGCTCTGCAGGC
>JAAXHE010000165.1 GCA_012271065.1 Candidatus Latescibacterota bacterium
TCTGATCGCGGCCTCATTGAAGCCATCATCCTGGAGCCATCGGATAGCTCGACCCACCAGATTTCCGCGATCATCTGATCGCGGCCTCATTGAAGCGGTATTCCGATTGCCCGGCTGAAAAGCATTGAGAATACAATTTCCGCGATCATCTGATCGCGGCCTCATTGAAGCAATCGTCCGAGCACCGGAACTGTCTCTGGTAGGTGATTTCCGCGATCATCTGATCGCGGCCTCATTGAAGCTTCGTTCCGATGCGACATGTTTACGGTCAGGATTGGAATTTCCGCGATCATCTGATCGCGGCCTCATTGAAGCCCCGGCATAGCGCATATAGTTCACGGGCGCCACGAAATTTCCGCGATCATCTGATCGCGGCCTCATTGAAGCAGTGCACCAGACCGTCGAGTATTTGTGGTCTTATCGTAGTAGATTTCCGCGATCATCTGATCGCGGCCTCATTGAAGCCAGTTCATCCGGGATACGACTTCTAAACCTTGCAATATTTCCGCGATCATCTGATCGCGGCCTCATTGAAGCACCCTGGTACCCGAGCCCGGTGCGAAAAACGGACGGTTACATTTCCGCGATCATCTGATCGCGGCCTCATTGAAGCTCCGGGAAGAGCAAGTCAGGATCGCCCAGGGAATCCCGATTTCCGCGATCATCTGATCGCGGCCTCATTGAAGCGCATAGTCCTGTGCTCGAGGAAGAGCTCGAGCGGATGAATTTCCGCGATCATCTGATCGCGGCCTCATTGAAGCGTTAAATCTCTTGTATCGCGGACAGACACAGACCACATATTTCCGCGATCATCTGATCGCGGCCTCATTGAAGCTTTACCCCCATGCGCCACGTGTACGTGGACTGGCAGGATTTCCGCGATCATCTGATCGCGGCCTCATTGAAGCCCGATGGACAGCATGTCAATGAAGGAATGCTCTCCGCGATTTCCGCGATCATCTGATCGCGGCCTCATTGAAGCCATATACTGAAGAAGAGCTTGAACTCTCCGGCGATATTTCCGCGATCATCTGATCGCGGCCTCATTGAAGCCGGCAGAGCCTGCTTTGCCTGGGTGAAGCTGTCGAATTTCCGCGATCATCTGATCGCGGCCTCATTGAAGCAACATGTCTACCACCTTTCTACGAGTTGTGAAATAAGAGATTTCCGCGATCATCTGATCGCGGCCTCGTGATCGTCTTCATCATTCAAGCTCGGAAAGGAGCTTGACATGATCTGGTTGATTCTCATTGTCCTATTTATCGCTCTCTTTGTCATCCCCGTCGGTCTATACGGCCTGGCGGTCCTCTGGCTGTATATAAACACTTGGCCTGTCGCTGTAGTCTTGCTCCTGATCGTGGTCGGCGTGATCATCGAACGGAAGCGATCAGCTAAAGCCAGAGTGGATTATGAGTCCAGACGGGATGAACTGATCCGCTCACGCCATGCCGCTGGAGAGACAGCTACTGCACTCGCCCGTGCGTATGGTCTCACGGTCACGGAGATCGAAAAAATCTGTTCGCAATCATGATCTAAGATCACACCTGTCCAAAAACGGATTTGATTAACTACGAAAATCGCGAAGATACGGGAAATCGATGGCTGGAAAAATCGTCCACAGCCATTGGCGAATCGAATCGGTCCTGGCTTCGCGAAGACTGTCATCCTGAGGACTCGCCCTGCTTATGCTGAGCTTGTCGAAGCAAGCCTGCCTGCATTGAGCTCAGTCCCTAAGCATGTCGAATGGTCGAAGAGGCCTCCCGGCAGTCGATGTGTCCGCGCACAAGTTCATCTGCAAAGGGCATGTATTACACGTATAATCGAGAATACGGGAGATTCTTCGCTGCGCTCAGAATGACATGTTTTAAGATTGTCATGCACGTGGCTTCCCGTGGTCATCCGGAGGAAGCCTCCAGGCCGACGTAGGATCTACTGCAGCATCGGATCATCCCCGTGCAGTTTGCACGTGTCAATATCTGAGAGGCAGCACGTTTGCCTGCGGCGCGGGACGGATGCGGTGGGTGATGCTTCGACTCCACTCAGAATAACATGCGTTGTAACAAACACCGACCGATGGCAACCTGGTTTCCGTTATCCGAGTCAAACCCGTACAAGATGTCGAATTGAAGCCACTTTTCGAACCTTATCTCTGTGAATCCCGCAGTTCTTGGACAACAGTAATCTAAGATAGGAGCTAAGAATGGCCGATAAACACCAAATGGCCCTCGCATTGCTTAGCGGGGGCCTCGACTCAAGCTCTACCTTGTTCATGGCCAGGGCCGGAGGATACGCCGTCTCAGCCCTGTCTGTTGACAACGGACAGCGGCACAGCATCGAACTGCATTGTGCCAAGACCCTGTGTTACGTATTGGACGTACTCTACTTTAAGGTCAGGTTCCCGGACATGCGGGGAATGATGGAGCCACTGCCAAAATGACAGAACGCAGGCGAATTTCCGCGATCATGTGATTGCGGCCTCATGGCGGTTCATCCCTCCCCACCTGCGAACGCCATCTCCGAAAAGGACTCTACGGCCGGCACGTCAATGATAATGAACGGAAGTCGTCCGTTCTCCGATAGGAACAAACCATCTGGAAGAACTTCAGAGTGATTTGAGACGATGAACATCCAGACCACGCCGCCAAAAATCGCCTGGTACGCCGTGTGGCCGTGGAACTTATAGGTGGCGCGTTCGGGCGGATCGAAGAAATCCTCCGTCATCTGTTGGATCGACAGGGATGGAAAGAACAAAATCGAGCCATAGTTGTGATTTTCTCCCGGGCGCTCTTCCATCAACATCCTACGAAGTCTTTCACCATGCGGCCCCAGGTTGATCCTGTGGACCTCCGGCCTGTTTGAAATCGATGCGCGCCAGATCAAGGACATCTTAAAGAGCTTAAAAGGTGCATATTTCACGCCTGATATTATGAATCGACTCCCGAGATCCTCGAGCTTCAATCCCGGATCGTCCCCGAAGAACACAGCATGAGCGTATTCTTCCCAATCGCCAATGCGTTGTACGCATTCTTCACAAAACAGCCTTTCATAGAGCACCTCCGGCCGCGTGCGCCTGTTCCGAGTTTTCCTCATGATGCGATCAAAAAGACCCTCATCATCGTCAAAAATGGGCGTGTAGAGCCATTCGGGGAAAATATGAGACTTCACCAGAGATCTGTCTTTCTTGCACAATTTGCAGGTCATAATTTATCCTGGCGCGACTTCGCTTTGCTCAACCACAACCAAACCGCAACCAAATAGACGGAAGTCAACGCGCGAGCCCGTTTAACGGTCCAATCACTCCCCCGTGAGGGGGAGTCGCAGAGGCCGAGCCGGTCCCCTGAGCCTGTCGAAGGGCCGGCGACGGCTGATGCGGTGGGGGGATCTCGACGTCTTACCGTATACAACCGGCATGATTAAACATACACACAATGTGCGCAAGAGTCTTACCTTAAGGTCTAACCACCCGCCAATCCGACGCTGCTAAGGCGTTTCGAGGAAATTGTCGCGCCGAGTTGCGTTTCGTCCGAGCATCAGAGCTCGGCCTTTCTATTATATACGGGGGTTTTTGCGCCTTTCAAGCCTAACACATAAAACCAACCAAGAGATGAAGGCGGGTTTTCGAACCCGCCTTCATCTTTTTTAGTCCGCCCTGCGCCTGTTGCCAGTGGTTCTTCTTTTCGCGGTCTTCTTCCAGTGAACGAAAATGCTGTCGGCTTCGAGGGTGTCCATCAGGCTGACGGTCAGCGCCTCCAGGGCTCCGGGGTTCGACTTCCATGTTGCGGTCAGCCGTTCGAGGTCCTTTTCGGTGAATCCGATTTCCTCAAGAACGGCCTTTCGCTCGCTGGCGAGACTGTCGGGATGGTCCGCATACCGTTTGTGCAGGTGGATGACCTGGAGAACGACGTGTGCCAGTTGGCGTTCGTCGGGTGCGGATCCATTCCGTGCCGTGCAGGCCAGAATTCCGAAGAGCAGGAGCATTGGTATCGTCCGTTTCATTTCGAGAAAGATATCCGTACAAGACGGAGAGGTCAAGGCACAACAGCCCGCAAAGCAGACAGCGGCCGGAAAGCGCGTGCGCCTCTGCACAACATCTGGTATTAATTCCGCTCCTTCCGCTCCATACCCACCACATTTTCCAGGGATGCGTGGTTCTGCCGTGTATATGCACACATGGTCACGGGGTTGTTTTTTTTGGAGATATGGCAAAAAATCGCCTATAAATCCCTTGACTTTTGTATGTCCTGGCCCTAATTTTGGTGGTGGAAAGTGGTGGAAAGTGGTGTATCAGGGAGGACACGGAAGTTTCCGAAGACATCGATTGAGGAGGACAAGCCCCGGCAAGTCAGTCGGGGCTTTTCTCCCGATTCTGTTCCTCGCGGGAGCGGCTTCGAAACTCCTCTGTTGTCAATCGTGGATCATGCCGATGTAGAAGCTGTTTAACCTCCGAGCGCCACCGATGTCGGACGAAACGCCATTGTTCATTGGAGAATATGAGGATATTCCCGTCGATAACAAGGGTCGGCTGATTGTCCCCGCCGCCATTCGCCGGGTATTGCCTACTCATGTGACTTCACTCGTCATTGCCAGGTGGTTCGACGGCTGCCTGGCCGGATTCGATCCCATTGGGTGGCAGCAGGTTTTGCAGCAGATAAGGGACGGGAGCCATAAAGGAAGGGTAAAACGGCAGATCGCACGTTGGGTGATGGGGGGCGCCGCGGAGACGAGAATCGATCGGCAGGGGCGTCTGCTGGTACCCCGCAAGCTGCTCGATACATCTGAAATCTCGGATCGTGCGACGCTCAGCGGCGTGGGCAACAGGATAGAAATCTGGAACCCCGAGCGATACACCGCGGATATGAGCGACGTCGGCCAGAATCTGGAAGCATTCGCTGAAGATCTCGACATTCTCTAGTGTACCGTCAATGTGCGGGGCCGCGGATTTTCATACGCCGGTTATGGGGCCTGAAACGGCCCTTAACGTGGTCAACGACCCGAACGGTGTGTACGTCGATGGCACGGTGGGAGGCGGGGGCCACGCTGAGCATATGCTGGAGCGGATGGGTCGGCGTGGACGACTGATTGGAATTGATCGGGATCCGGAGGCGGTTCAGGCCGCCGCCCTTCGACTGCGGCGATTCTCCGACCGGCTGGACATCATCGAGGCGTCTTTTCGGGAACTGCCGGGGGTCCTGGATAAACTGGAGGTCAATCGGATCTCGGGTGCGCTCTTCGACCTCGGTGTTTCTTCCCATCAGATCGATGAGCCCTCCCGCGGATTCAGCTACCTCCGAAACGGGCCCCTGGATATGCGTATGGGACCCGACGCACTCCGGTCGGCGAAGGACATCGTGAATGCCTACTCTCAGGAGGAGCTGGCCCGGATTTTCAGGGAATTCGGAGAAGAACGCGGCGCCGGCCGGATCGCCCGGGCCATCTGCCGTCGGCGGACCCGGGAGCCGTTGAATGACACATCCGAACTGGCAGCGCTGATTTCGGAGACCGCGCCGGGATCTCAAACCACGAAAACCCTTGCCAGGATCTTCCAGGCGATCCGGATTGAGGTGAACGGCGAACTGGACCAGCTGTACGAAACGCTTGAGTACACAATCGGGAAGTTGGCGAGGGCCGGACGCGTCGGCGTTCTGTCCTATCACTCTCTTGAAGATCGCACGGTAAAGGAGGTTTTTCGGTCGGCTGCTCTGGGTTGCGTCTGCCCGCCCAATCTACCCGTCTGTGGATGCGGACGGGTCCCGCAGGTGCGGGTCCTGACACCCGGAGGCATACGACCGGAACCGGAAGAGCGCCAGCGCAACCCGCGATCCAGAAGTGCGACGTTGAGGGTTGCGGAGAGATTGTGAGGTTCACGGTTCGGACTGTTGAGGAAGGCATATGAATACCACTACAGAAATGAAGACGTCGGGTGGTTATCGATACGTACTCCTTACCCTGGCGCTGGTGGTTCTGGGTCTTCTGGGTTATCTGTGGGCTCAGGCGCAGACCGTGCGGCAGGGTGACGAAATCTCGCGGCTTCGAATCGAGCACCAGCAGCTTCTCCGGCAGCAGGAGCGTCTCCGGGCGGAGATTTCGGGACTCCGAAGAAGCAGCAGAATACGGGAGATCGCCGCAAACAGACTCGGTATGGTGTTTCCTGAGGGACCGCCGCGAAACCTCTACCTGGATCGACACCCGGGCCGCTACGCTCTTTCCGACCACAAAAACTGAACCATGCGGATTGAAGTGCGCCACATTCGCCGGCAGAGAGCCATCTGCCTGCTGGGCGGTATCTTCGTTCTGATCTTGACCTGCAGACTGGCTGCGCTTCAGGTCTGGACGGGTGACGTCTACAGCGCCCGTGCGAAGAGGCAGCACGAAAAGCGGACAGTATTGCAGGCGAACCGCGGTCGTATTCTGGACCGCAAGGGCAGGGTCCTCGCAACGAACCTGGAAGCCCAATCGTTCTTTGTCAACAAGGTTGCCGAACTGGACAGCCTCCGTTCCATCGCCGTGCGGTTCTCCGGTAGCGATGACGCGGAGAATGCCGCGCTGCTGCGACGGCTGAAAAAGAAGCGTTTTGTCTGGCTGGCTCGAAAGGTGTTCAGCGACCCGCGACAGGATCCGTTGCCGAAGGGGGTCGGTCGCATTGTCGAAATGAGGCGAACCTATCCGATGGGAGAGCTTGCCGGACAGGTTCTGGGGTACACCGACATCGACAACCTGGGCATCGAGGGCGTGGAACTGGCTTGCAACTTGCTGCTTGAGGGCAAACACGGAGATATGACTTCCAGGCGGGACGCGCGCGGCGAAGCACTGGGCGCCTTGGGCGTTGTGAGGAGAATGCCCGAGGACGGCGAGGATGTGATGTTGACCCTGGACGTCGATTATCAGTCGATCGTCGAAGAGGAATTGGCAGCCGCGGTGTCGCAATTCCGAGCGGTAAACGGTATTGCTGTCGTCACCTCGCCCCGGTCAGGGGAAATCCTGGCGATGGCCAATGTGCCGCTGTACGATCCCAACAATTTCGGCAAATACGATGCGGCGTTCCGGCGCAATCGCGCGGTGACCGATATCTTTGAGCCGGGGTCCACGTTCAAGGTGGTCGCTGTAGCCGGGGGACTGGAGGAAGGCCTCTGGCGCCGGGAAGATCGGATCTTTTGTGAGTTCGGACGGATGAAGGTTCCTGGCGGCGTGATTCGAGACACACATCCCTGCGGATGGCTGACGGTCCAGCAGGTTGTCGAAGAATCCAGCAACATCGGTACCGTGAAAATCGCCCGGAAACTCGAACAGGCGGGTCTGTATAAATGTGTCCGGCTTTTCGGATTTGGAAACAAGACAACCGTGGACCTTCCAGGTGAAGTGGCCGGAAACGTGAAGAAACCGACAAGATGGTCCGGAAGAACGCTGGCATCGATGTCGATCGGACAGGAAATCGGAGTAACGGCATTGCAGATGGCGATGGCGTACGGCGCAATCGCCAACGGCGGGCGCCTAATGGCCCCGCGCATTTATCGCCGCCGATCGCCGGACGGTATCTGGGAGTCCAAACGGCCCCATGTCCTGCGCGAGGTCATCTCCGAGGAGACGGCAGGAAACGTCGCCGAAGTCCTCGAAGGGGTGGTTCTGCGAGGCACGGGTAAAAACGCACGGGTACCAGGTTATCGCGTAGCTGGAAAAACGGGCACCGCGCAGCGGGCAAAGGAAGGTGGGGGGGGCTATGATCCAAACCGGTATGTTTCCTCGTTCATCGGCTTTTTGCCGGTAGAGCGCGCCGAATTCGTATGTATCGTGATCGTGGACGGCCCAAAGGGTATTCGCTGGGGCAGCAAGGTGGCGGCGCCGGTTTTCAGCCGAATCATGCAACGCATACTGAGTCTGCGGGACACGGAAATGCGACACCGGGCAGTGGCTGAATCCCGGGGGGACGAAGCCGTCAGGGCGATCAGGCCCGTATTGGCGGGATTGTCCCGCAATGTAGCGAAGCGGGTAATGAATCGAAGCGGTATCGAGCCGATCCATGTGGATGAGGGCGCACGATTGCCGGTTGGCCCAGCCCGGTCGCCCGGGACCCTTGAATCGCGGCACGAGGCCGATGAAGCAGACTCCGGGAAGACCGGGGACTATATCGCGACGCCCAATGTGTTGGGAGTTCCATTGCGCCAGGCTGTGGTACAATTGACATCGTCAGGATTGGCGGTTAGCGCCTCGGGCAGCGGGCGAGTCGTCTCCCAGACCCCCGGCGCCGGGATGCTGGTTGCCCGCGGCACGACCTGCAACGTCGTATGCAGCCCGAAGCACGCGCCAATTCCGAACGACCTGTGACAAAAGCCATGTTATGCGGCTGGTCGACTTCATTTGCCGGATTCCCGGAGGGCAAAGGCTTCATCCGGGCAATCCCCTGATTACGGGTCTCGCCACGGATTCGCGCAAGGTTCGACCGGGCGACTTGTTCGTCGCCATCAGAGGCGGACAGCTGGAAGACCGACATGGCTTCGTACCGCAGGCGATCGCTGCAGGGGCCGTGGCGGTTGTTGTTGAAGAGCCGGTCCAGGCGGACATAGCCGTTGTCCGGGTGCCGTCAACGCGGGAGGCGCTGGGCGTATTCGCGGAACATTTCTACGGGTCGCCGTCGCGAAAGCTGCGGATGGTGGGCGTAACGGGGACGAACGGGAAGACCACGACGGCAATGCTGATACACGCGTCGCTGGAGGCAGCCGCCGGCGATTGCGGGTTGATCGGGACGGTTGAAACCCGGGTGGGCGGCCGCCGGATGCCGTCGGACATCGGAACGCCTGAAGCGCACGACCTGCAGCGGTTGTTGAAGAAAATGACGGACAGCGGCTGCACAGCGGCCGTGATGGAAGTTACGTCGCATGGGCTGGCGCTCGACCGCGTATACGGTATCGCGTTCAATACAGCGGTTTTTACGAATTTTTCTCGGGACCATCTGGATTTCCACGGTTCGTTGGAATCCTACCTGGCCGCCAAGAAGCTGCTCTTTGACAACTTGAACCCGGATGCGCGTGCGGTGGTCAACGCGGACGACGAGGCGACCGGCCGCATGTTGAGCAACTGTTGCGCGACAGTTGTGTCATACGGCCGATCCACGACCGCCGACGTACGAATCGAGAACGCGGAAACAGACGGTCGCGGGACCCGCATGAATCTGGAAACGAGATGGGGATCGGTGGAACTCAACCTGGCGCTGCAGGGCCGTTTCCATCAGATGAACGCCGCCGCTGCGATTGCAGCGGGGCTGGCAATGGATGTCGACGCGGAAACGATTGCCGATGCCATCCGGGACGTACAGGTGCCCGGCCGTTTCGAGAGCATTCAGGAAGGACAGGATTTCAGCGTGATTGTGGACTACGCGCATACACCGGACGCGCTTGGAAATGTCCTTCGGGCCGCCCGCGAGTTTACGGAAGGCCGATTGATCTGCGTGTTTGGATGCGGCGGCGATCGTGATCGCGGAAAGCGCCCGCAAATGGGACGGATTTCCGCGCGGATGTCCGATCTGACCATCGTGACTTCTGACAATCCCAGGACCGAAGCCCCGGACTCGATTCTCAGAGACATCGTGGCGGGAGTCGGCGGTGCGGACCACCTCGTGGAAGTTGACCGACGGAAGGCGATTTCACTGGCCATTGAAAACGCTTCCGGCGGCGATCTTGTCGTCATTGCGGGCAAGGGACATGAAGATTACCAGGATATCGCCGGACGGAAGATCCACTTTGACGACCGGCTGGTCGCAAGGGACATCCTGAGCGGCCGGGTATGACCGGACTCCAGTTGCCAAGGGGATACAGACTCCCGGACCCTCACCCGGATTGCTGCGTATGGAAGGGATGACACTCGCTGAAGCGGCCGATGCAATGGGCGGAGAGCTCGTTGGCGCCGCCGATCCTGCAATCTGTCCAGCTGGAGGCTGCATCGACTCACGAGTGTTGAATGCAGGGGAACTGTTCTTCGCACTTGAAGGAGAGCGCGCAAACGGAAATCGGGATGGACATCGTTTTGTGGAAGATGCCCTCGAGAAGGGTGCATCAGCGGCTGTCGTCTCGAGGCACTGGGCTGAAGACCGGAAACGCCGAAGCCTGTCCGGAGCGATGATCGTCGTCGAGACACCAGGCACGGCGCTTGGCGCTCTCGGAAGAACGTACCGCCGGCGTTTCCGGATTCCGGTGGTGGGCATTACCGGCAGCAGTGGAAAGACAACCACCAAGGATATGGCTGCCGCCGTGCTTAGCACCCGGTACCGAGTGCTGGCTACGGAAGGCAACCTGAACAACTGGCTTGGAGTTCCGCTGACCCTGCTGCGACTCTCGAAAACCTGCGAAGCCGCAGTGATCGAAATGGGCATCAGCGAACACGGCGGATTGAAATACCTGTGTGAAATTGCCGATCCTACGATCGGCGTCATTACCAATATCGGACCTGCACATCTGGAGTTTTTAGGCTCTGTAGAGGGGGTGGCCAAAGCCAAAGGGGAACTCCTGGATCATCTTGAAGAGTCTTCAATGGCTATCTTGAATCTCGATGACCTGTTCGTGTCCAAGGAGCGAGCAAGACTAAAGGGGAGACTCCTGGGCTTTGGTATCGAGAAGATATGTCAGTTTCGTGGGGAGGGACTTGTCATAGACCAGGAGGGCTGCGGTCATTTCTCTCTGCAGGGCCGTTTTTTTCATCTGGCTGTTCCCGGCCGGCATCACGTGTACAACGCACTTGCCGCAACGGCGGTGGGCGCGGCACTGGATGTGCCGGTTGAACAGGCCGCTAAAGCGCTCGGCGCGTTTCGGCCTTCGAAGCTGCGCGGCCAGATCGTCGAATGGAACGGAATTCGTCTATTGAACGACACGTACAATGCCAATCCGGCCTCGATGCGGGCGGCCCTGGAAACGCTGGCGCGGATGTCCGTCTCGGAAGGCGGGCGCCGGGTGGCTGTGCTGGGCGATATGCTGGAACTGGGCGCGTCGGCCGCTCAGAGTCACGCGCGCCTTGGAGAGCTTGCCGCCGGTATCGGGATGGACGCCGTCTTTGCGCTCGGCGACATGTCAGGTCACGTGTCCCGGGGGGGCATATCGGGAGGTCTGCCTTCCGACAGGTCGCGGGCATTCAAAGACCGTGAATCCCTGGTGACAGATCTCAGGGCATTTCTCAAACCGGGCGATCTCGTACTGATGAAGGGCTCTCGCGGCGTGGCGATGGAGACAACCGCGGAAGCACTGGGTTTCGAAACAAAACCCTGAACGAAAGCATGCCGTCGAGGGATGAATTCTCCTGTCGCCGTCATCGTAATTTGCGATTCCGTTCTCCATGCACTGACCCGGTTTCTGGCAACCGTTCCCGGAGTTCGTTTCAGGATCCTTTTTTCAGACAAGTAGATTCATATGTCGACCTCAGGAGCAGAGCGGCAGACCTACCTGCTGTTATTGCTGGTCGTCGGGCTGGTGGGTTTTGGCCTGGTAATGGTATACAGCGCCAGCACGGCGCTGGGTCACGTGCGTTTTGAGAGCGACCACTTTTTCTTGAAGCGGTCAGCGGTGCGTACGGCGGTCGGTCTTTTTGCTATGCTTTTGATCATGCGGGTTGACTATCGCTTCTGGGCGCGTTTCGCCAAGGTCCTTCTCGCCATCGGTTTCCTGGGACTGGCGGTTGTCCTGGTATTCAAAATCGCGGGCTTCGGCAAAGTACGCGGCGCGTATCGATGGATTCCATTGCCCGGCGGCGCCTTTCAACCTGCGGATCTGATGCGACTCGCACTCGTGGTCTATCTGGCGGAATCCTTGAGCCGGCGCCAGGGACTGGTAAAGGACCTGGTTCAGGGTTACCTCCCCCATATTGCCATAATCGGCCTGGCGATGGGTATGGTAATGTTCCAGCCAGACCTCGGAACGGCGCTGGCGATCGGCCTGACCTGCACGCTGATGCTATATCTGGCCGGTGTCCGCGTCAAGCACCTGGCCGGCACCGGGATCGTCCTTCTGCCGGTGTTATTCATCGTTGTATTCGTTCTTGGATATCGAAAAGAACGAATGACGGCGTTCTTCAGTCCCACGGACGACGTCCAGGGCGCCGGGTATCATGTAATGCAGTCATTGCTGGCGCTGGGCAGCGGAGGATGGTCCGGCGTGGGTCTTGGACAAAGCCTTCAGAAATATCTCTTCTTGCCGGAGCCACATACCGACTTTGTGTTCAGCATCGTCGGAGAAGAGCTGGGATTGCTCGGCACGGCTGGCGTCGTGATCTGTTTCGTCATATTCGCACGGTGTGGTTTTCAGATCGCCCGTCGCGCGCCGGACCTGCACGGGTTCTTTCTGGCGTCAGGCATTACATTCATGATTCTGGTCTATGCGTTTGTAAACATGGGGGTGTGCACCGGACTGATACCGGCCACCGGGCTTCCCCTTCCCTTTATCAGCTACGGTGGAACTTCGATGCTGTTCACACTGCTTGCCGTGGGTATTCTGATCAACATCGGCCGGCGCGGATCGGCCGACCCTGGAGCGCTTCCTCAACGGACCGGTGCCGTCAGAATGTACCGGACAGGAGATCGCAGATTCTGATGCCATTACGCCTGTTGTTTGCCGTTACCCTGACCGGCGGCCATACGGTGCCCGCGCTGGGTGTAGCGGCCGCGGTCCGCCAACGGCGCCCGGAGACGATAATCAGATTCGCAGGTGTTGCGCGGGGCGTTGAGGCGAGGCTGATTCCGCGTGCCGGCTACGTCCTGGAGACCTTGCCGGTCATAGGCCTTAAACGCCGCCTCCATCTGGATCTGTTGCAATTTCCATGGTCGCTCCTGAAGGGTATCTGTTCAGCGTTCCGCATCCTCGTTGCGTTTCATCCCCACACGGTGATTTGCACGGGCGGCCATGTCAGCGGGCCGGTGGGCGTTGCCGCGCGGTTGCTTGGTATTCCGCTGGTCCTGCACGAGCAGAATAATTACCCCGGGCTGACCGTACGCCTGTTGTCCCGCGCAGCCCGTCAGGTCTATCTGGCATTTGAAGGGGCAAGGCGACGCGTGGGCGGGCGTGAAAAGCACGTCGTGGGCAACCCGATTCGGGACGGTTGGCGGCGCGTGGACAGGAAAGAGGCTCGTCGGCGGTTTGGTCTGGACGTCGATCGGGTCACGCTGTTTGTGACCGGCGCCAGCCAGGGATCAATGGGAATTAACCGCGCCGTGGCGGAGGCGCTGCCGGTACTGACGAAACGCGGCTTTCAGATACTGTGGCAGACCGGCAAGGTGGGTTACGACGCCGCGGCATCCGCAGCCCGCCCCTGCGGAGACCGCGTGGTCGTCAGGGAATTCATCGACGAAATGGCGGTGGCTTACAGCGCGGCGGACCTCGCGTTGACCCGGGCGGGCGCAATAACGGTAACGGAAATGACACATCTGGGCGTGCCCGCATTGATGGTGCCATTGCCGCTCGCGGCCGAAAACCATCAGGAATACAATGCAAAGGCCGTTGTTCGAGCGGGAGCCGCGCGCATGGTGCGCGAATCGGAACTCAGCGCGGAAAGACTGGCGCGGGAAGTATCCGGGATGATCGATTCGAACGGGCTTCTTTCGGAAATGTCCCGCCGCAGCCGCGCGCTGGCGGTTTCTGACGCGGCAGGGCGGATGGTGGAGGGAATGGCGCATTGCGGACTGCTGCGTGGTGAGCGGTAGGACATCAGGGGATGGATGCCGCATGTTGAAACTGAAACCGGGTTGCCGGGTTCATTTTGTGGGCATCGGGGGAGTGGGCATGAGCGCGGTCGCGGAACTGCTTTTTCGGCAGAAATGCATTGTAACCGGATCCGACCGCGAGGCCTCCGCGCTGACAGACCGGTTGGGGTCGATGGGAATACCCGTTCGGATCGGACATACCCCGGAGGCGGTCGAAGACACAGACCTGGTTATATATACTCCTGCCGCCGGACCGGAAAACGTCGAATTGAAACGAGCCCGGTCGAGAGGGATTCCAACGGTCAAGCGTGCGTCGCTTCTTGGTCAATTGACGGCAGGACATCGTGTCGTGGGCGTTACCGGCACGCACGGGAAGACAACGACAACAGCGATGGTTGGCGAGGTTCTCGAGGCGGCGGGTCTGGATCCCACAGTCCTGGTGGGCGGGATCGTTCGCGGCACTGAGAGAAACCTGCGCCCCGGCTCACGAACGCTGTGGGCCGTAGAGGCCGATGAATTCGACCGCTCCTTTCTGACATTGCGTCCCGAGGTCGCAGTCGTGACGTCGCTCGAGGAGGACCATCTCGATACGTACGGAAACATGGAGGGCCTCTTTCGAGCGTTTCAGCATTTTTTGGATCAGACAAACCGAAGCGCGGTGATGGCCTACGATGCGCCGTTCGTAAGGCGATTGAATGCGGACCATCTTCAGGTTTTCTCGTATGGGCTGGAGGACGAAACGGGGATTTCCGCGCGGTCCGTTCTCCAGGACGGCCTCGAAAGTCGGTTTCTGGTGGTCGACCGCGGAAAACCAATGGGCGACATTGCCCTCCGGGTTCCAGGCCGTCACAATGTGAGCAATGCGTTGGCGGCTGTGGGTGTGGGACTGGCCCTGCAACTGCCCTGGAAAGCCATACGCACGGGACTGGAGAACTTTCGGGGTGTGAGACGCCGGCTGGAGGTACTCGGCGACCCTGGCGGTGTCTGTGTCGTGAACGACTACGCCCACCACCCAACCGAGGTTCGTGCCGCCCTCGAGACGATCAGGGCCGGATGGACGGGCCGATTGATAGCTGTTTTCCAGCCGCATCTGTACTCGCGAACCCTGGATTTCGCTGATGAGTTCGGAAGGGCGCTGAGTGAAGCCGACCAGGTCTGGATAGCCGACGTCTACGCCGCTCGTGAGGACGCGATTCCCGGTGTGACCGGCGAGACGGTGGCAGGTCAGGTACGTGCTGCCGGCTGTTCCAATGTATTCTATGTCGCCGGCCTGCAGGATCTGGAACTTTGCCTGTCGGAAGCGCTTGCGCCGGGCGACCTCGTATTGGTGATGGGCGCGGGAGACGTGGAACAGGTTGCATACGGGCTCATTGACCGGTTGTCCGAAGGAGCGCCGCGGGCCGATGCATGATGCTTCGAAGCGGAATCTGCTCGCCCGGGAAATCCGGGCGCGATGCAGGGGCGAACTCCTGGTTGATGAACCCTTGAAGAAGCATACCCATTTTGGCCTGGGTGGAGCCGCGGACCTGTTTTTCCGGCCCGTGGATATGGATGACCTGATTACTGCCGTGCCACTCGTCCTGGATTCCGAACAGCAGGTGCTGCCCCTGGGCGGCGGAACCAATATGCTGGTGAGCGACGCCGGTTTCAGAGGGCTGGTAATCTGTCTGGCCGGCGGACTATCGGGTATGGCGGTTGAATCGGATCGGGGCATTGCGCAGGCGGGCGCAAGCCTTCAGGTGTTTTCCAGACGCTGCCAGCGCGCCGGGCGTACCGGAATGGAGTTCGGCTGCGGGATTCCCGGTACCGTGGGGGGCGCAATACGGGGCAACGCCGGTGCGTGGGGAGGGCAGATCATGGAGCGAGCGGCGTGGTTGAGAGGTCTGGATCTCCGATCCGGAGAAGCGCTGGAATTGCAGAGAGATTCGATATCGTTCTCGTACCGTCGCACGGTCCTTCCGGAAGGATTCCTGATCGTGGAGGCGGGTTTTTTCCTTGAGGAGGACGATCCGGGAACGGTCCAGGCGCGCATGGACGAAATGCTGGCCCAGCGAAGGAGCTCCCAGCCACTGTGGGCGCGCAACGCCGGCTGCATTTTCAAGAACCCTCCCGGCACTTCGGCGGGGCTGCTCATCGATAGAGCCGGATGCAAGGGCCTATCCGTGGGCGATGTGGAAGTGTCCGATGTCCATGCGAATTTTATCGTGAATCGGGGCGGTGGCACCGCGGCGGATGTGCTCTCGCTGGTGCGAACGGTTCAGGAGAGAGTACGGAAGGCCTTTGGCATTGAAATGAACATGGAAGTTCGCGTTGTCGGCGAGCGGGGAATTGAGAACCCGTGAATCAGGGTGTCGCAACACGTCCCTGCCTCGGATTCCCGCGAATGGCGCCGGCCGCGGAACAGGATTGCCCGATTCTTACGAAACGACGGAGGTGATATGTCCAGACATAGACCGATCTATTCACGGACGCAGGAACGTGAGCGGATTCATCACGAGGAGGCGGAACCGCGATCGTCGGCCCGCGTATTGCGGTGGATTGTCATTCTGGCGCTCGTTGGATTGCTGTTTTTCGGGATTCAGAACGCATATTCGGCACTCACCGATTCCGACCTGTTTCGTCTGGGCCATATTACCGTGGTCGGCAACCAGTTCCTGAAGGAAAGCGAAGTCGAGGTCCTGTCAGGTCTGGAAACCGGCGTCAATCTGTTTGCGGCCGATCTTAGGGCGGCGACGCAACGGTTGGTGGCAGACCCTTCGATCAGGGACGCGATGTTACTGAGACAACCTCCGAACGGGCTTCTCATCGAACTGCAGGTGAGGCGCCCGCTTGCGCTGGCCGCAGTGTCGGAGAGATTGTTCGGGCTGGACGGGGATGGCGTGCTCTTTCCGCTGCCTCAGGCGCCGTTAGACCTGCCGATCGTAACCGGCATTGAAACAGTCGTAGACACACCGGGGGTCTATCGATTTTCCCACCTCGTGGCATTCCTGGATCAGCTTCGGTCAAATGCGCCGGCGTTTCTGGACGACGTCTCCGAAGTAAACCTGGTCTCCGCCACGGAGGCGCGGGTCTATCTGGTGGGAGACGGGCTGACGCTTCTCATGCGACTTGAAGATGCGACTGACCAGGTCCGTCGGTTTGATGCGTTTTTAAAAGCGGGAGCGCACAGAGTTCGGACGCCGTCCTACGTCGATCTCCGGTTTTCGAATCAAGTCGTTGTGGGCACAGGGTAACAGGCCGTTGATAAAGTCGTTCTGCTGGCGAGGCGTTGTGGACGAAGACAAGGCGCGCGACGGAGCCCCATCCAGCGATTCGGCGAGGGCGCGCAACGCAGGTTTTCGACCGCAAGGGCCGGCCGTAGCCCGGATGGACTTTTCCAACGGGCTGGTAAGCACCTGGAGTTTCGCGAACCGGTTTCAGGCGCCCTTCATGCAGTAGCCGGAAAGGAAGCGAGGATGGCCAGAGGGGATCAGATCGTTGGATTGGATATTGGGACGACCAAGATCTGTGTGGTCGTGGCCGACGTGGAGGAAGACGATCAACTCAGGATTGCGGGTATTGGCACAAGTCCTTCCAATGGGCTGAAACGCGGCGTCGTGGTAAATGTCGCCCAGACGGTCCAATCCATCGAGCGCGCCGTCGAAGAAGCCGAACAGGCCTCGGATGTACGTATCGGGGCGGTCTACGCCGGCATCGCGGGCGATCACATTCGCAGCCTCAATTGCCGGGGGGTGATCGCAGTTTCAGGAAATGACAATGAGATTACCGCTCAGGATGAAGCGCGTGTGATTGAAACCGCCAAGGCGGTTTCGATACCCATGGACCGTGAAATCATCCACGTGCTGCCCCAATCTTTCGCGGTGGACGATCAACCCGGTGTCAAGAATCCGATTGGAATGTCGGGAGTTCGTCTCGAAGCCGACGTGCACATGGTGACCGGCGCCGTAACGTCGGCACAGAACATATGCAAGAGCATCCGAAGGGCAGGTGTGGAGGTTGTGGATCTCGTGCTGGAACCGTTGGCATCCAGCTACGCCGTATTGTCGCCCGAGGAAGAAGAGATGGGCGTAACGCTGGTCGACATTGGCGGCGGCACAACCGACGTCGCGGTCTTTTACGACGGGAGCATCCGGCATACGGCGGTCGTGGGACTCGGCGGCGAGAATGTAACCAGCGACATTTCAATCGGATTGAGAACACCCCTGGCACAAGCGGAGACCATCAAGCGCTCTCGGGGCTGTTCGTCGCGCTCATTGGTCGAAAAGGACGAGACCATCCACGTGCCGGGAATAGGCGGACGGCCCTCTTTCGAAGTGCCGCGAGAGGAACTGTCGGCGATTATCGAAGCGCGCATGGAGGAGATCTTCACCCTGGTCCATCGGGAAATCCGGAGGACCGACTATGCCGACCTGCTGGCCGCAGGCGTCGTCATAACCGGCGGCGGATCGATGCTCGAGGGGACGGCTGAGCTGGCCGAGAAGGTGTTTGGAATGCCGGTCAGCGTCGGCACGCCGAACGGCGTTGCCGGCCTTTCGGACGACGTCACCGAGCCCATCTACGCGACCGGTGTCGGCCTCGTGAAATTCGGTCTGCAGCATCAGGAATTCGGTGGCGCGTTGAGCGCCGGCGGCAACGGTTCTTTCGGATCGGTTCTGGGCAGGATGAAAGCGTGGGTGAAGGACTTTTTTTAGTCCGCGCCTGCCGCACAGCAATCGCGAGTTTTAACGCATGGATCTGAGCGACGGCGTTTGCCCACTCCACAACGCGAATTTATAGGAGAAGCTAAATGGTCACGTTTTCAATAGTCGATAATGACAACCAGGCGAAGATGCGGGTTGTGGGGGTTGGCGGCGCGGGGGGCAACGCGGTAAACCGGATGATCGCAGCAGATCTCAAGGGGGTGGAATTCATCGCGGTTAACTCTGATCTGCAGGATCTGGACAAATCCGAGGCATCAAAACGGGTGCAAATTGGCGAGGCGATCACAAAAGGGCTGGGCGCGGGCGCCAATCCGGAAATCGGACGCCAGGCCATGGAGGAAAACCGGGACCACGTCACGGAACTTCTGGCCGGTTCGGACATGGTGTTCGTGACCGCCGGTATGGGTGGTGGTACCGGGACCGGCGCTGCGCCCGTGGTGGCGGAAATCGCGAGAGAGGCCGGCGCACTGACGGTGGGCATCGTAACCAAACCGTTCAAAATGGAGGGCGTGCCCCGGTTGCGAAACGCGGAGATGGGTATCGCTCAATTGAAGGATTCCGTGGACACGCTCATCGTCATTCCAAACCAGCGCCTCCTTGACGTCTGCTCCGAAGAGACGACGCTGCGCGAGGCCTTTAGAGTTGCCGACGACGTCCTCCTGCAGGCCACGCGCGGAATCTCGGACCTGATTGCGATGCCCGGCGAAGTCAATCTGGACTTCAACGACGTGCGTACGGTAATGCGGCAGGGGGGAGACGCGTTGATGGGAACCGGCACGGCCACGGGGGAAGGCCGCGCATTCCAAGCCGCGGAGGCAGCCATCAGGAGCCCCTTGCTGGAAGATCTTTCCATCGACGGCGCAAGGTTCGTACTGATAAATATCGCGGCCGGCAATGACTTGAAGCTCTTTGAAGTCGATGAATCGGTATCTACCGTCACCAAGGCAGTCGGCTCCGAGGCGAACATAATCTGGGGTACGGTGTTGGATGATGGGCTCAGCGACGAGCTGCGGGTAACGGTGATTGCCACCGGCTTCGCCGAGAAAGAGAATGTCGCTGGTTCGAAAGCGCCGCAAGTACCGATGGACAACCCGCTCGGGCTGGATGTTCCGGCATATATGCGCAAAGCCGATGCCGCCCCGGTTACGGAGCCCCCTGTCGCACCTGAGGAAAACGCTGAGGGGGACATTTCACTCGACGACCTGGAAATCCCGTCGTTTCTGAGACGGCGCCTGAAGGATACGGCCTGAGAAGCTGTCTTAAAATCCC
>JAAXHE010000168.1 GCA_012271065.1 Candidatus Latescibacterota bacterium
AGAGCAACTGCCTTCTAAGCAGTAGGTCGCAGGTTCGAGTCCTGCCGGGAGTGTATTACATCAGCTTGTGGTGGGTGTAGCTCAGATGGTTAGAGCGCCTGGTTGTGGCCCAGGAGGTCGGGGGTTCAAGTCCCCTCACTCACCCCATTCTTTGCCTGGCTGTTTCTCGCCTTTGGTTCCCCCGGGATATTGGAACCAAAGGTTTTTTAACGTCTGAAATTGCCAATGATTCCGAAGAACCACCTTCGAAACGGCTCAACGCGGGTTGTGATCATCGGTCTGGATGGTACACCCTGCAGTTTGATAAACCGGTTTGTCGCCGACGGCCGGATGCCGAATTTCGCCGGGCTGCTGCAAGCCGGAAGTCTGGCGGGAATGGAATCGGTCCTGCCGACGGTATCGTCGGTCGCATGGGCGTCAATGGTAACCGGGTGTAATCCAGGCAAGCACAATATCTTTGGTTTTATAGACCGAGTGCCTGACACCCATGAAATGTACATTCCTACGTCCAGATCGATGCGCGCCAGGACCTGGACGGAGATTTTCAGCGGGATGGGCAGGCGGGTCTTTTCCATGGGGGTTCCGACAACCTACCCCCCACGGGCGGTGAACGGAATTCTGATTTCCGGGTTTCTGGCGCCGGATCTGAACCGGAGTACCTATCCCGCCTCGGTGGCGCGTGAGCTGGCTGCAATGGGGTATCGAATCGACATCGACGCCTGGCTCGCCCGTAGGGACAGGGAGCGATTCCTCGACGATGTCTTTCAGGCCATGGAACGGCGGTTCGACGCGATGTTCCATTTCCTTGACCAGGAACCCTGGGACCTGTTTGTCGCCCACGTCCTGGAGACGGACAGGCTGCACCATTTTCTCTGGGGTCTGGTCGAAGACGGCAGTCAGTCCTATCTGCCTTGGTTTCACAGGTTTTACGACCGTGTTGACCGCGCCATCGGTGAGGTTGCGGACCGGCTTGACGATGGCACACTGCTGATGATTGTCTCCGATCACGGGTTCTGCAAGTTGAAGCATGAGGTCCATTTGAATTACTGGCTGCACCAGGCCGGTTTCCTGCGTTTTCGCGGTCGAACGGCCAGGGGGCTCCGCGATCTCGCGCCCGACACACGATGTTATTCGTTATTGCCCGGGCGCATGTATCTTTCCCTGCGGGGTCGTGAGCGCGGGGGGCGCGTGGAGCCAGGCGCGGAATACGAAGCGCTGAGAGGGGATATCGCCGACGGCCTGATGCAGATCCGGGATCCGGAAACGGGTGAGCCGGTGATCTGGAGAATCTTCAGACGCGAGGAACTCTACGCCGGCGATGCCTTCGAACTGGCGCCGGATCTGATCGCCATGCCAGCGGCTGGTTACGATTTGAAGGGCGGTTTTGACAGTGAAGTACTGATGGATCGCGGCCCGGTAAACGGCACTCATACGTTTTCGGACGCGATGTTTTTCATCAATCGCAAGGTGGATCTATCGTGCCGGGTCCGGCTGATCGACGTGTTCCCGACGCTCTTTGATGCCGTCGGACTCGAGGTTCCCGTTGGCGTGGACGGGCGGTCCTTGGTTGCCGGCCGTGTGAACTGAGTCATGGCCGGTCGCGCGGGTCGGACGCATTGGCGTGTCGCGGGACGCTCCAGCCCTTTTCACGATAGTACTTAAGGGGCGTTATGGCGAATCTGTTTCTGATTCTGCTCGGAATGGGTATCGCGGCGACCGGCGCGCACGACGACCGGGGCCACGTTTTGGACACGAGTGAAGAGAATATGGAGCGAATTGCCGCGTCACTCGGCGTACGGTGTTCCCATTGTCACACGGTACGCGGGCCTGACGGAAAACCTGATTTCATGGCGCCTTCGTTGTTCAAGCACACTGCCGTCCATATGAAAGTCCACTTTGTGGACGGACTGAGAACCGCCGATGGAGAAGCGCTGGACTGCATGTCTTGCCACCAGGGTAACGCCCGGTTCGTTCCACGGGACGTTGAGAACGCCAGTCCCTCCAACCTGTCGGAGCGGATGCCGCGGCGGGAGATTTACCGGAAGATGAAGGCTATTGAGAAGGCGCTCGGGGTAAACTGTGAATTCTGCCACGTCAGACGTGAGGACGGACGCCTCGCGCCTGAGCAGCCAACCAGACATAAGCTGATGGCCAAATTCATGATGGACCACTACGAGGGATCGCTGGTCACGTCGGACGGGACGCCGGTCACGTGCGGAACCTGCCACGCAGGCGCGGCAGAATTCCTGCCGCGTTCGACCGGTGAATAGACGATTCATACTAGTACAGCAAACAGAAGGGCCGGACGGATTGCCGTCTGGCCCTTCTTCGTATTATCACACGGCTCTGCTATGAACAACCAACCGAATTCCCGCAATTCAGGCAGCGATAGCACGAACCGTTACGAACGGTGATATGACCACATGTGTCGCAAAATGGAGCGTCGCCCATCATCTGCGAGAGCTGACCGTCCAGAACCATCGCTTGAGGATGTGCGTGCGCTTCCGTCTGGGATGACGATCCGTTGGACACCGTTTGCTGTGAACCGACACCGCCCGCGCCGTTGGAGGCCGGACTGGCTTTGGGCTCGGGGTCTGCCGACGGTGAAGCGCTCGGCGAATCGGCACGAGTACCGGGGGCTTCGGGACTTTGTGTTGAGAGTGAGATCACTTCGGATTCCAGGTCGTGGCGATCGTTGATATCGGATGCGATGTCTTCGGGTTTAACCTGCAGAAAGTCGGTCCGACCGAGATATTCATAGCCGAGAACCCGGAAAACGTAGTCGATGACGGATGTAGCGAATTTAATATTGGGATGATCGACGGTTCCCCAGGGTTCGAAACGCGTGAAGGTAAAGCCGTCGACGTATTCCTCGAGGGGTACGCCGTATTGCAGGCCCTTGGACACGGCAATGGCAAAGCAGTTCAGCATACTGCGGAATGGTGCGCCTTCCTTGCTCATGTCGATGAAGATTTCACCCAGAGCGCCATCCTCATATTCGCCTGTGCGCAAGTAGACTTTCTGATTGGCGACACGCGCTTCCTGCGTGAACCCGCTTCGCCTTTGCGGCAGCCGCCGCCTAGTCGGTCGGTTTACCAGCGTGACAGGCGCCGGTGCTGATTTGCCGCGGCCGTCTTCCGCCGCCTGCCCGGGCGATTCTTCGGCTTCGGCGGCTTCCGCTTCGGCGTCGGTCTTTGTGGCCGTACTCAGAGGCTGAGAGAGTTTAGAGCCATCCCTATAGATGGCTACAGCCTTTAATCCCAAATCCCATCCCTTGATATAGAGACCTTCGATTTCCTCGGCTGTGGTTTCGTTCGGGACGTTTACGGTCTTGGAAATGGCGCCGCAGATAAACTTCTGGGCGGCGGACATCATGCCCAGGTGGGCCATAGGCGCAATAAAGCGCTTGCCGTGTTTGCCGCACTTGTTCGCGCAGTCAAATATGGGCAGATGTTCATCTTTGAGGTGCGGCGCTCCCTCGACGGTCATGCGGCCACAGATGAATTCGTTGGCTTCGTCGATTTGTGATTCGGTAAAGCCGAGTTCGGAAAGCAGGTTGAAACCGGGTGCGCCGTACTGCTCGGGCGAGAAGCCCAGGCGTCCCATCAGGCTGTCTCCCATAATCCATGGTGTGAAGGCGAATTCCAGCTCGAGGACGCCGGGAAGGACGCCTTCCGCCTTTGCCAGATCACCGGGGCCGAAGCCTTTTGCCTTCAATGACTCGTCGTTGATGTGTGGTGCGTCTTTCAGAGAGAGCCGTCCGCAGAGGTAGGTGATGATATCCGTGATTTCGTGAGAGGAATAGCCGAGTCGTTCAAGGGCTTCCGGTACGGCGTGGTTGACAATCTTGAAATAGCCGCCGCCCGCGAGCTTTTTGAACTTAACCAGCGCGAAATCGGGTTCGATGCCGGTTGTGTCGCAGTCCATCAGCAGGCCGATGGTGCCTGTCGGCGCTATCACCGTAGCCTGCGCATTACGATAGCCGTACTCTTCGCCCAGTTCGACCGCCTGGTCCCAGTCTTCCTGTGCCGCGCGAAGCAGGTCGCGCGGGCAGGCGCGGGCGTCGATATTGTAAGCCGCGTCGCGGTGCATGTTCATGACGTTGAGCATCGGGCCGCGGTTCTTTTCAAAGCCGGGAAACGGACTCTTGTCGGCTGCCAGGCGGGCCGACGTTGCGTAGGCCTGTCCACACATGATTGCAGTGATGGCGGCGCAAATGGCCCTGGCTCCCTCGCTGTCGTAGGGCAGCCCCTGCACCATCAGGAGTGTGCCCAGATTGGCATATCCGAGGCCGAGCGGGCGGTAGTCGTGGCTGTTCCGCGCGATCATCCGCGTGGGATAGGATGCGAAATCGACCAGGATTTCCTGGGCCATGAAAAAGATCTTGCAGGCATAACGGAAACCGTCTATGTCGAAGGAACCGTCGTCATTGAGGAACTTCATGAGGTTGATAGAGGCCAGGTTGCAAGCCGTGTCGTCGAGGAACATGAACTCCGAACACGGGTTGGACCCGTAGATGCGGTCGGTGCCGGCGCACGTGTGCCAGTGGTTGATCGTGGTGTCGTACTGCATACCGGGATCGGCACAGGCCCATGCGGCTTCCGCGATCTGCCGCATGAGATTGCGTGCCTTGTGCGTTTCGTAGACTTCGCCGGTTGTGCGCAGCCGGGTATGCCACTCGCCGTCGTCTTTACAGGCCTGCATGAATGCGTCGGTGACGCGCACGGAGTTGTTGGAGTTCTGGCCGGAAACGGTCTGGTACGCCTCTCCGTTGAAGTCCGAGCTGTAGCCGGCGGCCATAAGCGCGGCCACTTTCTTCTCTTCCTTAACCTTCCAGTTGATAAAGTCGAGAATTTCAGGATGATCCATGTCCAGGCAGACCATCTTGGCGGCGCGTCTTGTCGTCCCTCCCGATTTGATGGCGCCGGCGCCCTTGTCAAGGACTTCCAGAAAAGACATCAGGCCGGAAGAGACGCCGCCTCCCGAAAGCTTTTCCATTTTTCCGCGAATCCTGGAAAAGTTGGTACCGGTGCCGGATCCGTATTTGAAGAGTCGGACCTCGCTCTTCAGCAATTCGAAGATGTCCATGGTGTCGTCGTGAACGGACTGGATATAGCAGGCGGAGCACTGGGGATGTGAATAGGAGTCTTCGGTTTCGGATACGCATTCCCGGTCCCAATCCCAGTGCCAGTTGCCGCCGCTGCCTTGAATGCCGTATTCGTGGTGCAGCCCGCAGTTGAACCAGACCGGCGAATTGAAAGCGCCCATTTGATGCACGAGGTGGTAGGCAAGTTCCGCTTCGAAGGTGTCCGCGTCTTCGGGCGAGTCGAAATATCCTCCCTGGTCCTCCCCGGCCTTGCGGATCGTGCGGGCGACCCGGTGCATCACCTGGCGCACGGAGGTCTCGTGTCCGGTCTCTGGCACGCCCCGTTTTCTGAAGTATTTGGATACGACGATATCCGTTGCGAGTTGTGACCACTCGGCAGGTACTTCGGCGTCGTCCATGCGAAAGACTTCAGACCCGTCGGGGTTGGTGATAACGGATGTTTTCTTTACGTATTCGACCTGATCCAACGGATTCCGGCCGGGCGTGGTCTGCCTGCGTTCAAGCTTCATATGGAGACTTCCTCCGGGTATCTGGAATTGGTATGAAACGGCAAAACAAAGAGGCCCCGCCTGGTAAACCTCTCGAGACGTTTAGAGCCGCAAAGATCCTGGCCGCCTGGACAAGGTTACGGCGGTCAGTTAAATCGAACGGTTAGAAGCTGTATTGGAGTTCCTGGTGAGCTCCCGAGCGCGAGCGAAAACGTGGCGGTTATGAGGCGCGAGGGGCG
>JAAXHE010000228.1:0-305 GCA_012271065.1 Candidatus Latescibacterota bacterium
CGGGCGCCGCAGTCGTAAATCTGCTCCAGGATATGCTGGTCGTGCTGGTGGCCGCGCGTCACGAGAACCACGTAGTCGTCGTGACCGAAGTCAAACGTCTCGCGGACCTGATCGAACTCCATGACGATTGTCGCGTCGGCTTCCGGGAAGCGCTCCGGGTTGGCAAAAGCGGGGCGGTCGTCGATCACCTTGGCCCTGAAACCGGCCAGCTTGGCGGCGCGCACCAGGAAAAACGACACGTGGCCGCCGCCGAAGACCCACACGGTCGGCGTCGGCAGGACGGGTTCCAGAAAAATTTCCAGGGT
>JAAXHE010000228.1:431-1197 GCA_012271065.1 Candidatus Latescibacterota bacterium
GTGAGGACCGTCGCCAGGGTGCCGCGACGCCCGGATTCCTTGAGGCCAAGAATGGTGCGGAACACGTCCTGGCCGCGCTCCGGCAACGGCTCCGTCAGGATCTCTACCACGCCGCCGCAGTTGAGACCGCTCTCGCCGGCATACTTCTCCGTCAGGATGAATTTCTGGATGCGACTCTTGCCCATCTCCATGACTTCGCGGGCTTCCGTCCACACGTCCGCTTCCAGGCAGCCGCCGCCGACCGTGCCGATAATTTTTCCTTCCGGCGTCACCAGCATTTTGCTCTTTTCGCTCATTGGCAACGACCCCTTCGACGAGATGATCGTCGACAGCGCCGCCTGCTCGCCCCTCTCAAGTATGTCAATCGCCGCCTGAAAAACGTTGTCCGCCACCCCTGAGCCCTCCACGCATGGGTTTTGATTCTGTGTGTACATCCTACTCCAGAGGTTCAAAGCAAAGCAACCACGCCGCCTTGACTCGCGGTACGGCTCGGACAAACCATGCCTTCCCTTGCGTCGTCATATCTGATTCGTTTCGTTGCTTGCGTGGCTTTGCTGACCCCGTGTCATTCAACGGAATCCGCGAAATCAACCGTCCGTTTCTGGACCACCATTCTTGTAGGACGTAAAACTTTCGACCAAGTCCCGGAACGATCTGGGCTTGTATTGCTCAAAACCCGGCTGGTCGACGTAAACGAAGTCGTAACGTGTTGCAGATTGCAATTGGTTTACGTCCCGGCACCACTCCTTGAGCCGTGCCATCTTCA
>JAAXHE010000077.1 GCA_012271065.1 Candidatus Latescibacterota bacterium
CACGTACCTTGCGCCCACATTTAACACTGTTCCTGCGGCTTTCTTTTACCGATATTCTTTTCACCGGAAAGGCCCCCTTCGTTGGAGTAGCAATTTCCCGTCCGAGACTGCTAACTTCAACTAAGATAAGTCTTTCCGGTACTTTTGTACATTTATATCTGAAAAAACTCGCTTAATTTGAGTCTAGGGTGAGGAACCGATCGATGCGGTTGTCGAGCGTCCAGACATCCCTGTCGTCGTAGGCGGAGACGAAGTTCAGATAGCCGATTATTGTGTAGTCGTCCCAGTGGTATCCGGCGGAACCCCGCCACTTCCATTGAGGAATGGGCGACGCCAGCGGATGAGTCCTGTTGTAGTAGCCGGCGCCGTTCAGCGCGGCGCGGTATTCCACGCCGTCGCGCCGAAGCGCCTTCATATAGTACTCACGCGTGTAGGTTCCGTCCAGGCTTCCGGACAGTTTCCCCGGACCCGCATTAGTCCGGGCGCCTAGGTGCCAGTCGAACCCCGACGTCCGGACGCCGGGCCAATTGATGAGGTCGATCCGCACGCGCTCGATGTCCCCGGGCGCGCACGAGCCGTCCGTGATGTTGCCGGGGCACGAGACGCGGTCCTTCACCGCGTTCAGTTTTGCCGCGTCGCCGTCATACCCTTCCCCATAGAGCCGTACGACGTCGTTCTGCGGCAGGGTGGCAATCACGTTCTTGAAGTCATACCGCCAATAGTCCAGGGTTATATCGACATCCGGATCTGCATAGAGAACGACCCCGAGATTGTAGGTGAACGCCTCTTCCGGCTCGAGGCCGGTGTTACCGTAGGCATCGATGGCTTTGTAGACGCCGACAGGATCCAGATATTCCAGCGTCGTGCGTACATCCGTGTTCAGGTCGTCCACAGACGGTGTGCGAAAGGTCGTCTGCAACGAGGCGCGCAGCGACCACGAGTGGGTAGGGGTTTCGGACAACAGGAGGCGCGCGGCCACCTTTGGATTGAAGCTGCTGACCTGGCTGTGTGCCCTGTGAAACTCGTAGTTGGCCACGACCTGCGCATCCAGGCGGGATCCCATACCCAATCGGAATTCGCCGAAGAGCCGATGCAGACCCTGCTGTTCTTCGTACGGAAAATGTCCGTTTGTCAACGTAAACGGACCGGTGCCGAAGCCGATGTACCTTCCGGTCTCATCAATGCAGGACCTGTCCCCCGGCACCAGACAGGGGTTGATGGATAAATCGGCAGGTCTGTTGGGCTCCGCCAACACGTCCAGGCGGCGGAACTGGTAACCCGCGGCATAACTCGCGTCCATCCAGACGTCCTCGCGCAGTATTCCCGACAGCGTCGCGTCCGCCACCAGCAGGGAGGCTTCGTTCTCCAGGTTGGATTCCTCATTGATCCATGAAATAAGCGCCGCGCTGTTTTCGAGACCCGGGACGTAGTCGGGATTCTGCTTGCCCACCAGCGTAAAGGCGGCGGGGTTCAGCCCTTCGGGCGCCTGTGTGGAGGTCCTGATCGCGTTGCTGAAGGGATTGTAGTAAACGCAGTTCCCCTGGCCGGCAACTTTTCCGTTGAGGGGCCCCAGGCGCATTCCCTGCGGTGCGGACGGATCAGCAACCACGCCGACGCCGCAGTTCGGCCCTCCGTACCCGCGGAAGGCCAGAAACTTGCGATAGGCGTATTCTGCCGGCTGGTTCATGTTGCCGCTGCTGCGGGAATAGCTGACGCCGAAGTCAAACTGCGCGTTGCGATTCGCGATCTGTAAATCGCGCGTGATCGATGCGGCGACGCGCGAAGTACGCGATTGCCGGCTCAGGGAGCGACCGGGACCCTCGTTTCCTACAAGGCGGCCGAAGAAATACCAGTCGTTCCGGAGGCATGCTTCCGGAGTTTCGAACCCGGCCGCGTCGTGGTTCGACGCGCAGAACGCTTGACGGCCTGGATGGCCTGATTCCACGACCTGATTGCCGTTGAACAGCGTGATGGGCGGAAACGAAGGCGTCGTCGAATAGTGTGGCATATACGCGTCGGCCCACATGAGTTCGAGATGATATTTTGCGTCATCGCCCAGCGGCCCGTTGAGCTCAGCGAAGGTACGGAGATGTCGCTGTTTCTCAATCAGAATGTCCCAGGGCTGATATCGGAAACGGCAGGTCCACGTCTCGGCATGACCGCCGAGGTCCTCGCAATTGGGGTCGATAAAGCGCGGGGCGTCCACCAGCGTCTGGACGAATTCATCCTTGTCTTCGTCCCCTGTGAGGGAGGGCAAGAGGAATGCACCGGGGTTGCCCGTGCCGGACCATCCCCAGAACGGGAACCCGCGCAGCGTCCACGTGCGTTCCCTCGCGTTCAGTTCCTGCCTACCCATCCACTCGGCGGACACGATCGCGTGCGACTCACCGAACTTTCGCCCCCAGATCGCGCCGGCGTTGCTGTCGCCGGCGCCGGCGAACTGATCGTGGGCCGCCGTGACTTCAAAACCCTCGAAGTCGCCCCGCGTCAGGAAGTTGGCTACGCCCGCCACCGCGTCCGACCCGTAGATGGCCGAGGCCCCTTCCTTGAGTATCTCCACCCGGTCGACGGCAATTGACGGGATGGCGTTCACGTCGACGAAACGGCCGCCGAACAGGCGCGCGGAGATGTACACCTGTCTGCGGCTGTTGATGAGCACCAGTGTGCGGGACGCGCCCAGGCCGCGCAGGTTGACGTTGGCCACGGTTTCCGGTACCGAGACGGACTGGTCGTTGTACCAGCTGTTCGCCTCACCAATCACGCCGTGGCTGGCGCCCAGGTTCTTGAAAAAATCTACGGCCAGAGGAGAACCCTGCTCCTCCATTTTCTCCCGTCCCACCACAGAGACGGCATAGGGCAGGTTGGCAGAAGACTCTTTCAGGGCGGTCCCGGTCACGACCATTTCGTCGAGGAACAGTGTGGGCAGTTCCATCCGGAACGTGACGGTCAACGTGTCTCCACTGACAACGCTGATTACGCGCGTTATAGGTGGGTAGCCGATCAGTTCCACCTTCAGTTCGTATGCGCCGGGCGGCACATTTCGAATGGTAAACCGACCATCAGCGTCGGTCGTTTCCTGAGAATCGAGGATTGTAATGGAAACTTCCACTCCGTCCAGCGGTTCGCCAGTCCCGGCGTCGACCACGGTACCCGTAACGGATCCAGTGGACTGTGCTTCCGCCGCGGGCGCACAAAGCAGCATGGCAAGGAAAACGAGCAATGGAATGCAGGAGCATGGCGGCTTCATCGAATCTTCTCATTCAAGGCTTGTTTGCGTACAGGATCCCGATGCTTGTCTTCGACAGCGAGTTGACCGCGCAATCAGTCGGTGTATCCGACAGAATCAGGGTGAGACGACATATTGTATCTTCGCAGCAATGTTGTCAATGGTTTTACGGGCAGCCGGAACGTGTCTGCCATCGCCGTTACGGTCAGCGGTCGAAAAACCTGCCACACCTTGACAACTATTCAGACGCCCTTTATATTGAAAATTAGCAGCGGTGAAGGCTCCGGTTAAGGCGGTCATCGGTCAACTCGGCACGCGTTGCCTGCGTTCCCACGGAAGATGTGAATCGATGGCCGTAACGAGGCAAGATGTGGAAAGCCAGGCAGTAAGATCATCCATATGGCAAAACGCCGTTATATTCGGGGATTGAATCTGGCGACCGTCCTCGTCTGTTTGTTTTCTCCGAATCAGCCCAGGTGCGGGGAGGCAGGCGCCTCCCGTCCGACGTACCAGGTGGTCAGCCGGCAGGAAATACTGGAGGCCATGCGTCAGGTTGGCGATTACGATCCAACGGCGACGACCAACGGCGCCCGGTTCCAATGGGAAGTGATCTTTTATCTCTCGCGCCAGGCGTGGGAACGTGACCCGCGGGGAGCGCCGCTGTTTATCGATTCGGAAGACTGGTTTCGGGCGTTTATGGAGGTGACCGGACGCACGGAAGACGAGATGCCCCTGTACGCGCGGCTGACCCATGAACACAAGCAGCATATGGACGTGGAATATCGAATGAACCGCGTGATCAGGAGCGTGAATGAAGGACCGGCGCCTCATTTTGCTTTGAACGTCCGGATCTGGTGGGAGGACCGGCCGGGTAAGTCTGACCGTTATACTTACCTGGACACGCTTTCAACACCCCATCTCAAGGTTACCAATCGCCAGATAATAACCTATCGCTTATTGGATTTCGGGGGTTGGCTGGCTTGCGACAGAATATCGGGTATAACAGGGCGTCCGACATCGGGAATTCTGGGATTTATCTTTCGTATCATCGGGAATGCGAGACTTACAAAATCACGTATGGCAATATCGGACGACGGACTTCTGATTATCCGCGGGACGTCGAAGAAGGGATTCATGGCAATGACAACCACCGCGACGATCTATCCGGATGGCGAAATGATCAAGGATCTGCCGGATGGCCGGTCCGATCTGGTGGAACTGAAGAAACGCATCAAACAGACGCTGAAAGTCGAATACGTGGAACTCCCCGCCGGCGAAATGAGGAAACCGGAAATCCCCGTGGAGAAACCGAAGGGCACGTCCCTGGAGGAGGCTTATGACCGAACGTAACAGGGACGCGAGATATACGATGGGGCGCAGCAAGGGGGAAGAGGAGCGGCTGATTCACCAGTCGCAGCTGTATGACGCGATCACCCGTCGTTTTCTGAATGAAGCGGGCGTTGAAAGCGGGATGCGGGTTCTCGATATCGGTTGCGGTCCCGGCGACGTCTCCCTGACGGCGGCTGAATTGGTAGGTCCCGAAGGGGCAGTCGTGGGCGTGGACGTCAATCCGGCCATCATCGACACCGCTCGGGATCGGGCTCGCACCGCTGGTTTCTCCAACGTGGAATTCAGGGCAGGCGACGCCCGGACGCTGGACGTGGGAAATGACTTCGACGTGCTGATGGGCAGGCTGGTGCTGATGTATATGGGCGACCCTGCCGAAGCCCTCAGGCAGTTGGCGACCCGGGTGCGACCGGGCGGAATCGTTGCGTTCCAGGAGGCCGATTTCAGCTACTATCGCAAGCTACCCGATACGCCCGTGGCGAATGATCTGATCGAATGGGCCATAACTGTTTTCGAACGATCAGGCGCCCACACCGAGATGGGGTTCAACCTTTTCGGTGCGTTTGTAGACGCGGGACTGCCCGAGCCGGAAATGGATCTCGCGGCGCCGGTTGGCGGGCCGGAGTACTGGACGGGGTACCGGTTCGTGGTGGAAGCATTTCGCAGCATGGTTCCGCTCATCGAAGAGTTCGGGCTGGCAACGGCAGAAGAGGTGGATCTGGATACGCTGGCAGACAGGCTCCGAAACGAAGTGGTGTCGACAAAACGCGCGTTCATGCTCCCGCCCCACGTAACCGCGTGGGCGGTGGTGCCGGGATGAGAGATTACCGCCCGGCGGCGCGGATGCCCTCTCTTTCGTCTACCCACTTCAGAATCACACCTCCGGCTACGAACAATACGGCCACGATCGATATGCCCACGCGCTGGGACTGGAACGCCCGGGTGAGTTCGCCGAGGACAAGCGGTCCGAGAAATGCCGTGGCCTTGCCCGAAAAGGCGAATAACCCAAAAAACTCGTTTTCCTTCTCAGACGGCACAAAGCGTCCGAGGAGCGAACGACTGGCCGATTGGTTGGGGCCCGCGAAAAAACCTGCCATGATGCCGGAAATCCAGAAGACGTCCTTGCTTTGGGTGAATATGGCCATCACCGTCGCGAGGGTGAGAAACACGAGGCTGATCTGAATGGTGAGTTTGCCGCCCAACCGGTCATCGAGAAAGCCCAGCGCGAATGCTCCGACGCCGGCGGCAACGTTCAGGACGATTCCGAAGACCATGATTTCGGTGAAATTGAAACCGAATGTCCCCGCCGCGTAGATTCCGCCGAAGGAAAAGATGGTAATCAGCCCGTCGTTGTAAAAGAGGCGTGCGACGAGCAATTTGATGATTTCCCGATAATGCCTGGCTTCCCTGAAGGTATGGACGAGTTGGCGATACGAGGACGACAGGACCCCGCGCAGCTGTGAAGCGCGGGGTTTCTCTTGTTTGACCCAGAGGAAAATCGGGACGCTGAAGACCGCAAACCAGCCGGCCACCAGCAGGTTGGTTGCGCGGATGTGCGCACCCGCTTCCTTCGTGAAACCGAACCAGGGTGTTTCCGCACTGACAAAGCCGACCATGGCAACGGCCATTGCCAGAAGTCCGCCGATATAGCCCAACCCCCAGCCGTACCCCGATATACGACCGATGTATTTCCGGGGCGCGATGTCCGGAAGAAAGGCATTGTAGAAGACGTTGCCCATTTCGAAGGCAAAATTCGCTACCGCGAACCAGAGCAGCGCCTTCAGGACCTGGCCCGGCAGCGCCGTGTAAAGGCCTGTGGTGGCAACAACCGCAACAATGGTGGAGATGAGGAGAAAGCCCTTACGGAACCCGCCCTTGTCCGCCATGGCGCCCGCAAGCGGCGAGACCAGCGCAACCGCGATGGCCGAAAAGGTGACGCCTCTGGACCAGAGCGTGGTACCGATAATTTCGTTTGGCGCGAGGGATTTTACAAAGTAGGTGGAGTAGATGAAGGTGACCACGAGGGTCGTGAAGGCAGAGTTGGCGAAGTCGTACATTGCCCAGGACGCAATGGCTTTCCTGTCAATCCTGTTCAAGAGCGAAGATCCCTCAGATATACGCGGGGGCGACCACAAGGGTCGCCCCTACGAATGTAACGCGGATACGGATGTCGATGAATTGATACAGGCGCCGTTGGCGGTTTCGGCCGGGTGGCGGCGTGTTGTCTTATTTCTATTGTCTGCCGTCTTTTAAAAATCTGCCGTCAGTCCGACCGAAACGAGGCGGCCGATCTCGGGTGCTCCGACGAATTCGCGGTGTTTCTGGTTGAACATGTTGGAAGCGTTCGCGACGAGCGCGACGGTTCCTTCCGTAATCAGGGACGGCAGTTCATACCTGACGTTGGTGTCGAAGACGAGGGCGGACTTGACGTCGCCGATGTAAACACCGGAGTTCATTGGAAATCCGCTGCGTCCGCGGAGACGGAATCCAACCCTGACCCCTCTATCCTGCATATTGGCCGTTGCCCCCAGGGTGAACTTGTTACGAGGCGCGTTCAGCGCGATATCCGCAATGCCGGCCAGATTCTTGAATAGATCCTTGTTGACGTGGGAGTAGCTGCCCGAGAAGGTCCAGGTTTCGTCGGCGTAGTAGGCAAAGCTCACGTCGAAGCCGTAGAAATCCACGTCGCCGAAGTTACGATAGGCCAACATGACGGCGTGGGGATCGGAAGCTTGCAGGGGTGAAACGGTACCGAAGGGGATAAATGCGGCGCCGTTGTTATCTGTGCCGGCCACGAAGAGACGGGTGATCTCGTCAACGGGTGTGTTGTTTCCGTTGCCGCCCTGTTCCGGCATATCGAGGACGCCGAGCGCTGCGGCCAGAAGCGCCGCGGAGGGGTCCTGCAGGGCTTGCGCGACAGCGGCGGAAAGCGAGGCCGAGAGTGCGGCGGGATCCAGGAACACGTTAGGCGTTTCCACCCGCAGCGGCGCCACGAAGTCGTGGGTGCGGGTACGGTACACGTCGGCCGACAGGGCGAAGCGATTCCCGAAGATACCCTTGTAACCCAGCTCATAGGTTTCGGTGATCGTCGGGCGAATCTTTTCGATGTCGCGTATTGTGGAAGCGCCCAGGTCCGGAACCGGGTCAAAGGCCGAGGTTGATGGATTCAGAACCATGAGTGTGTTCCGGAGGCCGGGAAGCGTCTGCGGTATGATATTCTGAAAACCTGCCGCCAACACCTCCACTTGCGCGGCAGCCAGGGCGGGAATCTGTTCCGCCGGGACCCCGGCGGCCGTGAGTTGTCCGGTTATCAAAGCGTTTGCAAGTTGCTTCAGCGAAGGAAGGGCCGCGGCCATAACCGCGCTTCGACCGACTCCCCACATGACGTTGCTGAACCTCGCGTCGTTCATCCCGATCTGGTGTGACGGCGAAAGGCCGATCACCTGGGCGAATGGCGACCGGAAAGTGGGAACGCCGCCGGCGTCGCGGCTCCATGTAAATCCATCCTCGTTGCCCTGCGCACGGACGTCGAAACTGGGGCTGAATCCCAGAACCGGCTGAAAGCCGCGACCCGTGCCGAAGGCGTCTCTGGCCTGGACAAGGTCCAGAAAGAAGTTGCTTGTGGACGGCGTGCTGAACGCCCGGTTGTACGTAAGCCGGAAGGTCTGCAGAGGGTCGGGTTTGACAACGACGGCGCCGCGGGGAGAGAAGACGCGTTCGTCAACGTGGTTATGGTCGTCCAACCGGGCGGCCCCCAACAGGGTAACTTGCTCGTTCAGGTTGATCTCGCCCTGCACGTAGGCGCCGAATTCGTCGATGTCGTCGCGGGTCTCATTGGAACCCGTAATCGTTCCGTCTGTATTGGGACGCGTAAACAGGCCGTCCACCCCGTAGGTAATCCTGCCGCGGTCCGCCACACTCAGGCTGTGCTGGGCCTGCAGGACCGTAAAGGATGACGTGTCCACGATGGGGTCATTCGTCCGGAGGAGTTTGGTATCCCCTGCGTCGCTGGCATTGTGAAAGGCCTGAATGAAGACGTCCTTGAAGAGTACGCGGCCCTGCAGGAAGTAATTCGCCCACCCGTCGGCCTGGCCCGCGCCGATACCCGTCATTTCAATGCTGTTTATGCGGGCGAAGCCCGTTGAAAAAATCCCCGTGAAGTCCTCGGTCGGGCGAACGTCGAGGCGCAATTCTCCGCTGATTCGGCTCGTGTCATAGTCCCTGGGATTCCGGCCGCGCAGCCGCACTTCCTCCGGGTCTTCGTGTTCCCAGTCCGTGCCGGAAAAGTACTGTCCGGAGAGTTTGACGCCTACGATGTCCGACGTCGCGGCGTGCCGGAAGGAGATTTTCCTCATGTCGCGTTCTCCGCCCATGACGCTGACGGACGTGCCCTCGGAGCCGAATGGCGACCGGGTAACGATGTGCATCACGCCGTTCGCACTGTTGGGACCGTAAAGCGCTGACCCGGGGCCAAGGACGACCTCGACACGGTCGATGTCGTGGTTTGTAACGGGAATGAAGTGATGAGCGTTGAATCGCAGGGAAGGAACCCGAGAAATCCGGTTGTCCACCAGGGTAAGCAGCGTTCCGGAGAAGACGTTGTTAAATCCGCGCGCCACGGTGTTGGCCTGGAACAGGCCGGTCTGGGCGTTGTCCACGCCAGCAAGCCCCACGATGTAGTCCGCGGCACTCAATCCGCGTTGAGCCTGAATCTCTTCGGTCCCGACAACCGCTACCGAGGCCGGCGCGTCAAGCACCTTCTCCCGCCGGCGTGACGCGGAGACGACGATCTGGTCTCCATAAAGAACCTCGACGTCGAGAGTGAAGTCGAGGTTGATCTCGCCGCCTCCGGATATCCTGACGTTGCTCCGGGTTACCGTCTCGTATCCGACAAAGGATGCGGAGACCCGGTATGCGCCGTCCGGAAGATTCGCGGCTGCGTACATACCGTTCTCGTCGGTGGTCACGTTCAAGGGAGCGGACAGTGTGGATCCCTGGACGATGACGTTGGCGCCGAACAGGGGGTCGCCCTCGTCGCTGGTGATCTGTCCTTTAATCGAACCGGCTGCCTGGGCGAAGGCGGATGTGGCGAAGCACAGAAGCAGGGCGAGTACCGTTCTTGCGGATGGCATAAACTTACTCCTTAGCGGTTGACTTTCAGATTTACGGCTTGTGTATGGAGGATGAAAGTTTATGGGGATACACTGGGGATTCGGGGATCGCCCGGGCAGGAGGAGGGATTCCGCGGGCGCTCGTTTTCTACGAAAAAATCTTCCGTCACCCGATTGAGTCAGCCGGGCGTCACGCGGTCGCCGCCGGCCGGCGTGCGGGCGAGTTCCGCCCTGACCGCACCCGCCAACGGTTCGGCAGAAGCAAGATAACTGCGCTTACTCGAGAAGACGCCGCCGCCGATCTTTTCGCCGGGCAGCCTCGGTATCAACTGAAAGTGAAGATGGGAGAGCGGCCCGGAACACATGGTAACCTGATAGACTTTGTCGCATGCGGTTACCGTTTTCAGCGCGCGGGTCAGTCGAAGCATGACCGACATCAACTCCGTACCCAACTCGTCCGATAGCCCGGCGATGTCCGGAACGTGCGGTTTGGCGATCAGGATCGTGTGACCCAGGCCGCGCGGGTATTGCTCGAGGACCGCGAAACACCGCTCGTTTTCGAACAAAAGTGCGCCGTCCGGGTTCGACGTTGCCTCTCCCTCCGCAATCGAGTGACAGGTATGGCAAATCCCCTGCTGGACAAGCCGCTTCCATCCGCGTCCGCGCTCTGCGCGTTCGCGCAATTCGTGCTCCGTGGCCGGCCGCACACAACCCTGTAGTCGAACGAAATTGGCAGGCGCCGGTTTATGGTTTCGCATGTACGCTCATGTATCGATTATAGCTACACTTATTTTTCATTAATATAAGGGATTTATCTTTTTTCGCCCGAACAAATCGGAATTTTTGCAATCAGCCCGTGGGATAATGCCTGAAGTTTCGATTCGTCCAGGGCTGTGATGCAGAAGATCGAGATACAGACAACGCGCCTAGGGAACCGCGATTCTTCCCAGGTATTCACGGAGCTTGGGCGGAACGTGCTTCCGAATCAGACTCTTTTCCATCGCCCAGGCCGTTTGGGGGTCGAGCTTCTTCTCGAAATGAACGGATTTTCCTTCGTAACGGCCGACGGGTTCCCCGTCGCGATAGAGGATTCTGTTCCCGGGAGTCGCAGGTATACGTTTGCCTGGGGTAACGACCCCGACCAGATTGACCGGATCGCAGGCGCTGACCGATACGAGTTCGCCCTGTTTCTTTTCCCGCTTCAATGACCGGATGACGGTAATTGCCTCGGGAAGCGCGTACTGTTCTCCCCATCTCTCCACGAATCGGCCTCCCCGAACCTCGCCGCGGTCTTCCATCCGCCTCAATACCCTTACCAGTTCACGCCAGGGCGGGATGCCACTCTCCCTCGCCAGTACCCGTCTGAACACAACCCCGTACCGTTTCAGCAGGATCCTGGCGCATTGTTCGATATCGGCCTGTTCTTCGTCTTCGGGTTCGATCAGGGACCACCGGCCTGCCTGTTCCATGCCGAAGACCGGCCCTCGATTCCGCCGGGACCGGACCTTGAATTTTTCCGGAATCAGAAGCGCCCGTAATCCGGCGAAACTGTCGCAGGTCAGCATTCCTGCAGCCACCAGTTCGGCGATGGCGCTCTCGATCTCGCTTTTGAGCATTTTGGAGCGGGAAAGGATATCGTGGTAAAACAGCGCGCCGCCTGTTTCCAGACATTCGAGTACCCTTTGCGCGGACGGGGTCAGGACCGGCGCGCAGGCGTCCGAGGGCCGAAACGGCCAGACTGCGAAAGTTGCCCGGTTGACCAGGGTGATCGGCGTCGTGCGGATCGGTGTGTTTCCGGCCCTGACGCTCTGTGTCCTGAGATAACGGCCCCACAGGGTCTTCCCGGACAGGCAGAAGCTGTCCAGCCAGATATGGTCGTAGTCCTTTATGCGCGAAGGCAGGACGTCGCTCTCCCACGCAATGGCGGGACACGAGAATCCGTCCAGCTGATCCAGAACCTCATTGAGCGCCTCGGGACCTTCCTTCCGGGTACCCTCCGTAAGACTGTGCCAGCGGAGCAGGAACCGCATATAGTCGGACGAGGAAATGGGCTTGATCGCTCGCCGCAGCTTTTCGAGCGTATATCTGTGGATGCGCGCGAGCAGGCGCCGTTCGCACCATTCGGCTTCCGCATCGGAAGGCAGGTCCGGAGAGAAGTGGCCTCTGATCGCGAAGCCTTCGGATTCCAATGCGTAGAGCGCCTGGCCGATTCTGATCCTGGAAAGGCCCATATCCGCTGCGATACCGGACGCGGTCGAGGGACCCAGCAGCTCGATTCTTCCCCTGATCACGTCCGTGAGGACCTGTTCCGGATCCTCCGACGGGAATTCGCGGAAGGAGTCCGGAACCGCCGTCTCGACGCTACCGACGGCCCCTGCGTACAGGACCTCGAACTGGGGGACTCGTTCGACGGCAATCCAGAGTTTCGGTCCGTCCTTCGGCTCGACGGGCGCCGCCTGACCTGATTCGACCAGCGACGCCAGCAGCGGACGCCAGGTCCGTTCGCCGCTTTCCGTCACTTCCGTGTCGGTCAGGAAGCCATGCATCACCAGAACGTCGTACAACTCGTCGGCGTCCGTTACCGCGGGCCAGGCCTCCGCCTGCACTGCCTCAATAGCGCCCTTCTCAAGCTTGCCCAGCTTCCTGGCGTCTTCAGGTTCGAGCCGCCTGCGTGTTCTGACGGCCTGTACCCGACGCTCCTCCAGGGGCGCGTCATCCAGAAACGCATAGGGTCGCGCGTTGAGGATGCCTTCAGACATTGGAGAGGGTTCGCGCAGGTCGCGGGCGGACACGTCAATTTCACCGGTGTGAATCCGCTGGAGAAGACGTTCGAGGGCATCAATGTCCATCGCCTCGTGGAGGCAGTCGTGAATGGTCTGGTACACAAGCGGATGGTCGGGCACCTCTCGGTCGCCAGGGATGTTTTCGAGACAGGCGAGTTGATCTGGAAATACCAGAGCGAGCAGGTCTTCGGCATCGGATCGCTGAATTTGAGGCGGCACCCTCTCTCCGCCCCGTCGCCGGAGTACGGCCAGAGCGGTACAGGCGTTCCATCGCCATCGCGCCTGAAACATCGGCGCGTCAAGCAGGGCCTGTACGAGAACCTCGCGAACCGTCCGGTCGTTAAGGTAATCAACCACTTCCTTGAGAGGAAAACTGTGCGTTGGACCCAGGGAGAGTACAAGGCTCTCTTCGTTGGCAGCCGCCTGGAGTTCAAAGTTGAACTTGCGGCAGAACCGTTTTCGCAAAGCGAGTCCCCACGCTCGGTTCAACCGGCTTCCGAAGACTGAATGAATGACAAGGTGCTGGTCTCCCACTTCGTCAAAGAATCGTTCGAGGACAATGTGACTCCGGGATGGCATCAGGTCCAGAGATGCTTTCGTGGCAGCCAGGTAGTCCACCACCTGATCGGCTGCTGCTGCGCTCGCGCCGACGTCGTCCGTCAGCCACGTGACGGCGTCCCGCTTCCATTCTACCGACCCGTTGCCATCGAGTTCGTCCAGGTTAATCCGCCTGGACACTTCCTCGCGGACGCGGGAGACCGCTGTTGACAGCTCCGCGGACCGGCCCGGGGCTTCTCCGATCCAGAACGGCATCGTCGGCGGCAGTCCGTCGGCATCCTCGACCCGCACCTTTCCGGTTTCCACTTTAAGGATCCGCCACGACGCGGCGCCCAGCTGGAAGATGTCTCCCGGCAGGCTCTCGACGGCGAAATCCTCGTGGACGGAGCCGATCTGGACGCCCGAGGGTTCGAGGCGCACGTCGTAGTCGAACTGGTCGGGAATGGTCCCTCCGGAGACGGTCGCGTTGAGACGCGCGCCCTTCCGGGCCTTCAACGTGCGCGTAACCGGGTTGAAGTGCAGGTAGGACCGTCGCGTGCCCCGCCGGAATGTAAATCCTTCGACCAGCATTTGTATGACGCCGTTGAACTCTTCTCTGCTCAAATCCTTATAGATAAACGACTTGCGGACGACGTCGTAGAGCGCGTCCGCCGTGACTTCGTCGCAGGCGACTTCCGCCACGATCTGCTGGGCAAGCACGTCCAGCGGTTTTTCCGGAAAGGGAAGGGTGTCCAGTTCGCCGCGGCGGACGGAGTCGAGCAGCGCCACCGCTTCCACGAGTTCGTCTTTGGTGAGCGGAAACAGCTTCCCTCTCGGTGTGCCTTCGAGCGTGTGACCGGACCGGCCCACGCGCTGAAGCAGCGTGGCGATGGACTTGGGAGAACCGATCTGAATGACCAGATCAATGGATCCCACGTCGATGCCCAGTTCCAGAGATCCCGTGGCCACCAGCGCCCTGAGGGCCCCCGCTTTCAACCTTGTCTCCGCCTCCTGGCGTTTCTCGCGTGACATGCTCCCGTGGTGCGCCGAGACGACTTCGGGGCCCAGGCGCTCGGACAGATGATGCGACAGGCGTTCGGTCATCGCGCGCGTGGGTACGAAGATCAGGGTGGTCTGGTGTTCGTTGACGGCGTGTTCGAGCGACTGATGGATCTCTTCCCAGACTTCGTTGGCCATGACCGCCGTGAGCGGAGACTCGGGCAGTTCGATCCGGAGTTCCGTTTCGCGTCGGTGCCCGATATTCAGAATCTCGCAGGATTCCGCGCCTCCGGTGAGAAAATGCGCCATCCGATCGATGGGTTTCTGGGTGGCGGAGATGCCGATCCGGTGCAGCGGGCTCCGGGTCAGCCGCGCGAGCCGTTCCATGGAAATCGACAGGTGGGCGCCGCGTTTGTTTCCGGCAACCGCGTGGATTTCATCCACGATCAGGGTGCCGGCGTTGCTCAGCATTTCCCGGCCGCCGTTGCTCGTGAGGAGAAGGTAGAGGGATTCCGGCGTGGTCACCAGGATGTGTGGGGGCGTCCTGACCATCTTTGTTCGTTCTGTGCCCGGCGTGTCGCCCGTTCGGACCATCGCGCGTATGTCCGCATCGGGGCAGCCGTTTTCTTTCAGAAGCGCCTTGATGCCCTTGAGCGGTAGCTGCAGATTGCGATGGATATCGTTGCTCAGCGCCTTCAGTGGCGATACGTAGACGACGTGGGTCCGGTCCTCCAGGGTACCGTTGAGACGCCGCTCGAACAGGTCGTTCAGGACCGCCAGAAACGCGGCGAGCGTTTTCCCGGATCCGGTGGGCGCTGACAGGAGCACGTTCCGCCTGTTCGCGATTTCAGGCCAGGCCAGCGACTGAATCTCGGACGGGCCGTTGAAATTCTGATTAAACCATTGCCGAACAACGGGATGGAAGGCTTCCAGGGCCATGAGATTTCCTCATACGGTGTCTGTGGACGCCGGTGTCAGGCGTGTTCAGATGGTGTCGAGGTCTTTCCGTACCCGAATATAATGCGCATCCGTGCCAAACGCAAGGTGCCGGCTTCAGATTTGGAACGCATTCCCGGACCGGCGCCTCGAATCTGTGGCTACGAAGCCCTGCCCTGAGCCGTTCCCTGAGCCTGTCGAAGGGCCGGCGAAGGTTCTCATCTCGGCCTGAACGCATCCCAGCGGGTGATCGAATCCGCCCATTCTTCCCGTACCGCCATCGGACGATCGAGCGAACGATCGAAGTATATCGCGCTCATGCCCAGCGACCTCGGCACCAGGACGTCGTTGCGAAGGTTGTCTCCGATGAACACGACGTCGCCTGCCCGGTCGTCCGTGAGACCGGCCCGATGGAGAGCCTCGCGATAGATCTCGGCGCCGGGTTTCCTGAATCCGATCTCGGCGCTGTCGACGACGAACTCGAAATGCTGCAGCAGTCCGTGGTCCGCCAGCAGCTGCTCCGGCCATCCGGGCAGGTAGAAATTCGAGACGACGCCCATTCGAACTCTACCGCGCCACGTCGCCAGCATCGCCTCGACCCCGGGCGTTGGCCGGACCTGCTTCGGATAGGACCTCTCGAATTCGTCGACCATCTCTTGTACGAGACGATGAACGGGGGTTCGACCCGTCTTTCCCGATCCCGCAAGAACGTCCGTCAGACGGTCCGGTAGCAGTACCTCCCTCGAGTCGGCGCCGGACAACCGGCTTCTACGCCATTGCAAATAGGCGTCTGCGAAGTCGCGTGCAGTGGCGAAGTATCCTTCCCGGACCGGCAGATCCAGAATCGAACTCAATCCGGACTCGTCTCCGGTTTCATCGAAGTCGTCCAGGAGCGTGTTGAAACTATCGAAGAAGATCCACCTGGGTATACGTTCGGGCATGGGGTCGACGAAAGCGATGGAGAGAGATCAATGATCACGTACAGGATTCTCGAGTGTCCAATCCAGGACGGTGTCCAGACCGGCGAGATGCGCGGCCGTTCGCTGCGCCATCGGCCATTCCGTTGGCGTCTCGAAGATGAGTACGTGGTCGGCATGGTGGTGGAATACGTAAGGGACGATCCCGCCGGCGCCCCAGGACGGGGCGACTCTGTAGACGCCCCGGGAGATGGGGACGTCGTTCTCATCGTCCTCTCCGTCCGGATCGATGGCGCCGATCCTTTCGACCTCCCCGACGATATGCGAACCGGCCCAGTCTTCATCGCGCCGGCCCTCGTACATGTAGAATCCTGCGGCCTCCCAGTCCTCGTGAAAATCCACGTACAGGTCGAACCGCTTTCCTTTCAATATCCGTCTGGCAATTTCGCCCTCCGGAACGTGGGGCTCCGAGAACGAGCGGTTGATATCATCACCCTCCCGGTTTTCCCTCCTGTTGTGGACGTATCCCCAAGGATTGACGCAGGGCAGAACGAGAAACGTAAAGGACCGGAGCAGGTCGGCCGGATTCCGCTCAAGGAAGGCGAGGACCGCTTCCGGTCCGGCCGGTTCGTCGCCGTGGACGCCTCCGGAGAGAAGCACGCGTTTTCTGCCGCGTGGATCACCGCCCAACCGGATACAATAGATGGGATAACCGTCCACGAATCCGGCCGTCTCCACCTCCATATCCGCCAGGTCCAGTGCCTCCAGCCGCCGGGTCAGTCGATCGAAGTCATGTCCTTCCGTCATCAAGTCTTTCATTCTTCCGCTGGGAATGGTGTATTCGGCGCGTATCGTATCGCGTGGTGGTCGTAATCGCTCGTGATGGGTACGGGCTTCCCTTCGAGAAACGCCCATCTCCCCACGTCGCACGCGGATGCGCGGACGAATCCGTTGATGTAGGACCGCCGGGGCCGTCCCGTCGTATTGGGCGACGAGCCGTGGACCGTGTACGACGTGAACATCACTACGTCGCCCGGCATGGCCTCGCAGGGAACGGCAGCGGAGACGTCAACCAGCTCTTCAACGCTCCCCTTCGCGTACCTCTTCACTCTCAAGTCGCCCAGTTTGTGGCTCCCGGGAACGACGTGCAAACAACCGTTGGCGACGTTCGATTCGTCCACCACGACGATGGTCTGCACATAGTTGTTCACCTGATCGCGAAACGCGGGCGTGGGGCGCACGTCCTGGTGCCACGGAAACTCGATCTTCCCGCCCGGCATCTTGAAGTTGATCTGGTTGATATACTGCTTCAACGTCGTTCCGATCAGCGGCGCCAGGAGCTCGGGGAATCGGGGACTGTTTCGGATCTCTTCAAACGCCGGATGAATCAGAGCGGGCCACTGGACCTTGCGCAGATATCGGACGGCGTCGGGCCCCGCCATCGGCCCTGGAGTCTGCAGGTGAATGTGCGCGTCGTTCCGCCGGCCATTGAGGATTTCCACCGGCAGATCCGTCCGCGAAGCCAGCTCCAGGATATAGTCATAACCTTCGCGCAAACGCGCGATCTCGTCCAGCCCGAATACCCCGCGCGCAACGTGGTACCCCTGTTCCCTGAAGGCCTCGACGTCTTGCTCGCTGAGCGTCTTCATTGCGTTCCTGTATCCTGGAATTCGAGTTGCCCTATTCTGATTGTACACGAATCCTTAAGCGGAAGCCATGGATAATATGCACGCGCTTCGCGCAAGAGCTTCACTGTCAGACTCTATTCCAGTTCCGGCAGGTTCGCCTGGTCAACGAGAACCTTGATCGAGCGCGGACGACGCGCAACCCGTGAGATGAAGCCCTGCTCTTCCAATCGCTTGAGCATGCTGTTGACCGACGGAGCCGTAACGCCGAAGTAGCGCTGGATATCGGCCTGGGCGGGCGGAATGCCGTTCACCTTGATGTAGTAATGAATGAAGGCCAGATATTGACCTTGTCGATAGGTATAGGAGACATCAACTATGGAATCGTAGAATGCGTCAATATCAAACTCAGCCAGGTAATTGTTGACATTGTCGATGGGGAAGTACTCGGGGTCGAATTCACCGCCGATCCAGTCCATCATCGAGGAATGTTCCGGATGGTCGCTGTCCGCCAGGGCCTCAAGGAACTCTGCATATCCTGGGACTCCGCCCACGTCTTCCGGCGGACAGGACCGCTCGCCCGCGAGACAAACGGGCTTGAACTCCTCCTCTTCAGATTCTTCGATTGCTTCGACTTTCACGTGATGCTCCCAACTGTCTCCGAAATCATATTCGTAGAGAAACTCGACACCGACGAAGGGCGCCACCTGCTCCAGTGTGAACATTTCTTCTTCCTGCACGTCTTCACCAGGATTTCCGAATTCCGGGTCGTATATCCCGTAACGGGTGTCGCCTATGCGAAACTCGTGGAGATGGGAGTTGGTCCATCCCATCGCGATCTGGATGTACAGATGGAGGTCGTCCAGAGACCTCTGCCCGTCAACGAGGACGCGTCTCCAGATCGGCGGCTCGATGTTCAGCATGGTGATCTTGAGTTGGTAGATCATGTAAATCCCCTTTGCTAAGCGAGTTTATATTTGTTTCCTGGACAACAGAAGGCCCGGTTGTTTCCTGATATGTATCGCGCCCATGCTGGCGATCTCCCGGTCCGCGATTTTCCCCAATTCCCGTAATTCCCTGGCGCTGAGCCGGTTGAACGACTTGAAATAGGCGACCAGTGGTCCGGACTCCGTAATTTGGAGAGCGTCTTTGTAATTCTGTAAATACACGTTGGAGAACCATTCGTCAAGCTCCTTGAGGCCGCTTTCGAGGCTGAACCAGTCCGAGTTTCCCGCCTTGTCCTGAAATATATTCGGATTCACCCTGCGCGCAAGTTCGGAGATGCTCCTCTTGTCAGCCTTGCCATTTGCAGCCGCGTAGAGACGGCCACCCGGTTTCAGCACCCGACGGATTTCGGAATATGCTTTCCGCCGGTCCGGTACGTGATAGAACATGTGGTTCGCGATGACGACGTCGAATTCCTGGACGCCGAAAGGGATCGCGTGGACGTCGCACACGACGAAGTCGATCGTCGCCTCGATTCTGGACAGACCGTCTCTCGCGGCCCTGACCATTCCTGGCGAGAAGTCGGAAAGCGTGACTTGCCACTGCGCAGGTATTCTTTCCGCGTTGTGGATCCAGAGGTAGCCCGGCCCGCACCCGACTTCGAGGATCTTCCCTCCGGAAGGCGCCGTGAATTGATCGAAGACCCACGGGTGCCAGCCGCGTCTGTTCGTACTGAATCGTGCGTGGAGTTCGTATCGCGCGTTGAGATTGGACGTATCTCTATACTGTTCGAGACGGAGACGGTCCCTGTTGGAATGCCGTGTGGAATTCTGCACGGTGTGTCACCGCCACCTGTGTCGATTGCCGGCGGGCGATGCACGGCAGACCCGTCGTTCACTGTCCCGGCGGCGCGTAAGCCGCTCTATTTCTCCGCGCCGTATCGCCTGAGCAAAGCGCCGATGTCTGTTATCTTCGTGTCGAGGCGAGCGTATTCTTTGTGGCCCTGCGGATTCTCGCTCCAGGCCAGAGGCGTCGCCCACGTCGCACCCGCCAGATTCGGATCTGCGCCCGCTTCCAGCATGAACCTGGCGAGTTCGGGCCACTCGAAACGTACTGCCATTCCGAGCGGCGTGGATTGCCTCTCTCCGCCCAGCGCGTTCAACTCCGCACCGTGGTCAATCAGCTTTTCCGCGAACACGATCCGGTCCTGCTCGCTAACGTGCCAGGTGATTTCAGCGGTCCAGTGAAGGGGGGTGAGACCGCCCTTCCTGTCGCGCGCATTCGGATCGAACCCGTGATCCAGAAGGCATTCGAAGCAGGCGTAGAAGTGTTCGGGCCGGGCCTTTCCCGGGTTGCGCGGACATCGGAGGCGCCACATCCGCATGGCCAGGCACAACACGTCGTGCATTTCGCTCTCGGGAAAGCCCGGATTCTGTGAGAGGCACAGTGCCACGAGATCAGGATGACCGCCGTGGACGGCGCCCTTCAGAACGTCCTTCGCACACGATGGATCGGAGTTTACGAGCGCGGCATCGACGGCGATGTTGTCGCTGTTCGAGGCGTAGAATCCAGGCGCGACGCCGTCGTCGAACCCGGGAAATGCGCCGTGCCGCAACAGCAGTTTTTCCATCGCGTCGTTCCCGTTCGCGATCGCCCAGTTCAAGGCGTTGCCGGACGCGTCCATCACGGTATGCGCCGATGCCCCGTTCTCAAGGAGCAGCGTTGCCATCTCCAGATCGTCGTTGAGCGCCGCCGCGTGTAACGGGGCGCCCCGCTCGGCCACGGGGTACCCTTCGTACTTGTCGTATGGCGTGTCCGGATCCGCGCCCCGTTCCAGCAGGAGGCGCACGACCTCGAGGTGTCCCCTGTCGGCCGCAATGGAGATCGGATACGCGTCCATGCCGGGGTAGTTCCGGGCCCAGTCATTCACGGCGTCGGGATCGCCATCCAGAATCCTCCGCGCGCCATGGACGTCGCCGATGGCGCACGCAACCCACAGGTCGTATTCCGCGCCGTGTCCCAACAGGATGCCCCCGATGACCGGCCAGAGCGGGCTCGGTTGCGGGTCCCACCCGCGTTTTGGCCGGGGACCGAGCGCAAGGTGGATTGGCTTCTTCTTTCGAGCGTTCGTTCGATTCGGATCGGCGCCGCGATACAGGAGTTCCTGAGTCACGTCGACATGATGATTCTCCACCGCGACGTGAAGCGCCGTATCGCCGCGCCTGTTTACACCGTGTATCCCCGCAGGGTCCGCATCGAGCAGTTCATTCAAGCGTCCAAGATCGCCTCTGGCCGCGGCCAGGCACAGCTCGACTCCGGTCTCTGTCTCTCCGGACTGCCGCAACCGCCAGGCTTCCATTGCTTCCGCCACGTCGGTATGCCCGTGGTGGCGGGCCATATCGATCGCCGTCACGCGCTCCCGGTAGGTTATCCGGGTGGGGCTGGCGCCGGCAGCCAGGAGCAGCCTGACCACCTCCAGGTGGCCCTCACGCGCAGCGTAGTGAATGGCCTGATAACCCTGTACACCGTCCCGGCGCGCGAGATCGGGTTCGCGCTTCAGGATGGTCTGCACCGAATCCACGTCGCCCCCAAGCGCTGCCTTGCAGATTTCGGCGACACCGGCGGTCTCGTCATCCCGGGCCGGTCCATTCCTGCGAGACTTGCTCCTTGCCATGGTCAGCGATCCCTTCTTCGACCTGTTGCACGGTGGTCGTGGACGGACGACCACAACCCTCAGTTCAGGATCCGGTCAGATCCGAGGTCTCCACCAGTTTCCACGTGTCTCCCCGGTCCGGGGACATCATCAGCGAGCGGCGGCTGTCCGGGTGGTCATTCCGGTAAAACCAGTACGTCGAAAAGTAGTCGTACGAGAGGAACAGCCGCCCGATGCGGTCTATGGTCAGCCGGTGGTAGAAGACGCTGTATTCGGAGAACGGTGGCACGACAAGGACACGGGGTTCCTGCCATGCCCCGCCCTGGGGGCGCTGCTGATGGGCGAGCGTCGCATAGTTGCCGGCCGGGAAGTAGCTTGTGCCGTTCCACCAGAGTCTGAAGGCCGAATGCAGCGTGTCTTCCGGGTCACAAACGAAGCCGATGTAGGTCTGCCGGGCGTCCGGCCAGGCTTCCCGGGGCTCCGTCCAGCCGGCGTCAGCCGTGTTCGAGCCCAGCGATCGGGCGTACGGAAAGGGGCATCCGTGGGTGCCGGACAGCGCATGCAGATAGCCCTGCCCGTCCATGGTGATGCTGGGAGAATTGTGGATATCGTTTGCGGGGGGGCCGTAGCATACCAGCGCGGGCGCGCTCATTTCCCGCGTCTCCCTGTCGATTGTGGCGACGTACGTCGGCACGCCGGGAACGTCTTCGTCCGGGTCGGTCGCTTCGGCCCAGATGACGTGTGCCTTGCCTTCCCTCGAGACTACCGAAGCCGGAATCCCGGAGTGCTGGGAGAGACCGATGCACCAATCGGAGACGAGAATCGGTTCGCCCAGCGACAGACCGTGAGATGTCTTCTCAGGCAGAAAAACCTCCAGGTCATTGACTTTCCGCCAGAAAAGGCGTACATCTTCCCCGGTAAGGGAGTAGCGGAGGATGGGTGGCGGGCCGTCACTGGAATTATGGCCGGTGAACCATTCGATATCGAACGTCCGCGGACAATCCTCCCTGCCGGGGATCGCGCACGCGGAAAACGAGTGGCCCTGGTCCTCGGAATACAGCAGGTTGGGTTGACCGTTGACATTGACCACATTATATAGTAGATTCTCCCCATCGAAGGCAATCTTGGTGGACGCGGTCCCAAGCACCCCGTTCTCCATGCCCCGGACGGCAATCCGGAAGTCGGACTCGGTCCAGCGACCGTCCCGATATGTGCTGATCCCTCTTTCGGTACGTACGAATGGCCGGTTGTCGAGATCGAAATAGACCTGGTTCTCAACCGGACAGTCGGGCACGAAACCGAATTGCGCGTTCTCATGTTCGTAGGGCTTCAGAACCAGGGGCAGGCGGATGGGTCGTCTAACAGGCGACGTTCCGTTCCTGAGCGTTAACGTGGAATACGTGGATACTTCGGGGTAGGTTTCGGACGTGGCCCTCAGCCGGCACGTAAGGGATTCATCTTCGCCTGTGGAATCGGGCATCTGGTAATGGGCAGTGACCCGCGCGCGCTCCATCGCGCCAAGATTGACGGTGTCCGCGGAGAGTTGCACGGGAAGGGCGGCAGCCCCGTCGCATTCGGGCGTCAGACGCACGGTCTGCGGGCTGTTGGAACTGTTCCTCACCTGGAAGTCGATCGCACCGGACGCTCCCGGGCGGACGTTCAGGTTTCGGTTGTAGGGTGTGAGCAACCAGCGACAGGCGTGGAGGGGGAAGAAAGTCTCCAGGTGCGGGGTCCAGTAGGACATATTCGCGTGCGGGTCGTCGTCCGTCCAGCGCGTGACGCCGTCGATGTGGATAACGGCTTGCTGGGCGGGCAGGTGGAGGCGCCAGGGCGTGGGACGGTGAGCGCGTGCCGGGAACGTATGCGTCACACGTCCGCCCCGAACCTTAAGGGTGTCTACGGTGCTGCCGGAAGCATCGAATACGGACAGCGCTTTCACAGAACGGGGCAGGTCTTCGATCTCCACGGCGAACGCATCGCGGGGAGGAAGAAAGCAGACGTCACCGGAATGCTCCGGCGCGAGCAGGACGATGGGTTCCTCGTGCCGGGCGTCCTTGTGCCCTCGGGAAGTCTCGATGAGGTAATGCCTGCAGTTGGTGCGGAAAGCCCAGACGATTTCCTCGCCGTACCTGTCATTGGAAATCGTGATGTTGAGCTTGTAGATGCCTTTGTGGTTGACAAGCGTCGACAACCGTGTATGTTGAAGTGGACCGTTACCATCGCATAGTCCGGTGTCGGGGAGCGTCGCCTCCTGTACGACCTTTCGGTCGGGCGTTACCAATAGCGCGCGCAGGTCCGTGCGGCGGTTGTGGACGTTGCGGTCGCGTTTCTGCAGGTCAATGGCAAGCTCGCCGGGTGTGGCCAGAAAATACGCGCCTCCGGCGCCGCCTGTACCCCATCGAATCGTCGAATCCATGGTCGTCGCCTCCGGTTTGCTGTCGATGTCCCGTACGTGTACAAGTATAAGGTTGGGTGGCGCCAATTAAAACGAAAATAAGCCGGGGGCGGGGTCTGCGGAACTGCTTTTCTTCGGGTCGCGTCGGGTGCGCTCCGCCCTGGTACCGCGAGCCGCGACGCTGGAATTTTGGAACGAAGACGCGAAATATGAAGTCGAAAGGCTAGCCTTAATCCGAAATAAATCAGG
>JAAXHE010000235.1 GCA_012271065.1 Candidatus Latescibacterota bacterium
CTTTTTTATGAATTATTCAGGTTAAGAATTCCGCGCTTGACAATTCATGGCCGACCTTCTATCTTTAAGCCCACACAATAAGGGGTGCTGTAAATGAAATCTGTTCAATTGTCAGCTTTCAGGTCGCGTGTATCAGGGCGGCCCTCAGTCGTAAGGAATGGCACGGCGTCGACTCATGTCGCCGCGATCCCGATGTGCATGATGTCCTCCTTCCCTTTCGAGAATCCTGCGGCGGAGCATCCCTTGACCTGAACTGAATGACACTGTTACCGTATTCGACCCACCCACCGCCGACGGATCGGCGGTGGGTTTTTTTTACTCAGAAAGGAAACGCCATGAAAACCTCCTACGTATCGACCTCGATTCCCTACGTCAACGCCCGCCCACACGTGGGTTTCGCGCTGGAACTGGTACAGGCTGACGTTATCGCCCGATGGCGCCGTCTTCAGGACAACGACACCTTCTTCCTGACGGGGACCGACGAGAACGCGTTCAAAAACGTGCAGGCCGCGGCGAGCGAAGGGTTGCCCACCGGTCAGCTCTGCGACCGGAACGCCGCTGTCTTCCGGGACCTCGCAAGGGCCCTCAATATCTCTCATGACGCTTTCATTCGCTCCTCCTCCGACGCCCACTTCCGCGGGGCCTCCCGGTTCTGGCTGGCCTGCCGGAAGGAGGATATCGTCCTCAGACAATACCGGGGTCTGTATTGCGTGGGCTGCGAAGACTTCTACTTGAAAAGGGATCTGGCCGACGGACGGTGCCCTGTACATGGCGTCGTTCCCGAGAACGTCGAGGAAACGAACTATTTCTTCCGCCTGTCCGCCTATCAGAAACCGCTGGAGACGCTGATAGCATCCGGGAAGCTTCGCATTCTCCCGGAAACCCGGCGAAACGAGGCGCTTGGGTTCATCCGCCAGGGCCTGCAGGATTTCAGCATCTCCCGCAATCGGGAGCGATCGGGAGGCTGGGGCGTACCCGTACCGGGAGATGCATCGCAGGTTATGTACGTGTGGTTCGACGCCCTGACGAATTACCTCACAGGGCCGGGTTATGGTTCAAACGTCGACAATTTCGAACGCTACTGGCGTAAATGCGCCAACAGTATCCATGTCATCGGCAAAGACATCCTCAAATTCCACGCGATTTACTGGCCGGCCATGCTGCTCTCAGCCGGCCTGCCGCTGCCCGGGACCATCTTCGTCCACGGACACCTGACCGTGGAGGGCCGCAAGATCGGCAAGTCGCAGGGTAACACCGTCGATCCGTTCCCTCTGATTCGCCGATTCGGCGCCGACGCCCTCCGGTACTACCTGCTCCGCGCCGTCCGCTCCGGAGAGGACGGAGACGTTTCGGTAGCCCGGCTGCGGGAACTCTACAACTCGGACCTGGCGAATGGGCTTGGCAACCTCGCGCGCCGGCTGGAAGCCCTCTGCGGGAGGTCCGGTTGCGGTCCCCCGGATACGCGTGATACCCATGTTCCGGCTGACGTGAGCGGCGCGCTGGACAGGTTCGACTTCGCCGGCGCTCTCCGGGCCATCTGGCGGCGTGTGGACGAAATTAACCGTGATATCGACGCGGCGCGTCCATGGGAACTTCTGAATGATCAGAAGGCCGAGAGCCTGTCGGAACACCTCTCGGCCTGGATCGGGGCGGTTCTGGATGTCTCGCGGGTACTGAGACCCTTTCTTCCCGGTACTGCGCACAGAATAGAATCCGGTTTCACAAAATCCCGGCTACAAAAAAGCCAGCCCCTTTTTCCAAGGCTGACATGAGAAACTACGAGAGTACGAAACTACGAGTATACGAAACGCGCAATACAGCGATCACGCAACGTGTCCTTCCGCGTAGGGTACGAAACGGACGCTACGCGCCAAACGCCTCCTTCATGCGGTCGAACAAGCCCTTTCCACCCTCGGGAGGCTGGACGTTTTCGAAATCGGCCAGCTGTCGGAAGAGCGCTTTTTCTTCTTCGTTGAGACGAGCGGGCGTCCAGACCATCACACGGACCAGCTGGTCTCCTGTACCATACCCGTTCAGCTCCGGAATTCCCTTGCCCTTCAGCCGAAAAACCTGCCCGGACTGGGTCCCCGCCGGGATCTTCATCTCGGCCCTGCTGTTCAGCGTGGGCACAGTGACCTCCGCGCCAAGCGCCGCCTGGCTGAAACTGATGGGCAACTCATAGAGGATATCGTTGCCGTGCCGCTCGAAATGCTCGTGCTCCGCCTCTTCGATCAATACCATGCAATCGCCCGCGGCCCCGTCCCTGGGCCCGACGCTGCCCTGCCCCCGTAACGGTATGTAGTTGCCGTCGGTGACGCCCGCCGGGATATTGACGGACAGACTTACGGTCTTCTTCATCCTGCCGTCGCCGCCGCATTCCAAACAGCGGTCGCCGATCACCTTCCCTTCGCCGTTGCACTGCGGGCACACGGTTACGTTCACGAACTGCCCGAACAGAGACCTCGTGGCCTGGCGCACCTGCCCCATTCCGTTGCATACGCTGCAGGTCCTGGCGGCCGCGCCGGACCGGGCGCCGCTTCCGGCGCAGGTGTCGCAACGGTCCATGCGGGCGAAGCGGATCCGCTTCTGGACGCCGGACGCAATTTCCTCGAGCGTCAACCGCAGCGGTATGCGGAGATCTTCACCGCGCTGTGGACCGCGCCGACCCCCGCGGCGGCCGAACAGATCGCCCAGAATCCCGCCGCCGAACACGTCGTCGAGGTTGGAAAAGATATCTTCAAAATCGGTTGCATGGGTGAAGTCGGACCATTGAAATCCACCTCCCTGGAACGGACCGCCCAGGCCCGCGTGCCCGTACTGGTCGTAAACCTGGCGCTTCTGCGCATCACCCAGGACCTCGTACGCTTCCGCAGCCTCCTTGAATCTGGCCGCGGCCTGTTCATCCCCCGCGTTCCGGTCGGGGTGGTATTTCATCGCCTGCTTGCGATAGGCTTTCTTGATGTCGCCATCGGTCGCGCCACGCTGCAGGCCCAGTACGTCATAATAATCGCGCTTGGACATTATCCGTTCCTATTGTCCTGTCCCAAAAATACCTCACCATTCGGCCGCCGATTCATCCCGTCTCGCTGCGTTCCCCTCGCTCGCTGACCTTGCACAGGTCGCCTGCGCTCAAGCGCCTTGCGAGCCGGGCGACTCAGCGGCCGAATTCAGGCAACTTATTTCCGGGACAGAACAGTATGACAAAACAGACAACAGAGCCGAATTCCGGCCCTGCTCAGGATTGCCTCGCTTCACTTTCTTTCTCGCCCTCTTCTTCGGTTTCGGGCGCCTCCCCCGCACTTCCGCCGCTCACAACGACCTTTGCGGGCCGGATCACTTTATCGCCAAGTCGGTAGCCGCGTTCCACTACCGCCATCACGAGCCCCTCTTCGTGATCTTCGGATGTCATCTGCATCAGCGCTTCGTGATAGTTGGGGTCGAACGGCTGCCCTGCGGCTTCGATCTCGGAAAGACCGCGACGCTGAAGGACTTTGGGAAACGCCTCCATGATCATCGCGACGCCCTCTTTGAATCCCTCTGAATCTTCCTCGCCGTCGGCGCGATGTTCCTGCGCACGCGCGACCGAGTCGAGAACGGGAAGCAGATCCCGAATCAGGTTCTCGCTGGCCGATTGTACCAGGGCATCGAACTCCCTTGTCCTCCGCTTCTTGTAATTGTCGAACTCGGCCGCCAGGCGCATCCACCGGTCCTTGTACGCTTCGGACTCCCGGAGGGCTTCCTCGAGCGGGTCCGGGGCGTCTTCTTCCCCGGAAGCCTCCGCTTCCCCGCTATGTTCCGGTTCGGCGGTTTCCTCCTCTGTTTCCTTGCCGTTGACTTCGTCGGAGTTTACCATATTCTCGCGCGTATCCTCCATCTAATGTTCCAGCATTTCCTCGGCCAGCGTGGCCATATACCGGGTCAGGGGAATGAGCCTCGCATACGGGATGCGGGTAGGGCCTATCAGCCCGATGACCCCGGAAATGGCGCCAACGCGGTACCGCGACGTAAGCACGCTGCAGCCCTGGAGTTGCGGCGGCCCGTTTTCGGCGCCGATCGTCACGGAAATCCCCTCGTGTTCGGTCCGTTCGTCCAGAATCGTAATCATCGGTTCCCGGGCCTCGAGCAGCTCCATGAGGGCGGCCAGGTCGTTTTTCTTGCGGTTGAATTCCGGCTGCATTATGAAATTGCCGGCCCCGCCGAAATGCAGGTCCATGCCGTTCTGAAACCGGAAGAGATTCAACGCGCTGTCGCACAGCACCCGCAGCAGCCTGGGAGACCCGCTTGAGACCTCCCTGAGCCGCTCTGCGACCGAATCTCTGATTTCCGCCACGCTGAGACCGGACAGGCGTTCGTTTACCGCCCGCGAGGTCTCGTCCAGCTCGCCCGGCGTGATGGCCGAGTCCACCTCCATCACCATCGTCTTCACCAGCCCCGACTTGATCGCAAGCACCAGTAGCAGCCTGCCTTCGGACAGATGAACCATTTCCAGACGGTCGAATACGCCCCGCTCGAACCTCGGCGAGAGAACCATACCCAGGTTCATTGAGAGATCTGCGATCAATCTGGACATCTGCTCCAGCAATGCCTCGATATCCCCCTCACGAACGTATGCCCTTACCCGCTCGCGGATCTTTTCGCGCTCCTCCTCCTCGATTGTCTGCCTTGGCATCACTTTGTCGACGTAATAGCGGTAGCCTTTGTCCGTGGGTACGCGGCCGGCCGAGGTGTGTGGATGGGTGAGCAGGCCCCTCTCCTCCAGGTCGGCCATGGAATTGCGCACCGTGGCGGAACTCAGACCCAGACCGGATCTGGCGATGGCGCGTGACCCGACGGGCTCTCCGGTATTGACATGCTTGCTGATGAGAATATTCAGAATTACCGCTTCGCGCTGCTGTACCTGCAACATACGTCCCACCCCTTCCGATAGCCTCAGAGAATGACCGCGGGGGCCGGAGGAGATGCCCGTTGAGCTGTAGATTGACGATCTGAGTCAGTGGACGGTTTTTAACGGGGGAGAGCGGACTGCGTGAAGGGTGACGTTTTTGGCATGCCGACGGCATGCCCCCGTACGCCAACCCGGATGGCAGGGGCAGCTTCAGACTGTCGGAATCCACCTAAATCCGTATTCCCTCAAATGATAAAGGAATGCAAGTTTATTGTCAAGCCTTTTACAGCAGATCCGGAACGGCGCAAATTCCCCGTTCCGCGTCTGTTTCCGGACTCTGGCGGCAGGCGCCGCCGGCATCGCCCGCTCATGCTGAGTGGTACCGCTATTAACATATATTTAACATTATTGCAATCTATACGAAACATACTGCCCGTATATTTGCGCCGTTCCAAATCCGTCTTGACATTTGTGGAGACCATTCAACGACCCACACCCGAAAGGAGCGGCAGCATGGGCAAGACGCCTCAAGACGTCCTTGAAATGATCAAGGATAACAACGTGAAGATCGTGGATTTCCGCTTTACGGACTATCCGGGGCTTTGGCAGCATTTTTCCGTGCCTGCGGAGGAAGTCGAAGAAGACACGTTCGAAGACGGCCTCGGCTTCGACGGCTCCAGCATGCGCGGCTGGCAATCCATCGACGAAAGCGACCTGCTCGTGATGCCAGATGCCGATACGGCCTTTGTCGATCCCTTCCTTGAGATTCCCACGCTCGTTATATTCTGTGAAATCGAAGACCCGATCACGAGAGACCTCTACACCCGCGACCCCAGAACCGTGGCGAAAAAGTCCGAGAACTACCTTAAATCTTCAGGCATCGCGGACGCGGCCACATTCGGACCCGAGGCCGAATTCTTCGTCTTCGACGATATCCGCTTCGACCAGACGAACAATTCCGGTTACTATTACGTCGATTCAAACGAAGGCCGCTGGAATACCGGCCGGGACGAACAGCCTAACCTGGGCTACAAGCCGCGTTACAAAGAGGGGTACTTCCCGGTGCCGCCTACCGACAGCCTTCAGGATATCCGGAGCGAGATGGTTCTGCATATGCTCAACTGCGGAATCGAAGTCGAAGCCCACCATCATGAGGTGGCGACCGGCGGCCAGGGTGAAATCGACTTCCGGTTCGCACCGCTGCTGTCATGCGCCGACAAGCTGATTCTCTATAAGTACATTGTCAAGAATACGGCAAGGAAACACGGCAAGACAGCCACCTTCATGGCCAAGCCGCTCTTTGAAGACAACGGCACGGGGATGCACGTGCACCAGAGTCTGTGGAAGAACGGCGAACCTCTCTTTGCCGGTTCCGCCTACGCCGGACTCAGCGAGATGGCGCTCCACTACATCGGCGGCATCCTCAAACACGCACACGCGTTGCTGGCATTTGCCGCGCCGACCACCAACTCCTACAAACGCCTTGTACCAGGATACGAAGCCCCGGTCAACCTGGCCTATTCCCAGCGCAACCGCAGTGCTTGCGTCCGGATCCCGATGTATTCGCCCAGCCCAAAAGCGAAGCGGATAGAGTTCCGCTGCCCGGACCCCTCGTGCAACCCCTACCTGGCCTTTGCCGCCATGCTCATGGCCGGCCTGGATGGCATCGAGAACAAGATCGACCCGGGCGAGCCCCTTGACAAGGACCTGTACGATCTGGAGCCGGAAGAACTGGCCAGAGTCCCCCAGACGCCCGGATCGCTGGAAGAAGCCATCAACGCCCTTGAAGCCGATCACGATTTCCTCCTCAAGGGAAGCGTTTTCACCCAGGACGTGATCGACCACTGGATCGACTACAAGCGCAAGAACGAAATCGACGAGATGCGACTCAGGCCGCATCCGTACGAATTCGCGCTGTATTTCGACGCGTAAAACCGTAAATCACAATTCACACGCGACGCGAACAGGGGGCAGACACGCGCCCCCTGTTTCTTTGTTCTGAGGCTGCCCGCCGGGCGGCCGGGAACAGGCGATTCAATGCGCATCAAGGATATACAGACGTTCCACGTCGACGCCGGCTGGCGGTCCTGGCTGTTGGTCAAGGTGGAAACCGACGACGGCGTTACGGGTTGGGGCGAATGCAGCGACGACAAGATGCCCCTGAGCGTTGCAGGCGCGGTTGAAGATTTCAAAGCCGTGCTGATCGGGCGGGATCCGCGCCCGTTCGAAATGCGGTTCCAGGATATGGTCAGGCGCAGCCGCCAGAGTCCTGACGGCGCGGCAGCGAAAGCCATTTCGGGTATCGAACTGGCCCTGGTGGACATCAAGGCGCGGGCCCTCGGCATTTCGGTTGTCGAGCTGTTCGGCGGGCCCACGCGGGAAGACGTCCGGCTTTACTGGTCGCACTGCGGCACCAGCAGGATCCGGGCGCACGAACTCATCGGGACCCCGCCGCTGCGCAACCTGGACGACGTTGCCGCGCTGGGCCGCGAGGTCGTGCAAAAGGGCTTCACGGCGCTCAAAACCAACATCCTGTTTCCCGGCGATCCCGGTTCGGTCTACTTTCCGGGCTTTGCCGGCAAACCCGGTACGACCGACCAGGCGATATCGAATCGGCTGCTGACGCATATCGAGAGCCTGGTGGACACGCTCCGGGAAGCCGTTGGACCGGACGTCGACATCAACCTGGACCTCAACTTCAATTTCAAGCCGGAAGCCTGCAGGCGAATCGCAAAAGTCCTAGAGCCCTTCAACCTGCTCTGGCTTGAAATCGACATGTACGATCCCGATGCCATCCTGGCGATCAGGCAGTCCACCTCCACGCCCATCTGCACCGGCGAAAATCTGTTTCACATGCGGGGCTATATTCCCTATTTTAAGCGTCAGGCGGCCGACGTGTTCATGGTCGACGTTCCGTGGAACGGTTTCTCGCAGTCCAGGAAAATCGGGGACCTCGCTGAAGTCTACCAGTTGAACGTCGCCCCGCACAACTACTACAGCCACCTCGCATCGTTCATCAGTGCGAGCCTCTGCGCCGTGCTTCCAAACGTGCGCATCATGGAAATAGACATCGACGACGTGCCCTGGAAAGACGACCTCGTCACGGATCCGCCGACCATCGTCGACGGACGCATGGCCATACCCGAAGCGCCGGGTTGGGGCACGGACATCGTCGAAGAAGCCCTGCTGGCGCATCCCTGGCAACCGGGGCGCCCCCGGGCGTGACGGCCGGAAGAGAGGTCCTCCCATGCGAGAAGTCAAGCTGCTCACCGACGAACAGATGCGGTTCTACGTCGTCAACGGGTTCATTTCCGTCAAGACGGCGCTTCCTCCGGAATTCCATGACGACATCTACCGGCGCACCGACGACATATTTGAGAAAGAAGGCAACCCGGGGAACAACCTTCTGCCCAGGCTGCCGGAAATCCAAAGGGTCTTCCATGACCCGAACGTCGCCGGCGCGCTCACGGGGCTACTCGGCGCCAACTACTATATGCATCCGCATCGGCACTGCCATTGCAACCCGCCGGGAAGCGACGGTCAGCGTATGCATATGGACGGCTGGAACCGGCGGCACCATCACACAAGGTGGGCCATGGCGTTCTATTACCCCCAGCCCACTCCGATACGCCTGGGTCCCACGGGCGTCGTGCCCGGCAGCCACTACAACAACACCTATAACGCGGAAGCGAGCGAGGAACTGCCGCTTTGCGGGGACGCGGGCGACGTCACGATCGTCCATTACGACCTGTGGCACCGGGCCATGCCGAATTCCAGCGAAGGGCCCCGTTATATGATGAAATTCCTCTTCGCGCGGATGCGGGAACCGGACACCCCGAGCTGGCGGCACGGCGGGCCCGGGGGTGCCGCGCGAGGTGGCTGGAACCACGCGGACGAACGCGCGTTGCTGTGGAACCACCTGTGGGACTGGCACCGGGGACGTCCTTCCGCGAACGGC